>DATEJX010000168.1:0-26579 GCA_035277785.1 Candidatus Angelobacter sp. | reverse complement strand
GGCTGGCTCGCCAACCATGTGCGCGAGCGGATGCATGGCAACCTGACGTATTTCAACGTCAACCGTCACATCAATCCGACGAATGTTTGCGTAGCTGCCTGCCGCCTTTGCGCCTTCGGACGGAAGAAGGATGCTCCCGGGGCGTACACCATGGCGCTGGAAGAGGCTTTTGAAGCCGCGGCGTCAGGCTACTCAGAAGCGGTGACAGAATTCCATATCGTTGGTGGCCTGCATCCCGACCTGCCGTTCCAGTACTACCTTGACCTGATCTCCGGCCTTAAAGAGCGCTTTCCACAAGTGCACCTGAAGGCGCTGACCATGGTGGAGATTGCTTTCCTGGCCAAGCGGGCCAAGCTGACCATTGAAGAGACCTTGCGGCAGCTCAAAAACGCAGGGCTCGATTCGCTACCTGGAGGCGGCGCAGAGATTTTCCATGAGCGCGTCCGGCGTGTGATTTGTGATCACAAGATCGATGGTGACCAGTGGTTGGATACCGCCCGCACTGCCCACAAGATCGGCCTCAAATCCAACGCCACTATGCTTTACGGCCACGTGGAAAATGAAGAAGACCGCGCTGACCACCTGGTCCGGCTGCGCGAGTTGCAGGATGAAACCCACGGCTTCCAGACTTTTATTCCGTTGGCGTTCCATCCGGCCAACACGCCACTTCAGCATCTGTTCACGACGACTGGCATGCTGGATCTCAAGCAGATCGCCATTGGCCGCCTGGTTCTGGATAATTTTCCGCACGTCAAGGCCTATTGGCAGATGCTGGGGCCGAAAATCGCTCAGATCGCACTACGCTTCGGTGCTGATGATATAGACGGCACCGTGGTAGAAGAGAAGATCTATCACGACGCCGGCGCAACCACGCCACAGGGCATGCGCCGCAGCGATCTTGAGCGTCTGATCCGCGAAGCCGGCCGCGAACCGGTGGAGCGTGACACCATGTACCGGCCGGTAACCAGGACGGAGACGTCGTTTACGATTTCGGTTTAGCAACTCACCACTGATAGCACTGATCAATCTGAAATATGAAAAAGCATGATCAGTGTCATTTGTGTTGATCAGTGGTGAGCTTTTCCGAAGACTCTTTCAAAGATCTTATCCACGTTCCTCAACTGCCTCTCGATTGAAAATGCCTGTTGAATTTGTTTCGGCGGCACGCGTGATGTGATCTCCGAATCGTTCATCACCAGCTCGCGAAAATTCAGGTCTTCTTTCCATGCACGCATCGCATGCTTCTGTACCAGGCGGTAAGCGTCTTCTCGAGACATTCCGTGTTCGGCAAGATCGAGCAGCAATTGGCCGCTGAAGACCAGGCCACCCGTGCTTTCCAGGTTTTTGAGCATGCGGTTGGGATAGACGAGCAGAGTGTCAATGAGGTTCGTCGTTTTCGCCAGCAGGTAGTCCACCAGAATGGTGGAATCCGGCAGGATCACCCGCTCTACCGAGGAGTGCGAGATGTCGCGCTCATGCCACAAAGCCACATTTTCAAAGGCCGCCTGAGCGTTGGACCTGATCACGCGAGCCAGCCCGCAGATCTGCTCGCAAGTGATGGGATTCCGCTTGTGCGGCATGGCGGATGAGCCCTTTTGTTTCTCGCTGAAATATTCTTCTGCTTCGCGAACTTCAGTCCGCTGCAGATGGCGGATTTCCGTGGCAATTTTGTCCAATGTGGCAGCTATCGTCGCCAGTGTGGCCACATAGTAGGCATGGCGGTCCCGCTGGATCACCTGGGAGGAGATCGGTGCAGCCTGAAGGTCAAGCCGTTCGCAGATGCGGACCTCCATCTCAGGCTCAAGGTGGGCAAAAGTCCCCACCGCGCCGGAAAGCTTGCCTACTCGCATTTCTTCCGTACTGCGTTCAAAGCGGGCAATGTTGCGCTCAGTTTCCGCGTACCAGTTGGCCAGCTTCAGTCCAAAGGTGGTGGGTTCAGCATGGATGCCGTGGGTACGCCCGATCGTGGGAGTGTGCCGGAATTCCTGGGCCCGGCGACCAAGAACGGCTTTCAATTTTTCCAGGTCGTCCCGGATGATCCGCGAGGCCTCCTTGATCTGAAGGGCCTGCGCTGTATCAACCACGTCATTCGAGGTCAAACCGTAATGCAGCCAGCGCGCTTCCGGACCAATCTTTTCTGCGACTGCGGTGGTAAAGGCAATCACGTCATGCTTAACTTCGGCTTCAATATCATGGATCCGTCTCAAGTCGAAATCGCCCTTGCGGGCAATAGCCTGGGCGGCTTCCGGCGGTACGATGCCTGCTTCGGCCAGAGTCAGGCTGGCTGCAACCTCCACCTGAAGCCAGCAGCGAAATTTATTTTCATCACTCCAGATTTTTCCCATTTCCGGGCGCGCGTAACGGGGGATCAAGGGCTCTCCTCAAGAGGAAGTGGATACCAGAGAACCTGCGATGATAAATGCTGGGAAGCTGCCTTTACCAATAGTCCTTTGCAGATCAGCGCGTCTGCACCATAATGGAAGCACTCTTGCTATAGGGGAATCTAAGTATTTCAACAGTTCCGGCTGGGAGCCGGGACTTGCTAAGAACTTTACGGCCCCCTCCCGGGATGGTGCCCCGGAAGAGGGCCAGGCTCGAATCTAGCAGAATGTATGCATATTACATCGCGGAGCGATATAATGTCAAAAGAAAAGAATTCACGTCCTCTCCAGGAATCTGAGTATGTGGCCCTGGCGGAGTTTCGGTACCAGCTCCGCAAGTTCTTGCGCCATATGGAGGAAGAAGTCCGTCAGTTTGGCATTAATCCGCAGCAATACCAGCTGCTGCTGGCTATCAAGGGGCTTCCCAAGTCCCAGGTACCGACCATTACGTGCCTGGCAGAGCGCATGCAGCTGAACCACAACAGCATGGTGGAACTGGTGGACCGTTGCGAAGAAAGGAACATGCTGCGGCGCCAGCGCTCGTCAAGTGACCGGCGGCAGGTTACACTGGCTCTTACTTCTGAAGGAGAAGGACTGCTTCGCAAGCTGGGCAGCGCTGCCCGCCAGGAGTTGCGCAGCATAGGTCCCATGCTGGTGGAATCGGTACTTCGGTTGACCGACGACAAAACCGTCAGCGCTGCGGACAACAAGCTGCGAAAAGCTGTTATCAAGAAAGCAGGTTCATGAAAGAATTCACCCCGGCCAAACCTCATAAATCAGTAAAACATCTGGAATCTTCCGTAGAGTCGCTCAGGGATTTTTCTACCACTTGGCGTGTCTTGCCCATTTCAGTGCTGGCGATTGTTATTGGCGTGGTTGCCGCTTATGTGGCGGTGATCCTTTTAAGACTCATCGGCTTCTGTACCAATCTTTTTTTCTATCTCAGAGCGAGCACAGCTTTCAGCTCACCAGCGGGCGCGGTGTGGCCGATTCGCTCCATCTCGTTGGCGCAGCATCATATTGGCTGGCTGGCCCTTTTTGTACCGATCATTGGCGGCATCATCGTTGGTCTGATGGCGCGGTACGGGTCTGATAAGATTCGCGGTCACGGCATTCCTGAAGCAATTGAGGCCATTCTGCTGCGCGGCGCTAAGGTGGAACCCCGCGTGGCCATCCTGAAACCGGTTTCGGCCGCCATTGCAATAGGTTCCGGCGGGCCGTTCGGCGCCGAAGGCCCAATCATCATGACCGGCGGGGCGTTCGGATCATTGATCGCCCAGTTTTTTCATCTCACCAGCGCTGAGCGCAAGACCCTTCTGGTGGCCGGTGCTGCGGCCGGCATGTCCGCCACTTTCGCCGCTCCGTTTGCGGCAGTCCTGTTGGCGGTAGAGCTTCTGCTTTTTGAGTGGAAGCCGCGCAGCTTCATCCCTGTAGTTCTTGCCAGCGTTGCCGCTGAAGCGGCCAGGATTCATCTGCTTGGTCCGGGGCCAATTTTCCCTGTCCCGACGCATGAAGTCACATTCAGCCCTGCCATCATGTTCGGCTGCCTGCTTACCGGAATTCTGGCAGGAGCGCTGGCCGGCGCTCTCAGCAATTTTGTCTACGGCGTGGAAGATGCATTTGCCCACATGAAGCGTATCCACTGGATGTGGTGGCCTGCTATTGGCGGCCTTGTAGTAGGCATTGGCGGCTTGATCTATCCGCGCGCGCTGGGCGTGGGATATGACGTTATCGCCGATCTGCTCAAGGGCAATGTCACCCTGAAGCTGATTCTTGGCGTGCTGCTGGTGAAGTCAGTCATCTGGGCGATTTCTCTGGGTTCCGGAACATCCGGTGGTGTGCTGGCTCCGTTGCTGATGATGGGTGGGTCGCTGGGTGCGTTGGAGGCATTGTTCTTGCCGAATCAGGGCCAGGGATTCTGGCCGCTGATCGCGATGGGCGCCATCCTTTCAGGCGCTCTGGGCGCGCCGCTTACAGGGGTGATTTTCGCTTTTGAGCTGACAAGCGACTATCACTCGATTTTTCCGTTGCTCATTGCCTGCATGGCGGCGCATGCGTTTACGGCGCTCACCTTGCCGCGCTCCATCCTTACGGAAAAGCTCAGCCGCCGCGGCCATCACCTTACGCGCGAATATGTGGTGGATCCCATGGAATCCATGTCAGTGGAAGATGTGATGCGAACCAGCATCACCGCCTTCCCGGCAGAGAGCACCCTGGCCGAGCTGAGGCAGACCGTGGAGCACGAGAACCGGCGGGGACAACGAGTTTATCCGGTCATCGATGATAACCGCATGCTGGTGGGAGTGTTTACGCGCGGTGATTTGGCCAAGATCATGGCCAATATTGAACCTTCTGAAGCCGGCCGCATCCATTTGCGAGAAGTAATCGGCAAAGAGCCGGTGGTTGCTTATACTGACGAGCCTTTACGTTTCGTCGTCAACCGCATGGCCACTACCACTCTCACGCGCTTTCCCGTGGTGAAACGCGGGGAGGAACCGGAGTTGCTGGGCATGGTCGCCATTGATGACCTGCTCAAGGCACGTGAACTCTCTCTGGAAGAGGAGCAGCGGCGTGAACGAGTGCTGCGCTTACGTATACCTGCCTCATTGCGCTGGCACGGGCCGCAGGAGAAGCAAGAAGAAAAACAGATGGGCTAGAAAATCCTACATTCCGCGGCCGACAGATCAGCCGGCGGTAGATGTTTGCTGTCCTACGCCGAATAGCTCCGCCATCTCCTGATACAGGAATCCGCGACCGGGAATGTAGGGTTGGACCCACTTGCCATCCAGTACGAACTGCGGGATGGCGCGCTTGCCGGTCCTCTGGATTACTTCCTCTGCGGCGCCAGGAACTTCTTCGATGTTCACTTCTTTGTAGGTAATCTGGTGCTGCGCCAGCCAGCGTTTAGCTATGTGGCAATCACGGCACCATGGGGCGGTATAGACGGTCAGGTTCACGTTTTTCAAGGTAGTCTTTAGATGATTGAGAGTCTCTCAAAGCTTCAGAGGCTTCGCTCAGCAGAAGCCGCTATTTTTGCAAAATGAAAGCCGCCCATTCGCAAGGCGGCCTTTCCCAGAAGAATCGTTGTCCTACTTTGTCTCCGGTTTCGGCTGTTCAATCGAGAGCAGCTCGACTTCAAAGACCAGCGTGGAATTGGGTCCAATGCTTCCGTCCGGAGTGCCGCGTTCGCCATATGCCAGGTCAGAAGGAATAAAAAGTTGCCACTTGGATCCTACCGGCATTAATTGCAAAGCCTCTGTCCAACCCTTGATGACGCCATTTACCGGGAAAGTTGCCGGCCCACCGTGCTTGGCGGAGCTGTCAAACTCAGTGCCGTTGATGAGAGTGCCGGTATAGTTGCACTGCACGGTGTCAGTGGCCGTCGGCTTGGGGCCGGTACCTTCCTTCAGAATCTTGTACTGCAGACCGCTGGGCAGAGTGACCACGCCAGCCTTGGCCTTGTTGGCGGCCAAATAAGCGTCCCCGTCTTTTTTGTTGGTATCACCCTCTTCCTTCATCTTCTGCGCCTGCTGCGCCCGGACTTCATTCTGCAACTGCATCAGAGCAGCCCGGCCTTCATCCTCAGTGATTAGCGGCTTCTTGCCAGCTATTGCATCCTTCAGGCCCTGAGCAAACAAGTCAGGATCAATATCAACCGACTGCCGATGCAGACTGGAACCCACATTCATTCCCAGCGCATAGCTTGCCTTCTCCTTGTTCGTCTTCAGAGGCGAATTGGATGAAGCCTGATCTGATCCGGCGGGCGACTGAGCCTTGGGTTGCGGAGCCGCTGGGGGCGTCTGCGTTTGTGATGAGGAGCCACTCTGCGCGACAGCTGCTCCAGTACCGGCCAAAAGCAGCACGGTAAGGCTCCAGGAAATGAGTGTTGGTTTAAGCATGTAAGCATTCTCACATTCATGGCCGGAACTACGCAAACCGGGTTTTCTCCTTAGTACCGTGATAGAGGCAATCCATTTTGCAACATCGTCTAAACTTAACGGAGCAGGAGCCAACAGCCTTCCGGCTGCCGGCATCATCCTTCTCTATGGATTTCCACTCGGGCCCTGTTCGACGCCATTGGGTGAGCCTATGCGTGCTCTCGGTACTGGCACTTATCGCCGCGTGTGGCGTTATCTCACCGCGCCGGATCGTGACGAACAATCCGGGTTTTTCTCCCTCGCCCACCGTTTCGCCCACACCCATCGGCAGTCCAACGCCAACTCCCACGCCTACTGCGACGCCTATGGCGGCGGTGGTTCCATCGCAATTCCTGTTTACCGCTGATCCGTCTGCCGGCGTGATTCTAGGTTTCAAAATCAACAGCGATGGTGGGCTGTCTCCTGTGCCGGGATCGCCGTTTGTTGCGCCGGAGTCCCCAACCCTGCTTGCCGCCAGTCAAAAGGATTTGTTCGTCGCGAACAAGAGCGGACTAACGGTCTTTGACGTGAATCGCGAAACTGGGACGATTACCAAAATGGATTCAGTCGCCATGCCGTCGATCACGAACCTTTCAGTCGATAGCGCCGACGGAATGGCTTTTTTCACGTCTGGGACGCGACGAACAGAAATTCACGTGGTGAAAGGCAAAATACAGCTCGGCGCCGTGTCGGGGATCATGCTCCTGAATAAAGAAACTTCATCGACGGCCCAAGAGGTGAGCGCAAGCCAGCAGGTGAAGGACGCGTCAGGGCAGTTCTCCTATGCATTGAACAGCAGTACGGGAGAGATATCCGCATTTCGAGTGGAAGGTTCGAGTTTGGTTCCACTTTCACCGGCAACGTATCCGGCAGGGCACGCTGCTGTCTCTCTGGCGATAGCAAAGCCGTAAACTCCTCCCAGCTTTGAGCCAGCTTGGAACAAGAAAGCCGCCGATTTCATCGGCGGCTTTTGATTGAAAGAGAATCAGGGTTTAGTTGCTATACAGCAGCACTCCCTCTGTGTTCTCGGCGCCCTCACCTATTTGGCGATAGAAGAGGCGGTCGCCTTCGAGGTAAACCTCAATAAACGCAGGACGCGTGGTGATGGTGCCCTGGATCAGCGCCTCAGACAGCGGATCTTCAATGTACCGCTGCAAGGCCCTGCGCAGAGGACGCGCGCCATAGCTGCGGTCCGTAAGCGTCTTGTCCAGGATCCACTTCTTAGCTTCCTCGTTCACGGTGATGGTGATGTGCCGTTGCGCGAGGTTGGCGTTGAGCTGTCCAACCAGCAGTTCCAGAATCTGGATAAGGTCCGGATCGGTCAGAGCGTTGAAGATGATCACTTCGTCCAGACGGTTCAGGAACTCTGGGTTGAAGGTTCGCTTAACCTCCGATTTCACCATGTCCTCAACCTTGTCTGAGACAACATCTTCCTTGTCTACCTGGAAGCCGAGGCCTTTGCGCTTCATCAGGTGACGCGCGCCGATGTTGGACGTCATCACGATGATCACGTTCTTGAAATCAACCGTGTTACCCAGACCGTCAGTTAGCTGGCCATCTTCAAGCACCTGCAACAGGATGTTGAACACATCCGGATGCGCCTTTTCGATTTCATCCAGCAGGACGACGGAGTAGGGCGAGCGCTTCACGCGTTCGGTGAGCTGGCCACCCTCTTCGTAGCCCACATATCCCGGAGGCGAACCGATCAGCTTGCTGACCGAGTGCTTCTCCATAAACTCTGACATATCGAAGCGGATCAGCGATTTCTCGCTGCCGAACAGGAACTGAGCCAATGTGCGCGCGACTTCCGTCTTGCCGACGCCGGTGGGTCCGAGGAACAGGAACGATCCGATGGGCCGGTTGGGCGACTTCAAGCCTGCACGCGAGCGGCGGATGGAGCGGGCCAGGGCGCTGATGGCCTTGTCCTGCGAGATCACGCGCTTGTGCAGCTCTTCTTCCACACGCAGCAGCTTCTGCGTCTCTTCTTCCTTGATGGAGGTGATGGGCACGCCGGTCCAGCGGCTGACTACTTCCTCAATGTCCTCGCGGTTGACAACACCGGTGGAGGACTCATCCAGGTGATATTTCTCGCGCAGGGCGCGCAGGTTCTCGCGCTCCTTGCGCTCTTCGTCGGAGTAGAAACGCGCCTTCTCGAACTCGTGGTTCGCAATGGCGTTTTCCATCCGGTGAACGATGAACTTGATCCGCTTCTGGACTTCCGTGATCTCGTCGGGCAGAGAAGTCTGGCGCAGCTTTACGCGCGCGCCGGCTTCATCCAGCAGGTCAATCGCCTTGTCCGGCAGGAAGCGGTCCGGGATGTATCGGTTCGAGTGGTACACCGCGAACTGGATCGCATCATCGGTGTAGCTTACTGCATGGAACTTCTCATAGCGTTCCTTGATCCCGTAGATGATCTTTACGGCTTCCGTCTCGTTCGGAGGTGGAACCTTCACGGCCTGGAAGCGGCGTTCCAGCGATCGGTCCTTCTCAATGGACTTGCGGTACTCGCCAGGCGTGGTTGCGCCGATACACTGAATCTCGCCGCGCGAAAGCGCAGGCTTCAGGATATTAGCGGCGTCCAGCGAGCCCTCGGCCGAGCCGGCTCCTACGAGCGTGTGCAGCTCGTCAATAAAGATGATGCAATTCTGGCTCTCCATCAGCTCCTTCATGATGGTCTTGAGCCGCTCTTCGAATTGTCCGCGGTACTTGGTTCCCGCGACGATCAAGGAGAGATCAAGCGCCAGGATTCTTTTGTCAGCCAGGAATGAGGGCACGTCACCATCGGCGATGCGCTGGGCCAGGCCTTCCACTATGGCGGTCTTACCCACGCCGGGTTCACCGATCAGAACCGGATTGTTCTTGGTGCGGCGGCACAGGATCTGGACCACGCGCTCCACTTCACCTTCGCGACCGACCAGAGGATCAAGCTGGCTGTCCATGGCGGCCTGGGTCAGGTCACGGGAGAATTCAGCCAGAAGAGAAGATTCACGCGATTGTCCGCGCTGGGGCTGGGCCTTTTCCTGGGTGCTGCGGGCCAGTTCTTCGCGGATGGCGCTCAGGCGCAATCCACGCTCATGCAGAATTTCGGCGGCAAAACACTTTTCTTCCCGTAACAGTCCGAGCAGCAGATGCTCAGTGCCTATGTGTTTGTGGCTCAGGCGCTCCGCCTCTTCTGCGGCATAGGCGAGCACACGCTTGCATTCGTTGCTCAATGGAAGATCTACAGACGTTGAGACCTTTTCACGGATCGTGGTGTGTCCTTCAATCTGCTTACGGATGGATTCCACGGACGCGTGGCTGCGGAGAAAGCGGTTGGTCAAAGCTTTGTCTTCACGCAAAAGACCGAGCAACAGGTGCTCCGTCTCGATGTACGGGGAGCCAAACTGGCTCGCCTCATACCGCGCGAAGAAGATTACGCGCCTGGCTTTTTCTGTGTACCGCTCGAACATGTTACCCTCACCCCAGATGCTCTCGGTCACCTCTGCCTTAAGCATCTTCTCCTCTCCCGGTACGAACACCCGTACTTCCAGGGAGAAGCTTTCCTGCCCGAACCGGCGACTTTCATCCAGAGCGGACAATGGTTCGCAGTGAAGCGAACCAAAAAATCAAATTTTCCCTCGCCCTCTCTCCTTAATTCTAATTATGAAGAGAAGCGGGCGACACTTCCTCGGCCTGGCCCTGGTGCAACCTCAAAACACGGTCGCAGCGCCGGGCGAAGTCCAGGTTGTGGGTGACGATGAGGGAAGTGAGCCGGTACTCCCGATGGAGCCGCTGGATCAGTTCGAACACCATTTCCGCGGTCCGATTGTCGAGGTCCCCGGTGGGCTCATCGGCCATCAGAATCTGCGGCCCGGTAATCAGGGCCCTGGCCAAAGCCACCCGTTGCTGCTCTCCTCCTGAGAGTTCGCCTGCGCGATGATGGCTCCGATTGGCAAGACCAACCTCCTGAAGCCATGTTGCGGCTTTCTCCATCGCGGGCCGGTAGGCAATTCCTCTCATGAGTAGCGGCATAGCAACGTTCTCCTGTGCCGTAAATTCCGGCAGCAAATAATGAAACTGCCACACAAAACCGATTTCGCGGTTACGAAAATCGGCTGCGGCATCCTCATTCAACTTTCCTGCCTGAATCTGGGCGCAGTATACGTCACCTTCAGAACCACGATCAAGAGTTCCCAGGATGTGCAGCAAACTGCTTTTCCCGGATCCGGATTCGCCTACGATCGCGAGCATTTCCCCCTTCCTCACCTGGAAGGACAAATTGTCAAAGAGCACTAAATCTGTATCGCCCGATTTATAAACTTTCTTAAGTCTATCAACGCGGAGGATTTCAAGTTGCTGTTCTATTGGATGCACTTGTATACCCCAATGGTGCAGCCAGTTACATTCACCAGCATTTTGAATGCCGTTTTCCGCGTTGAAGCGGCCATTACCTTCTGACTGTGTAAACCCGTTCGGTGAGCGATAGACTCCTTTATTCCGTCTGCGAAAATCCTCAAGTTTTGATTAATTTCCCTAATTCTCAATAAGCCGAAGTAACTGTCTTTCAGCATCTTGCATCTTCTTCGCCGCGTGACGCAATTAGGCATTTCACTCATAGCGCAAAGCCTCCGCAGGCAGAATTCGCGTTGCTGACCAGGAGGGATAAAGTGTGGCAACAAAGGAGATTAGCAGCGCAACGGCAGCCACTAAGAGACCGTCCGTGGCCCGTGGCGCGAAAGGTACATAGTTAATGGAATAAACTTCCGGGTTGAGGGCAAGAAAGTGATATCTGGCTCCCGCTATGGCCACCCCATAGCCGACGATCAACCCGAGCGCCGTCCCAATCACGCCGATCAGCACACCCTGCAAAATGAAGATTTGCCTGACCTGCCTGCGCCGGGCTCCCATGGAAACCAGCACGGCGATGTCCTTCGTCTTTTCCATGACCATCATGATCAATGAAATCAAGATGTTGAGAGCTGCGACAAAAACGATCAATCCAATGGTTAAAAATGTCACAACTCGCTCCAGGCTCAGGGCCCGAAAAAGCGCCCGGTCCTGTTCCATCCAGTTGGTGGCCATGTACTCTGGTCCTGCAGCCTTCTGCAGTTCCACTCCCACTTGCTCCGCTTTATAAAGATCGTCAATCTTGAATTCCAGCACGGAAACAACATCACCCAGCGCAGCCATCTTTTGCGCGTCTGCCAGCCGTATGAAAGCCCAGGCGCTGTCATAGTTGTAGAAGCCGGACTTAAAGATCCCAACCACTTTGAATCTCTCATACTTCGGCACCAGGCCAAATGGAGTGAGCTCTCCTTGCGGGCTGGTCACCATAATGATGGAGCCCACAGTGGCGCCAATGGTTTCAGCCAAATCTTTTCCTAGTACGATTGGTGGTAAGGCTTGCTGCTCCTGGACGCATGAATCATCGTGCTCCGCACATGGCTTATGCGGCGGTGCAGGGGTCAACGGCTTTGCAGATCCAATGGTTACCGATTTCAGTAGCTCACTCACCCGATTTTCATATTCCGGAATTACGCCCTTTAGCTGCATGCCGCTGGCGCGTGAGCCGCGCGAGCCGAGAACCTGCTCGTACAAAGCGGGAGCGGCAGCCGTAACGTGCGGCTCCTTTTCCAGCTTCTTCATCAGGTCTTGCCAATTGTAGATACCGTCCGCCTGCACTTTCAGGATATTGATGTGGGAGGTGGAACCGAGCAGCTGGTTTTGCAGGTCTTTCTGAAATCCAGCGTTGATGGACAACGCAACGATGAGCGAAGCTACGCCGGCGGCCACGCCGATGACCGAGATGATTGTGATCACGCTGATGACAGCCTGGCGACGTTTGGCGCGAAGGTAGCGCGCAGCCACAAAGAATTCAAACTTCACGCGCTTGCCTCAGCGTCTGCGGTCTGATCATGCAGTTTCCTTAAACGCGTTTTCCTTAAACTCGGCGGCCATTTGCATTTGAACCGGAGAACCGGGCCCCAGATGAGTGGAACCCGGGGATGAGTGGTACCCGGTCCTTGTACCGTTTGAAAGCCTCTCCAAAACGCACTTCCAGCTCACGCTCTTCCATATAAATCATGACGGGGAAAGTGACCAGAATATTCAGCGCCAGCAGAACATAATCAATCACCAACCCGCTGCCCAGCGCCCAGCCGGCAAGGTTGCAAAGATGAGCGAGATAGATGGGATGACGCAAGCGAGTGTGCAGCCCGGTGGTGACAAGCTCCTGCCGGTGCTCTGCAGGCCGAATCTCAGCTTCGCCGCTCAGCTTGTGTGCTCCAAACTCAGAGGAGATCCGCAGGTAAACGCGAAATCCGAAAAAGAGAAGTGCAAGCGCAGGAACCCACGTCCAGGAATTTGAGTAGATCTGTTGTGAATGCCACGGCCATGTGCACCAGCCGAGCCCGACGATCATCAACATCCAGAGAGGAAGCAGCGCACGGTAAGGAGACCTGTTCATTTTGCGCCAGCGCTCGGCGAAGGGATGAATGGCAAACCAGAACAGGGGAACGCTGGTATAAATTACGGCTGCCATCCAGGGGATGAGCAGCAACTTTGCCTCCATGAAACTGATTGTATCAGGGAGTCATTGGGCTCTCAGGCGCCGTTTGTACCCGATCCGCGTGGACGATTGTCGCAAATTGCCAAAAATGCCAAAATTGCCAAAGACTGCCAAAATTGAAAACCCGAACTCGTAGCTGTAAGCCATTTTAGCTTTGCCACTCGTCGCCCCATTCAGCCTGGCGCGCACGTTTGTAGCCTTCTTTATCTGATTTGGTCACCGTTGTCTTTTCTAACACACCGGCCTTTGTGCAGAGATCGAGTTGAATATGGCCGCTGTGCCTCTGTGGATGGCGGACGATCCTCGACTGGGCTGGAGCAAGTTGAAGATGAGTGGCAATGAGGTAAGAAAACTTCTCATCTTCATAGCCGAGCGATCCACCTTTCATGCGACGATGTTCTGCCGTGCGCTCAAGCCGCTGCGAAAAATGGCACCAGTCACCACCGGCTGCCATGGGGCAGGCTTCTCGATGCGGGCACGGTGCAAGGATTCCGGCGCCTTGCTCAACCAAGAACGTGCGTGCTGCGTTGATGGCAGCAAAGCCGCGCTTTGTGCCCGGCTCAATCAGCACCAGGAACGCTTGCGCGTTGTGCCATGCCTGGCGAACCACCTGCTCCAGCGCTGAAGATGCCAGTTCGCCCAAGGCGTAAGAAATGACGACCAGATCACAGGCCGCGAATTGCGCCGGATCGCGCAGGTCCCGTGGCAGCCACTGCGCATTGCGAACGGCTGCGTGGGGACTCTGGCTGGCCAGCTGTTTTCCAAACTGCATCCACTGCCGATCAGCTTCAACCAGCGTGGCTGAAGCAATTCCCGGGAAAACTTCCGCCGCGGCCAACGATGATGTCCCCGGGCCCGCTCCCAGGTCGAGCAGACTGGAGATTTCAGCTTCCGGTGCGAGGCGGTGCAGCTCAGATAGAACTCGGATGTTTGCGGCGAATGTGGCGGGGAAGCGAACGGCAAGATAGGCCGACCTGTCGGCAGAACTGTGCATGGCCGGCGTGGTGAAATTTGCTGCTTTATAGCGGTGCGTAAGCTGCCGCGAAGCGGCGGCCACAGCGGATGATCCAGCCCCAGACCGGAATTGAGCGATGGCGGTGGATAAATATACGGGCAGGCGCATTCGGCCTCTCTATATCGCTGCCGCAATCGCGTGAGTCATCAAAACTTCTTGTACTTTACTGAGCATCCGTAGGGGCGGGTTGCCGCCTCAGTCACCGGTTTGCTGGACATGGCTTGTGAAAGCGCCGCGTCCACGTAATTTTTCGCTCCGGCAATGTCCTTCTGGTTCGTTGTAGGACGATCATCGATGGCGCCCTCATAAACGAGCGTTCCGTCCGGTGCGATAACAAACATCTCCGGAGTGGTCTTGGCGTCATACAAACGGCCGAGCGTGCCGGTCACGTCCATCAGCACTGCTGTGGGCGAAGCATGCATTTTCTGGAGATACTCATCTTCCTGCGTGGGAGTTACGAAGCCCTGGGTTCCGGGAGCGGAAGAGATTACGGTGAACCAGACAACGCCTTTGTCGGTCCACTTCTTCTGCAGCTGCTGCATGTTCCCGCTCTCATAATGCTTCCGGGTGTACGGGCATCCCTGGTTGTGCCACTCCAGAACTACGTACTTGCCTTTGTAATCGGAGAGCTTTTGTGGCTTACCGTGGTTGTCTATAGCGGTGAAGCCAGGCGCAGGATCACCGACTTTTACGGCCAGAGCAGTGGCTATAAGAAACAGAAGAGCAGAGAAGATAAGACCTAGACGAGAAAGCCTGCGCATAGTTCCTCCAAAGCCATCATTTTAGCGCGACCTGCGTGCTCACGGGCGCGCGCACCTGATAGGCTCGATTGTTGATTACAAGCAGCCCACGCAGCTCCGGGACAGGCTTGAGCAGCAGATCAGATTTTTGGAGCATAAGCTTGGCTCCGGTAGAAGTAATGCTGAGCCTCTGTTTGGCGGCGTTGTCAATCTGCCCGGTCTGAAGCGGAAAGAATTCAGCTTGAGTGACCGGACGCCCGGTGACAATGGTGAGAACAAAATCGTCTTTGCGGGATTCAGCATTCACTTTCCATGCCGTCGGCCAGGTGCGGGGAAGGAGAGCTTTGGTGCGCGTAAACAACTGTGCCACACGTGTCTGATTGCCGGCCGATGCAGCAGCCGGAGAAAGTGTGAGATGAGCCTGGTCTGTCAGGCAGACTTCGCGGCAGATCAGCCACTTTGCGTCGAGCGCAATGTCAGCCTTCAAATTCTTGTCCGACAAACGCAGAGGGACGAGCAGGACAACGTCATCTTTATAGCCGTAATCAGCGATCGTGGGCGAAGTTTGCAGGCGCTCCGGCCGTGGCCATTGGATCTCTCCTGCGGTTGCGCCGGCGGGAAGAATCCAATGGAGCGTCGGGGGCTGGCCTGAGTCTCCGGGATTGATCCAGTAGATGTGCCAGCCTTTTTCCAGAATGAATTGAATGCCCATGAGAGCGCCGTCCGGCGCGGGCTGGGAGAGGAGTTCTACGTGCGAATGTTTGCCTTGCGATTGTGATTGGGCGAGGCACGATACGGCACAAATTGAAATCAGACAAATCGTAAGCAGCGTCTTTTGAAAGTGCACAGGAGTATTTTAGAGCCGAGACGGTTCTCTGTTGCCGCGTGCCAGAGCCCCTCAAACATGTGCCGGGTTTGTACCCTAAAATTGCACAGCCGGGGGCGGCTGTGCCACCAAATTCTTTATTCTCGTCTGGGTTCGGGAGAAGCGACCAAAACCAATGACAAAAAACCGCCGGGCGAACCCGGCGGCTTCTGGTTGAAGTGGAGTTGTGCTTACGGCAGCACATACTTCAGGTCAATGCGTTGCATGAACATGTGGGCGTTCTTGGGCGCCGTTGCCGCATGAGCCCAAAGGGCGCGCGTGACGTAGCTGGAATCGCTAGTCACGACAAAAGCACCGTATTGCGGGTTCTTCCACATGGTGTGAGCAATGACCAGTTCACCCTGCTGGATGGCGCGGTTGTTGTTCGAGCCGATTCCGCCGTAGCCGATGATGGGCAGCGTGGGAGCGCTTACATCCGGGAAGGCGTTCCGAGCGTAGTAAATCCCGCCGTAGTAGCCGCCAATCTGCGTGTTTGAAGTGGCCTGCCACTCGGCGCCGCCATAACCGGAGCCGGAGTGGACCATGGACACGTCAGCGGTGAAGGTCGTCGGGGAGACGGCGATCGGCACCACCACGAACTGCGGCCCAAAGCCGATGAAGTAACGGCCGTCACCATTGCCGTACATCCCGTGAGCAAGAATGCGGAACTTCTTGCTGAGCGAAAGCCCAACGCCACCGAAGCCGCCGCCGCCGATTTTGCTTTCCTTATCAAATGCTCCTGCTACACCAGGTCGGGGAACAGGAATTTGAACCGAGGTGACGAGAGCACCGGCTTCAACGTGCATGTTCTTGCCCGACGGGTTTGTGTCGTAGGCGAACTTGGTGGAAATGTCCGGCATCAAGTTCGCAACTCCGGAAGTGACTGAGCCATCAACTGAAGTGCAAAAAGCATTGTTTGCGCCCAAAAACACAGGACACGTTACGCCAGGAGCAATCTGTTGCGGGTTGGCGACTGACACCGCCCATCCGAAATGATCGGTGGGTTTCCAGGCAATGCGGAACTGCGCGTCGCGCGAATACATAACGCCGGTCATGATGTTGCCGTCGGTCGCCATGGTGGTGTCAAGATCGGAGGGTGAGGCGCCAACGCCCACCTTGTTCGGGGTAAGCAGGCCCCATGCCTGTCCGACGGTGAACTCCCAGCTATGGCGCTGCAACTGGAGGTAGTACAGGCGCAGGCGGAACGTATGCGGGTTGGTGGTGACAAACACGTTCGCGGCATCATTGCCGTTGAAGTCGGCTTCAATGTAGCCGTTTAGTTTATTTTCACCGTACTTGCCGCTGACCTTCAGATTGAAGCGCGAGTACTGGCCGGAGGAGCGGAACTCAGTGATCTGCCCGGCTGCAGTGTTGCTGAATGGTATGGCATTGAAGCCGGTTGAAACCGCGCTACCGGTGTTGGTGGTGCGGAAAATGTTGGTGAAATCCACAAAGCCGCCGGGTGTGAATTCAGTGCCGCCAATGCGGATTGACAGCGGCGACTCTTTCGGCTTTTCCACGTCGGCCTGCAACATGGAAACGTTGGTGGCGGGCACGGCTGTCGTCAGGGTGGCATTCTGTACGTGCGGAGTCGCCACGGTCTTTGCGTCCAGCTTCTGTTGCAATTCTTCAAGCTTCTTCTGCTGGTCAGCGATCTGTTTTTGCTGTGCCGCAATGGCCTCGCGCAAGGTTTTCAGATCGTCTGCAACATTCGAATTGTTTGGCTGACTCGCCTGGCCCAGCGCCATTCCCGACGCCAGAACAAGCAAGCAGAATGTACGGATGCTTTTCATCGAAGTCTCCTCGCTCAACTCATCGCAAATTCGAGATGGTATCGGGACCCTCGTCCGGATTTTCTCGGGCCCGGCTGCATTAAACAGACGTACGCTACAAGTAAGAAAATGCGGCGGTTATTTATACCACCAAGAGTCGCGGAAGTGTCAATAAAACTCTTGGTTCCTGCACTTTTAACACGGTTGTAATACGAGTAAAATCCGCGCGCAAAATCCAACAGTTTGATATTCAAATGTTTTCCAATGAAAGCGATGGAACACAAGGGTTTTCCATTTTTTGTAAACGAGATTGCTCGGGTTTACGAGATTTGGAATGTAGAGTTTTGTAAACGCCGCTGCAAAAGCAGCGCTAATAAAGGCAATAGCTTGGATGATGAAGAGATTGCGCGGACGAAAAAGCGCCGGCCTTGCGGCCGGCGCGGTTGGATTGAGGGTAGTCGTTATGGCAACACGTAACGCAAGCTGACATAGCCCATGGTCAGGTGGGCATTTTTAGGTGCTCCGGCCGCGACGAACCAGGTTGCGCGCGTCACGTACGAGGCCTGGGTCACGAGAAGCACAGCCCCATACTGTGGGTTTTTCCAGAAGGTTTGGGTCCAGTCAATTGAGCCTTCCTGAAGCGCGCGATTCTGGAAAGTGCTGCCGACTTGCTGGATGCCACCAAAGCCGATGTTTGGCTGCGTTGCCGACGTGATGTCTGGGAATGTGTTCCTCTGGAAGTAAGCGCCGCCATAGTAGAAGCCGAACTGGGAACTTCCGAGCTGAGTTTCAGCGCCAACCAGAACGTCGCCCGCGTGCACGGGCGAGATGTGGACATCGCAGCCACCAAGGTTCGTACAGGTGCCACCGGAAACTGCGGGCACCGGTACGATCACAAGCTGCGGTCCCATGCCAATGATGTAGCGACCCACGCCCGGCCCCCACATCCCTTGTGCGAGCAGGCGGAAGTTTTTGAACAATTCGTAATTGGTCGCACCCATGAAGCCACCTTCCCACTTGGTATGGCTGGTAAAGCTTGTGTTGGGAACCGTGGGTAAGACCGTGACCTTGGCCGAGGTGGCCAGACCGCCGGCTTCAAAATGGAATTTGTGAGAAGTGCCGGTGTCATAGGCAAACTTGGTGAGGATGTCCGGCGCAAGGTTCGGCGCGCCCGGAGTCGTGGCCGGATCCAGTTGAGAACCCAACTGTGCATTGAACGCGTTGGGGAAAGCGACCTCGTTGGTTCCGTTCTGCTGTTGTCCTATGAATTGTTGCGGGTTCTGAAGACCAACTGCCCACACAAATTTGTTGCTGAAGTGATACGCAGCGCGGAACTCGGCAGCGCGGGTGTAATTGATGCCGATGTGAGTCTGCGCATCCTCACCCAGGGTGAGTGAGAGATCGGCAGGCATCGGAGATACGCCAACGCGATTCGGCGTTTCCAAGCCCCAGGTGGAACCGCCCAGGAACTCCCAGCTTCCATGTCTCAAGTCCAGCCAGTAGAGCCGCAGACGCATGGTGTGACTGTTGGAAGTGACGAATACACTGGCTGCATCATTGCCGTTGAAGTCGCCTTCAATGTACCCCATGACGTCGCTGCCCTTGAAATGGGTGGAGGTCTTCAGGTTGAAGCGAGAGTACTGTCCGGTGGCTCGGTACTCGGTCAGGTGTCCTGGGACGGTGTTGCTGAACGGAATGGCCCAAAAGTTGGTGGCGCTTACGTTGCCGGTATTGGTGCTGCGAAAGATGTTTTCAAAGTCGACGAAGCCGCCGGGCGTGAAATCGGTGCCGCCTATGCGGAAAGACAAAGGAGATTCTTTCGGCTTTTCCACGTCACTTTGCGTGATTGGCCCAGAACTGGTGTTTGTGGTGTTCAGGCTCGCGTTTTCCACGTGCGGAGCGCCTGACGTTTTGGCTTCCAGTGCTTTCTGCAGAGCGTCAATTTTTTGCTGCTGTTCCGTCATCTGCTGCTGCTGTTGCGCCATCTGCTGCTGTTGTTGAAGCATCAGTTTCTGCTGTTGGGCCACGGCCTCGCGCAATTGTTTCAACTCATCGCTAACTGAAGCTGTGGACGCCAGGGGTGTTGCCGGCGGGTTTGCCTGCGCCAGCACCATGCCGGACGCGAACACCAGGAACAGAGCTTTGCGTGCCAGTCTCATCTGCTTGTGTACTCCTTCGTTATGTACTGATTTTTGATTTCAACCGAGAAAAGATCTCTTGTGGTTCGGGCGATTCACACCAGAGCTTTTGCCGCAACTTTGTGTGCCATGTGGATCGCACGAATCAATAGGAGTTGTTTCGAGCCCATTTCTTTAAACACCTTCTCGCACGAGGGCAACGGTCTGTATTCCGCAGGCTCGGTTGCACAGAAAGTACTAATGTTTAAAGAGTTAGGCCCAGTCTAACCTGAGTGCGCGAACGGCAATCACGCAAGTACTTTCAGGAGTTATTACTAAAGTAATTACCGCTGAACCACAGTGAGAAACTCTGGTAGAAACGAATTCAGGAAGAAAAAATCTTGTAAATAAGGTGTTGCACAAAACAATCGCAAGCAAGAAGCTTCAAAGAAGGAGTTCAGTTCACGTGTGCAGAAAACGATCCGGTCTCAATTTTGCCTGCGCGCTTCACCTGAACAAATATTCGATAGTCACCCGATCGCGGAAATCCGTACGGAAATGAAACTTCGGATTTCGGCGTGGATTGCATCGCGCTCATGTCATGCGTCGCGCCTTCCGCCATCATCTCCGCTGCCATGGAAACCGAACCCGCAGGATGCACGTGCGCGAAGACTTCGCCATCTGTGCTTATGAATGCGGCGTGACCGGCCATTCCCATGTAGCTTTCCATTTCAGTAGCGGGGCGGCCATTTTTATCTTCTATACGGAAGCGGAACCAGACAGGGACGTTAGCTTTCAAGGGCGACGAATCACGTTCCCACACCATGCGGTAGCCGTCGCCGAGCTGGCTTATGGTTGTGGACGGAGCGAGGTCCGGGTTGCCCGAATCGTCGCCGGACAGGGCATTGCCCGCGAGCGCCGGTAAATCAATTTCGCCAACCTGCGTTTCAGGGAAGCCGGTACGGTGCACGATGTCAGCAAAAATCTGGTAGCGGCCGGCAGGAACGGTGGGCAGGTCAACGGCAAAATGTCCTTCAGCGGTCTGGTGAGGATGCAGATGCCAGAAGCTCTGCATGTCCGGCATGCGAACCAGAAAGAGATGCATGAGGTGGCCATGATCGGAAATGAGATCATTGAGCACCAGCTTATCGGCGGAAACGACTCCGTAGCGATCGATTTCAGATACGTTGGGATTTTCCAGGCTCAACTCAAGCAGATTGCCGTTCTGCAGTTGCGCGGTGATGTGCGGGACCTTGTAATTGAGCCGAGCATTGGTAGCCGCATCGGCACGCCACCAGCGATCACCAAAGACGAGCGCGGCCAACAATAGCACACAGGCAATGGCTTCACGCCGGTAGCCGCGTGTTCTTTCATTTGCAGATGGCTCCTGGCCTCCGGGAAGGCTGGCCTCACGGGTGGCTGCGCCCACAATGCCAACGATCCCCGCCACCAAAACGAAGCCCAACGCCGCGAGAAGCGCGCCCAGTGCAGTATGCATTTTGCCCGAGTACGTTGAAATTGCCGGCAGGGGCACGAAGAGTTCGCCCGGGCCTTTTGAGCCTTCAGCCTGAATTTGTATCTTCCACGAGCCGCGGGTCATGATCCAGAGCTTGCCGTGGAAGAGCTGGGGATCGCTTTGCGATCTCTCAGCTGCGTCCGGAGTTGGGGCAAGCTCGGCAGCGACTCCTACCATCTTCAATGGCAGGACCTTGATTTGTTGCACGTCCGAGTCCGCGCTGCGAATCTGGATTTCAGCAATTCCCGGGACGACTGAGGGTGGAGTGATTGTGACAAGAAGATGGTATTTGCCGGCATAGCCATCGAAATAGACATCAGGGCTATTGACGTGGGCGGAGGACGCGAGCGGGAAAATAAAGATGAGAGTGAAGAGGAGCAGCTTTATCGGACCGGCAACGCCGAGTCTCGCAATGCGTGTTGCGTGGGAGCCAGCAGATTTCTTGGTTGATGTCATGTTAAGGAGCCGCTACCGTTTTACTCTGCGCAGCCAGTCGCCGAACACAATTCCGATCCAGAGGCTGATCATGGAAGCCAGGAACGCTACTCCCATATGCAACCAGAACTGGATGACGCTCTCAGTCTGTACAAATACATAGCGGACATTGGGCGACTCCGGCTGAGCAAAGTAGGGAAAGTTGTTGGGAGCGAAAAACCAGTTGCGCGCTGCCGGAGAATTCAAAAAACTTGCTGTGGGCCACTCAACCATGACCAGCACAGCCATGAACACCGCGCCCGCGATGATTGCCTGTTGCCATCGGGGAAAATTCGTGAGCCTGGGCCAAAGGAGATCAAGCAAAAACGCCGGCACGATCAGCATCATGGGAAACGGCAAAGGAACCATGTGCGTTATGGGCTGGTAGACAGGCCCGAGCTTGGGCGTAGCTGGAAACAGAGGCAAAATCCAGAGCATCAACAGCACAAAGAGGGAATAGATTCCGGTGATGATCGTGCGCGCCCAACGATGTCCGGTTGCTCGGCCAGCAGCCTCCAGAACCAGCAACACACCAATGCCCAGCGAGGCGTAAGCGCTGGCGCTGTGAAGAAAAGTCCTGCTGGTGTATTCAAGCCGGGGAACCATGCTGTGCAGAAGCGCGAATCCCCCGAGAACCAGCATCATGCGCTGGAGATAGATTTGCCGGCCGCCTTCGGCGCGGTTCATCTCAGCTACGGTGAGGATGAGCCCTCCCCAGACGATACCGGCGATGCCGATGGCCAGCAGCACATGCGGTGGGCTGAGGATTTTTACGTCGAGCCCATAAGCGTTGTGCCACCAATCATCAAAAGGAGCTGACGTGACCATGGCCAGTCCGCCCCATGCGGCAATGAACGCTCCCAGCGGACCATGTAAGCCAAAGATGGTCACGGAGTTCTGGCGCAACTGAGAGCCAGGGCGAAAGGTTGCGCCGAAAATGGTCCAGCCGCAGATCAGCGCAGTCATGAGGCCGCCAAACTGGATGAGCAGATGCGCCGGAGTCCAGAAGCTGTCGCGGCCAATGCTCATGTGCCAGGAGATGTCCCAGTACAGTCCTATGGCGATGGAGACCGACGCGACGGTGCACGCCCAGGCAGTCCACGGAATACCGGCTGTCGTTGCCTTGGTCCTTGCGGCGGGAGCCAGCGTGCCCACAGCGGTATTCATGTGCGGTCCTCTGGGATGAAAGAGATGAACGCTATACAGAATACACTGAATGGCCATTCAGTCGCTCAGGCTTTGTGACCGCTTCCACTCCAACGGACGATGCCACCGCGCGAATCGGAGCACTCAAATTACGCATGAGCCGGGCAAACTCATCCAGGTTTAAGGACTGCGCTCCGTCCGACCACGCTCGCTCCGGGCATGGATGAACTTCAATGATCAGGCCGTCAGCGCCTATGGCCAACGCGGCGCGGCTGGCCTGCGGGATGAGATCGCGGCGTCCGGTGCCGTGCGAAGGGTCTGCAATCACCGGCAGGTGCGAGAGTTCGCGCGCCAGAGCCACGGCAGCGAGATCAAGCGTGTTGCGCGTTTCAGTTTCAAACGTCTTGATGCCACGCTCGCAGAGCACAACATTCTGATTGCCGCCGGCCAGAAGATACTCGGCCGCCAGCAGCCATTCCTTGACTGTGGCAGACGGACCGCGCTTGAGCAGGATGGGTTTGCGAGTCTTGGCCAGCTGGCGCAGCAGATCATAATTCTGCATGTTGCGCGCGCCCACCTGGAGCATGTCTGCATATTCGCTGATCAGATCAATGTCAGCGGTGCTCATTACTTCTGTGACCACGGGCAGTCCGGTTTCTTCGCGGACTTCCCGCAGCAGCTTCAGCGCTTCCATGCCAAGCCCCTGGAAATCGTATGGCGAAGTGCGTGGCTTGTAGGCTCCGCCGCGGAGCAAAGTGGCTCCTGCTGCCTTCACGCCTTGCGCGGTGGCCAGAAGTTGCTCGCGTGTTTCGACGGAGCATGGGCCGGCGATCACCACAGCTTCTTCGCCGCCAATGCATACATCACGGACCATCACCCGCGTGCGCTCACTGCGCGTTTGACGACTTACCAGCTTGAATGGGTGCGCGATTGGAACCACGCTGTCAACGCCTGGCGCAGCCTGCAACGCCTCCAGGGCAGAGCGATTTCCGCCCGAACCCACGGCCGCGACAATCGCGCGCTCAGTGCCGCGCGTAACATGCGGCTGGAACCCGCATTCCTTCACTCGCTGAATAATGTGCTGCAGTTGTTCTTCTGAAAAGCCTGGCGACATATTAATGACCATTGGAGTACTCCTGACCGGATTGCTTGTAATGAGATTTCTGTGCAGCGTGCTGCTGGGTGGCTTCAAGACGGCGTGATTCGCGGATGATGCAGCGGAAGATGCTGCTTACGCTTTCGCGATCGAGAGGACCTTGGTTGGATTGACACAAGCGGGCCAGGATTTGACGCTCCCGCCGGCCATCATAGACCGGCAGCCCGGAAGATACTTTTAGAGCGCCAAGCTCAGAAACGATCCTGGCCCGCTCATTGAGCAGTCGAAGCAGCTCGACATCGAGTATATCGATTTCCTCACGCCACTGCTCGATCGATTTTTTACTGTTATTCATAGCTTTTACCTATAGCTCGCGAACCGTAAGCGTTTGTCTAAAAGGTGACGGGTAACCCCCGCCAGCCGCTAAAAGCGAAAACCGCGACCCTTTTTTGGATCGCGGCTTGCGGAACCTTTATGATTGCTGGCTTACTTGAGCATATTCAGCACACCATCCGCTTCGCCGCTACCCGTAAAGAAGTAGCGGTAACTAAATGCGAAGCTAAATCGGTTGGCCTGCATGCTTCGTGCATAGTAGTCCGGATTTTTGCGGGAAGTCAAGGAAGTTAGGAAAATTAATGCAGAATTACCTGCCATTTTGGGCCTCCTGAGCGAAGTCGCAGGAGAGATATTCCTATGTCCACGAGGGAGCTTTGGACCCGCAAACCGCCTAAGCACTAAGCTTTCTGCCTCCTTCTCCAACCTGCGATTTGCAAGTACGCAAACGCAACCAGCCCATAAAGCGCAGCGCTGGCCAGCGGCTGAGTATTGCTCAGCGGCGTATTCCACAGCGGGCAGGTAATCCACCGCGCCGTAGCCCACACTTGTTCGGTGGCCGGCGATAACCGAGCGTGCATGAACAGCAACTCCAGAAATCCCCAGAACACCGGCACAAACAACCCGACTGCCGCCGCAATCGCCGCTTTCGCTTTGGTTTCAGGTCCCACTTTCATCAGTGTCAATCCGTGGGATCAGCGTATGTTCTGCCTTGGCCAATTGCCAACTGCTAATTGCCAACTGCTCTATATAAAATGTCTTACTGACCATGACTGCTCCAGCCAAACCCATCTCCAGCTCTGAGACTGACTTGCCCTCCTATATAGAAGATTTCCGCCGCGCCGGACATGAGGCCGTGGACTGGATCGCCGGTTATCTGGCAAACGTGCGCGAGATGCCGGTGCTGGCCACCACGCAGCCGGGAGAACTGTTTGACGCGATTCCGGCCGAGGCTCCTGACAAGGGTGAGTCTTTTCAGGCCATCCTGCGCGACTTTGACCAGTTGGTGATGCCTGCAGTGACACAGTGGAACCATCCGCGATTTTTTGCCTACTTTGCCTGCACCGGATCCACGCCCGCCATTCTGGGTGAAATGCTGGCCGCTGCGCTGAACACCAACGGGCTGCACTGGAAGACTTCGCCCGCAGTGGCTGAACTTGAGCAGCGCACGCTGGACTGGCTGCGCCAATGGATGGGCCTTAGCGGAAATGATGTGCCAAGCGCCGATTCGAACGCAGCCGGGACGGAAAACGCGAGCGGTTCGCCGACTAAATGGTTCGGCATTGTCTATGACACCGCTTCCACCAGCAGCATGCATGCCGTGGTCTGCGCCCGAGAAATGGTCGCGCCGGAAGCGCGGACCGAAGGCTCTCGCGGCGACCTTGTGCTCTACACCTCTGACCAATCGCACATGTCGATTGAGAAGGGCGCGATTGCGGTTGGCATCGGGCAGAACAATATCCGCAAAGTTTCCAGCGACGCTAACTTCCGCATGGATGCCGCCGCGCTCGCCCGCCTGATCGAGCACGATAAAGCCGCGGGCAAAAGGCCCTTCTGCGTGGTCGCGACGATCGGCACCACCAGTTCCACCAGCGTTGACCCGCTCAGCGCTATTGTTGACATTGCGGAAAAGCACGGACTCTGGGTGCACGTTGATGCCGCCTACGCAGGCGCGGCCGCCATGCTGCCGGAACACAAAGACATTCTTTCCGGCGTGGAACGCGCGCACTCGCTGGTCTTCAACGCTCATAAATGGCTGCTCACTCCCATTGATCTCAGCGCGTTCTTTACTCGGCGTCCGGACATTCTGCGCCGCGCCTTCTCGCTCACGCCTGACTACCTCAAGACTCAGGCTGACCCGCGCGCCCACAACTTAATGGACTATGGAGTCCCGCTCGGCCATCGCTTCCGCTCGCTCAAGCTGTGGTTCGTGCTGCGCTACTTTGGCCGCGACCGCATCCAGGCCATGCTGCGCCAGCACATTCAGTGGGCCCGCGACTTCGCCTCGCTCATCACCAACGATCCGAAACATCGGTTCGAGATCGTTGCGCCCGTTTTGTTCAGCGTGGTCTGCTTCCGCTTTCGGGGCAAACACGCCAGCGACACGCCTCAGCAGATTGACGATTACAACCGCGCCATCATGGACCGCGTCAACCACTCCGGAAGGGTGTTCATTGCCGGAACTATACTTAATCACCAGCAGGTCATTCGCCTGGCCATCGGCAACCTCGGGACGACCTGGGACGACGTTCAAGAAGCGTGGGCGCTGCTGCAGAAAGCTGCCGACGAAATCTAAACAGCACATTTAACCACGGAGACACGAAGGCACGGAGAAAAGCAGAACAAAGGTCTTACCGCAAAGGACGCCACGGTCGCAACGGAAAACAGGAAAAGTTTTGCCACAGATGAACACAGAAAAACGCAGATCAAAACAAGAAATAGCCGCCGCTACCTTGCTGTTGAAAGCGCCGAGTCAGACCCCAAAGTTTTTGCCTTTCTCCGTGTCTCCGTGCCTCCGTGGTGAGTATTTCTGTTTACGCTGATACCGCCTCTGCTTTCTCCACTTCCAGCCCGGCTTTTTTCCACGCATCAAACCCGCCCACAACGTTGATCACGTTCTGCATGCCTGCGCGACGCAGCAAACTGCACGCAATCACGCT
>DATEJX010000167.1:0-3129 GCA_035277785.1 Candidatus Angelobacter sp. | reverse complement strand
ACTCCTGGTTATCTCTTCCTGCTCTTCCAGCTCTGTTTCTGGTCTTCCAATGCGTTAGCTGCGGTTGGCGTAAGCGTACATCCGGCCAGGGCGCCGCTTACGTTAACTGAGCCGCAACAGTTCACGGCGACGGTTGTGAATACAACCAATCACGCTGTGACATGGACGGTGGATGGAATCACCGGCGGCAACGCGACCGTGGGCACCATTTCTACTTCCGGCGTCTATCATCCTCCGGGCAAGCGCGGCACCCACAAGATCACGGCCAGGAGCGTGGCCGCGCCTACTGCCACGGGCTCGGCGACGGTCTGGGTCACTGACTACCCGGGAATGTTTACCTACCATGGAGATAAGTTCCGCAGCGGAGTCAACCTGCAGGAGTTCGCGCTTACTTCCGCTACGGTGAAGGCAAGCACCTTTGGCAAGCTTTTCTCGCGCACGGTGGACGGACAAATTTATGCTCAGCCGCTGCATGTGGCCAACCTGACCATTGCCGGAGCTAAACACAACGTGGTGTATGTGGCCACGGAACATTCAAGCGTCTATGCTTTCGACGCTGACGGCAAGACCGCAGCGCCTTTCTGGCACCGCAGTTTCATCAATCCATCGGCCGGAATAACTACCATTGCCAAGCCGGCCAACGCTCTGATCACGCCGGAGATCAGCATCACCAGCACTCCGGTTATTGACATCACCACCAGTACTCTTTACGTTTCAGTCTCAACCAGCGAGAACGGCGCAATCGTTCATCGGCTGCATGCGCTCAGCCTTACCACGGGGGCAGAAAAGTTTGGCGGGCCAATCGTGATTCAGGGCTCAGTTCCAGGCAGCTATCCTCCCATTGTGGTGAATGGCCGCGTTCCTTTTGTCCCCAAACAACATTTACAGCGCCCCGCGCTGCTGCTGTTGAGCGGGAATGTTTATATCGCTTTCGGTTCCAATGGAGACGCCCTTCCTTATAACGGGTGGCTGTTTGCCTATAGTGCACAAGGGACCGGCGTGCTCCATCGGGTGGCGATTTTCTGCACCAGTCCCAACAAAGGCGCAAGCGCAATCTGGCAAAGTGGTGATGGGCCGGCCGCCGACAACTCAGGCAACATTTACATCGCCACCGGCAACGGCGCGTTTGATCTCAACACTGGCGGCCCGGATGCGGGCAACACTGTGCTGAAGCTGGCGTTGCAATCCGGTGCGTTGGTGAGGGTGGATTATTTCACTCCGTTCAATACTGCTGCGTTAACCTCGAACGATCTTGATCTGGGCGCAGGCGGGCCCATCCTGCCCCCGACGCAAGCGGGCGCCGCGGCTCCGAGTTTGCTGGTGGTGGGCGGGAAAGACGGCAAGCTATACCTCATCAATCGGGCCAACATGGGTAAATTCAATTCGACCCAAAATAATGATGTGCAGACACTGCCGCTGGGCAATCCCATACCCACGAATGGCCTGTTCGCGACTCCGGCAGCATTGGGTTCCTCTCTTTACATTGGTGAGGTGAACCAGCCGCTGGGCCGGTTTATTTTCTCCAGCGGCCTGCTTTCTACCGCGCCGGCCGCCCAGACCACCACAGTCTTTCGTTATCCCGGAACCTCTCCCATGGTCTCAACCAACGGAAGCAGTTCCATTGTCTGGACTCTGGATCTGCACGGGTTTGTGGGAGGCAACAACACGCCCGGACCCGCAGTGCTGCATGCGTACGATGGTTCGACCTTGCATGAGCTGTACAATAGCTCGCAAGCGGGAACTCGTGACAAGGCAGGCAATGCGCTGAAATTCACGTCGCCGACCGTTGCCAACGGTCACGTGTACGTAGGCACTGCCGGTCAACTCAATGTTTACGGCCTGCTGCCCTGACAAACGGCACCGCTAAAAGAACGTTGCGGGATGCATAAAATCGTGTGGCACAGCCGCCTCTGCTGCGAGCCTCTGCGCTCTCCGATCACGGCGATTCCGGCTCTCTGTTCCTCTGTGGTTTCAGGTTTTGGGTTTGATCCGCGTTGATCCGCACAAATCGGCGGTAAGCTTTTCCGAGTTTTGGGTTTCAGGCAGGAGTGATTCTCAATATATCGTGCTTCACTTGGACCGTGCGGCCGGGGAAGTTCGTCTCAATGCGCTGCTTGAGTTGGTCGACGGTGGGAGCGCCGTTCTGGCCGTTGAGCCCGCGTGCGTCATCCATCAGGACTACGTGCCGGTACCGCTGGTCGCGCAGGATGGCCTCGAGCTCTGAGGTGAGTCGCTGCTTGTCGCCCTGGAGTCCTGCCCAGCCGTAGTAGCCCGCGTCCAGCCAGAACAGCCCGGGTTGATTAAGCCCCCCGATGATTTCCGGAATAGCTTTCTGGCTGTCGCCCTCAACGATATGAATGTGCGGGAGTTGAGAGAATTTCTTTTGCGCGCGTGCGGCCAGGGTGTGCTCGTATTCCACGGAATAAATTTCCGTGAACCGTTTCTTCATCGCCGCCACCATCTCACCGTAATACGTTCCTGTCTCCACCAGCACGCGCAACCCAAATCGCTCAGCATATTCGCGCACGGTGCGCTGCTTCAACAGATGCGGAGACCGCACCGGCTCGCCGCGCAGCTTCCAGTACCAGTAGTCAGGGTAATGCCCGGCGGCCTTGTAGAGACCGTAGAACGGAGTACGGCGAAGAAGATTTCGAAAGGCTTTCATTGGTTAAAAGAGGAACATCGGAATTGCCAAAATTGCCAAAAAATCCAAATTGGAAGAACTCTTAGAAACGAACCGTTAGATCCTGGCGAGAAGCCGTTGAATTTGTGCCCGACATTTCTGCTGTGTTGTGCCAACAGCACGATGTTCTTCAGTTGCTCTCCGAATATGGGCACGGATGCTACGTTGCAGTGTCACAATTTGTGCGTTAATGGACTTTGCCTGCTCAGAATACGTGAGTTGATCAAAAGTTTTCGTTCGGTTTTGATGAAACATTTGTCCCCGCCGACAATCAAGTCTTGGGCAATTTTGGCATTTCTGGCAAGTGTGCTTCGGCTTGTTACACTGAAGTTCAGAGCAGAATGCCATGACTACTGTAGCAAACTCCCGGCGCCGTTTCGCTTTTGTCCAGGTGGATGTGTTTACCTCGATCCCGCTGGAAGGGAACCAACTCGCGGTCTTCCCTG
>DATEJX010000166.1:0-2010 GCA_035277785.1 Candidatus Angelobacter sp. | reverse complement strand
GGCAGCGATTTTGTGGTGGTGACTTCAGACAATCCACGGAGTGAAGATCCGCAGAAGATCGTGGAAGATATTCTTCCCGGGTTGGAGAGAAGTGGCCAGTCGCAGTACACGGTGGAACTCGATCGTAAAAAGGCCATTGCCATGGCACTCGAGAAGGCAAGGCCGGGTGACATGGTGCTCATCGCGGGCAAGGGACATGAGAAAACTCAAACCACTCGCGAAGGTGTATTCCCTTTCGATGATGTTCAGGTCGTGCGCAAACATTTAGAACTGATGGCAGCGGTTGGACACCGCGGAGGAACGCAATGAAGCTGCCGCTATGGCGGATAGCCGAGTTCATTAGTGGCAAGGGTGAATTCGACCAGAATCTGGTCGCGACCGGCTATTCCATCGATTCGCGGACGCTGAATTCGGGCGATCTCTTCTTTGCGCTCGCCGGCGATCGCTTTGATGGCCATGACTATGTGAAAGCAGCGCTGGAGAAGGGCGCCGTGGCCGCTGTGGTGCAGCGCGGGCGGGTACTGAACATTGACCATCACCGTCTGCTGGTGGTGGAAGACACGCTGAAAGCGTTGCAGTTGCTTGGGGCAGCCGCGAGAAGGCTTTGGGGCAAGCCGCTTCTGGCCGTTACAGGCTCCGCAGGCAAGACCACCACCAAAGAAATTCTTGCGCACCTGCTGAGCACCCGCTTCCGCGTGATGAAGACTTCAGGCAATCTCAACAATCACATTGGGTTGCCGCTGCAGTTGTTGAAACTGGAACCGGAACACGATTTAGCTGTGGTGGAAATGGGCATGAACCATGCGGGTGAGATTCGTGCTCTGGGGCAGATTGCCCACCATGACATGGCCATTGTGACGGCCGTGGCTCCGGTGCATCTTGAATTCTTCAATTCCCTGGCGGAGATTGCCCGGGCCAAGTACGAGATCATTGAGACGCTCTATCCCGGCGCGGTGGCGGTGCTGAATGCCGACGATGATTACGTCTGCCAGTTTGGGCGCGACTTTCGTGGCAAGGTCGTGACGTTCGGAATCACACGGGCTGCCGATATCTCCGCGCAAAAGGTGACGCTCAACGGGGCAGCCGGGTCCACGTTTGACCTGGTGGCCGGGGCCGTGCGTGAGCACGTGACGCTACCCCTGGTGGGAGAGCACAACATTTATAACGCGCTGGCCGCAGCAGCGGCCGCCATGGAGCGCGGCATTCCACCATCAGAAGCCGCCGAGGCGCTGGCTTCAGTTGCGCCGGCAGATAAGCGCGGTGAGGTCCTGCAACTGGCAGGCGCCACCATTATTAATGATTGCTATAACTCGAATCCCCGGGCGCTCAACGCCATGGTGGACACGCTGGCCAGCATGCCGGCTCGGCGTCGGATCCTTTTGGCCGGAGAGATGCTCGAGCTGGGCCCTACCGCAGAGGCGTTGCATCGGGAATGCGGCCATCATGCGGCGGAAAAAAAGATTGACGTGGTCATCGGCGTCCGGGGAATGGCGAAAGCCCTGGCGGAAGCTGCCTGTGGCGCTGGTATCCAGGCACAATTCATGGAGACCCCGGAAGAAGCTGGGGAGTGGCTGGCGCGGGAATTGCGAGCAGAGGACGCAGTCCTGCTCAAGGCATCACGTGGTGTGAAACTGGAGCGGGCGCTCGAAATCGCGCAACAAAGCCGCGGTCGAACTACAAGCGCAAGCCGAGGATAAGGCGAGAGAGATTCATTGAAACAATCGCTGGTTTATATTGAAGTTACCCCAGCCGAGCCTCGCGTTTTTTCCAACTACATACGAGATATGATCAGCAAGGGTCACAGAAAAGTCTAAGCGGAGGAATATTGCTTTACTGGCTTCTTTATCAACGGTTATTTGCGCATTTCCCTCCGTTCCGCATTTTTCGTTATGTCACCTTCCGCACAGCATTTGCCAGCCTGACGGCACTGTTCATGGGCCTGATCATCGGTCCGGCCATCATCCGCCAATTGCGGGAGTTCCAGATTGGCCAGTACATCCGGGAAGAAGG
>DATEJX010000165.1:0-10270 GCA_035277785.1 Candidatus Angelobacter sp. | reverse complement strand
TTCAAGAATGCTCCGCTGGAAGCTGCCATGATGGCCAATCAGTTGCAACGCGATTCCAAGCTGCCTTTGCTGATTTCCGCTGATTTTGAGCGCGGACTGGCCATGCGCATGAACGAAGTGCCGGTTTTTCCTGATGCCATGGCGTTTGCCGCAACCGGCAATGCGGCGAACGCGGAACGGTTCGGCGCGATTGTGGCTGAAGAATCCCGCGCGGTAGGAATTAACTGGGATTACTACCCAATCGCCGACGTGAACATTAATCCGCACAATCCCATCATCAACACACGGTCATACGGGGAAGATCCCGCCATGGTGGGACAGTTCGCCGCAGCGTTTATTCGCGGCGCCCGCTCCCACGGAATGTTGACTACGGCAAAACATTTTCCCGGTCATGGTGATACCGGAACAGATTCGCACCTCAATGTACCTCTCGTGACGGCTGACATGGCCCGGCTGCAAAGTGTTGAGCTGCCGCCCTTCAAGCAGGCAATTGCCGCGGGTACGGATGCGGTAATGGTGGCCCACGTGAGCGTTCCTGCGCTGGAACCGGATACGAACAAAGTGGCAACAACATCAGACAAGGTGGTGAACGGGCTGCTGCGAAATCAACTCGGATTCCAGGGAGTTGTGGTTACTGACGCCATGGACATGCAAGGACTCACCAACCTTTATCCTCCAAGCGCAGGCAATCCCGCAGGACGAGCGGCCGTGGATGCGATCAAGGCTGGCGACGATTTTCTTCTGCTACCCAGCGACCTCGATGGTGCTTTCCGCGGTGTGATTGACGCCGTGCACAGTGGAGAGATCCCGGAATCGCGCATTGACGAATCCGTTCGCCGGATCCTGGAGATGAAGGCTTCCGTGGGCCTGGACAAGGCGCGGCTTGTTGATATCGAACAAGTACCGTATCTGGTAAGCAAGCAGTCTGATATGGAGTTTGCCCAAAGGGTGGCAGATGAGTCCGTGACTCTTGTGCGCGACAACGGCAAGGTGCTGCCGCTGACCAAACTTCTACCTCCACCGCCGACCCAGGGCGCGTATTCACATGTGCCTGTGCCGCAGAGCGCCCAGGTTGTGACCATTATCATGAGTGACAATGCTCATTCAGGTCCGGGACGTGGATTTGAGAATGCCGTGCGAGCCAGACGCGCCGATGCGACCATTTTTTATGTCGATCCTAACCTGGCATTTCCGCTGGCCGGCCCGATCCTGCAGGCGGTTAAGGACGCGGGAAAGGTGGTGGTGGCTGTTTACCTCTCGCCTGTCTCAGGCAAGCAGGTGATGGTAGACGGACAGTTGGTCAACAGCGTTGGCGTGGAAGGCACGAGCGCTGAGCTTCTGAAGCAGGTGCTGGAGCTGGCCGCGCCCAAGACGGTGGTTGTGGCCATGGGAAATCCGTACATCGCTACCAGCTTTCCCGCGATTGAGAATTACATCTGCACTTTCTCCGCCGTTTCAACATCAGAGCTGAGCGCCGTGAAAGTGCTGTTTGGAGAGTTGCAGCCGCGCGGTAAGCTGCCAGTGACACTGCCGGGTATTGCCGCCCGGGGCTTTTCCTGGTCAGCCGGAAGGCCGCAACCTGCTCACTAAAGCGGTTCGCAAGTACCTGGTGGACAGTGCACCACTGACGATGTGATTCTTCAAGATCAATCGCGCTATTCTATGCAGCTTAATCAGATAAACGTGGGGAGGACTTGTGAGAACATTCGTCGCGGTGGCCGGACTGGCTTTGGTTTGTTTGCTTCTGAGTTCCTGCAGCGGAGGCAAGACAAAGAGTGAAACGGGCGGGGTCACTTTGCCACCGGCCGGCAGCGCACCGTCGCCCTCCGAAACACCTGCGCAAGGCAGCCAGGCAAACGTATGCACGTATTTCAGTGAAGCCGATGCCCAGAGCATTATGGGCGTTCCAATGAAGAGCTCAGCCAAGACCAACCCGCAAAGAAACTGCATATATGAGGAGGCGACGGCGCGGCCGAACTCGATTGGTCCGGGTACGATTGCGCTTACTCTGAGCCAGCACCAGACCACGGCAGAAGAAGACAGAGCATGGGCTGAAGTAAAAGAAGTTCGCCACCTTCAGGCTGGGCAGAAAAACGTCCAGGCTCTGACCGGCATAGGCGATGAAGCCTACTTCACCGGCAACACGGAAAAAGGCAAAGTTGGTGTGGCCGGCATCATTGTGCGCCAGGGGAAGTCCCAGTTCATGCTGGATTCCATGGTGCTGGAATACATGGCTTCACCAACCGCCATGAAATCAGTGGCAAAGAAGGTGGCGGATCAGTTCAAGTAGCGGCTTTGCGCACGTAATTACAATAAAACGATAAGCTTAGCTGATCCACCCGAGCGGAGTTAATGCCGCAAATTCCACAGCTGTGGCCCGGATTTTAACCTGTTTTTAACATAAGTGGGCTGACGGGGCCGAGGTTCCCCGCCTAGAATACCTCTGTCCGGCCCACCTCCCTTTGCCCAGAAAGGATCACTTGAGTAATGAAGATCGTCAGGCACCCCTACCAAGCGAATATCGTTCCTCAGGCAGTTCGAGAAGACGCATTGTGGCAGTGCGTGATTCGCCGCGATGATACAGCCGAAGTTGTGGTCCGGCATGACGCCAAGAGCAAAGAAGACGCTCACGCTCTGGCGCTGCTTGAGATTTCACGGCTGAAGCGTACGCAACCGCAGCATCCGTTGCGGAATGCGAGTTAACAACTGAAATTACAGTCCGGTATATAGCTGCAACGATGCCCAGAAGTACGGGGGCGGAGGAGATTGTGTGGCGTGAATCATCTTCCGCTTGGCGGCGCGAAGGGCTGTATCCGCAGATTGTCCGTGAGTAATCCCGTGATAAAGTCCACCCATCAATTGAGGGCTTGATTTGTCGTCAACATCCCAAAGGCCGGCAACTACCTGGTGAGCGCCAGCGCGCATGAACGCCCATTGCAGGCCAAGGAGCCCTTCCGCTGAAGTCCGAACTTTCCCGATGCTGTAACAGCCGGAGATAGATACCAGTTCAGCATTAAGCCTGTGCTTCGTCTCCGCGATATCACGGGCGAAGAGTTTAAATGAGCCGCCCGCGGCGCTGGACAGGATGAGGGCTGATTGCATTGGATCCGATGAACTGGCATCAGAGTGAGTGGCAAACTCAATGTATTTGAATCGGCTGGGTTGGCTCGACTCGTACGCACCTGGAGTCGCTGCTGCATCCTCAAAGACTTTACGCTGCCCAGGCGCGAACTGGCCCTTCACGCTATCCACTTCCTCGTGAGCGTGAGGCAACAGCGGGTATTGAGGTGAGACCTGCTTCGGTGCGCCGATGATCAGCGCTCCTGTCCCGTGGCGTGAAACACGTTTTTCGGCCAACAGCAAATCAATAGAGCTGGCATTCTCGATTTCTGCATCATCAATCCAGTAATGGGGATGCCCTACCTCAGAAACCAGCGCCTCGAAATTGATTCGATACAAGGCGCTGTCACCTACAATGATCACGTGCGCATTATGGGGAATCAGAGCTGCCATCGGCGCGATCAGAATTTGATAAAGCTTCTTCTGCGCTGGGCTTGAATCCATTGGAGTATGTTGATCAATCTCCTGCCTGTAAGTGTCGGCCAGAGTTTCCAGGTCGTTCTGGTTGACGCCTAGCGCCTTCATTTCCAGCTTGTTCGCAGTCACAATCCATGCATAGGTTTCGTGTTCGGCTTCGTAATAGGCGAGGAGGACGGCCTCTTTTGCGCGCAGCATGGATTTGATTCTGCTGACCCAGCCGGCAGCGTCCTCTTTGGTAGGCTTGAACCCCAGATGCTCGGCGAGCGTTCGAGAGCGCGCCAGTTGAGCCACTTGCAAGGCCCGCTCCGGCCGGTTCTGTTGGAAAAGGAAGGAGATGTAATCGTCGAAAATGGGCCAATTGTCCAGCAGGGCGATCTTGAATTCAGTCTGCTGCATTTTCGCGGCTGCATTCTCCATCGTTGCAATGCCTTTGCGATACCAACGATCAGCCAATTTCGGGTTTCCTTGCTTCGCATATGATTGGGCTAGCCTCGCCTCAACGCTCCACTCGATCAGTGGCGTATCCTTAACCTCATTAATTAATTGGAGAAACTGGCGCTCTGCAACTGGATAATCGCCCCTTTGGGCAGCAATGGAAGCCGAGTCAATCCTGAGATCGCGCAGGTCTTCTTGTTGTTTGACGTGGAGTTGCTCGGCCTGCGTGTGGTACTCATTTGCTTTGGCAATGTTTCTTTCGTCCAGGGCGGTCAGGACCAGGTTGTGAAGGCAGCGTGCGGCGATGTCATCTTTACCTTTGATCAACGCAATTCTTAGCGCCTTTTCCCAATACTCTTTCGCCAAACCCGACTGTCCGACAGCCCCATAAGCCCGTCCGACATCTAACAACCACTCGAAGTGGGAATCAGATCCGCCGCGCTCGGCCAGCTTCGCGGCCGCCTGGGAATTCTTCAGGGCCTGGTCGAAGTCGCCCAGCTCAAAGTAAATGAACCCGAGATTTCCTTTCGCAATTTCCTCATAGGGTATCGCTTTGAGGGTGAGCGCCACATCTTGCGCGACAAGGTACCATTTAGCGGCATCTTCATACCTCTGTTGCTTCAGTTCGCAGAAACCCAGACCGAGCAAGGCATACAGCTTCACGAACTGGTCCTGAGTGGGAGACTGATGAACGGCAGCAAATTGGAGGTAGGCTTGGCTGAAATTTCCAAGAGCCTGGCTGCACCGGGCGCTAGCCAACTTTAATTCGGTATTATGCTCCACATCCGCCGTGTCCTCGCGGTTAACTACTGAAAGCTCGCTTTGAGCTTGCTCAGCCAAAGTAGAATTGCAATACGCCAGAGCACGAACGAGATGCAGCTGAAATCGAATATCGGAAGCCGTTCCAGGTTCTGGAGACGAGAGCAACTCTAACGCCTGCTCGGGCTTACGCTCTTTGATCCGAAGATTTGCCAGAAGAATGCGGAACCGCCAGTTGAGATTCGGGTACCGGAAAGAATTCCGATACCCGCGCTCGGTAATTGCAAGAGGTTGATCAATGTAGCCTTGCAAAAAAAGCAGTTGCGCAGTCTGGAAATCGCGTTCAAGAGTTTTCCGGGATTCCACTCTGCAACCGACAAGCAGGAAAACACAGATACATAGTCCTAAGGAGCACCAACTCCGCCGCTTCCGCCAGAACCGCCGCCGCTCGTGGTCCCGTGACCTGAGGAGCACATCTGTACTTGAAACATCACGAGGCTGCGTGAGTGCTTGTGCACAACCATTTCGCCCAGACGAATGACCCCGAACTTGGGGATGCAAATGATCGAGCCGTAAGCCTTGACCTCGGAAGGATAATCCAATTCCGCCTTGTTGCCCATCGACAGGCGGTAGATGCCGCGGTCTGCTGGACGTTTTGATTTGTCGTCCTTCCATTCGTTCACCAGACGGGACATTCCCTTGAGCGCGTGGTATGTCTCCTCAATATCAGTCATCTCCTTGTCGCTCAACCCAATGAACCCGCTTCCGAGCAGCATGGGATCCGCTTTTCCCTGCTGATACCCCTGAGCGAGCGTGGAATAGGTGTTGTATTCGTGATTGAGCTGAGTGTCTAATTTTACCTCGACCTTGTGACCGGCAATCCTCAGGTTGTCAAAGTAACTTCCGGTAATGTCGAAGCTGGGTTCTGTCGTGCCGTCGGCGCGATAGTAAATAGCCAAACGTGAAACTATTCTATCCGCCGTCAGCATGTCAGCGACGTTCACATACTCGAGCACGCTCCAGGCGTGTGTTGTGTAGGTGTCATGGCAGTCGTCAAAACTTCCTCCGACCTCCGAATAGGCATTTTCAAATGAGACCAGTCCGTCAACTTTCTGTGCGGACGATCGATTGGTTCCGTGACCACCGTGGGCTGAAAGTACGCTTGCAGCCTGGGGCGGAAGGCTGTGCTTTTTAGGTCGTTCAAAGTCTGCTGAGATTGCGTATGTAGAAGCATTGTAGACATACTGAGAATGGTGGCGCGTGCAAGGCATCTTCTTCTCCCTCTGAATAAGGTTTGAAATCTAAAAGGAGATCGATCTACAGCAATCGTGCGAGAGCCAGCAAATGCAGAACTGGTGAAGCGATTGTACTACTCTCGTTTCACGATGCAATCGTGAGGAGGCAAGGCGGGACAACAATTTTCGGCGTTTTGAACCTAAAATTTTACTTATCTAAGAACTTCAAGTTGAACGCTCGCCGTCCAACTTCCTTCTCGCTACCATCCGCGGTTCGGCCCAGGATGATTAACGTATACTCACCTTCGTTCAAGTTGCCTGGCAGCAGGGCAACATTTGCCATGTCTCCTGGAGTGTCTGGCAAGTCGATCGACTGTCTGATGGAGCCAGCTTCGTTCTGCACCTGCGCACGGTACGAAACATAATCTCCACTGCGGTCGTACTCTATACCAAGACTCACCACTGCATTGCGCGGAACCTCAACCAGCTTTGCTTCGCCGGCTCCATGCGCGATCCCTGTAAGCACAGAACGAAACTCAGGCCGTGCCACCTTCGTGGTCTGCTCATTTTTGAGCTGATGAATTTGCAAACCCTGATACGCAATTATCGAACATAGAAGCACCGCGAACACCAGAGCAGAAGCGGGACGCAGCCATCCGGAAAGAACCGGCATCAGGCGCTCACGCCAGGAAGCAACACGTACAGTATTACGCTCGTGCTGCTTCATTTCCTTTGCAACCTGCCGCCCGGCCTCAAGAAAGTCAGTCCCAAAGGTAACCGCCTCCAGGCACTCAGCGCATTCCAGGTAATGCTCCTCAAATGCGTGGCGCTCTTGCGGCGCCATTTCACGAAGCAGATACCGCTCGGTTGCGTGTTGTTCCAGTGCCTGTTGATGATTCATAAAGTGCGTTGTCATAATCTTACGTCCTTTGGTCAGCTTAATTCCCGGCCCCTTTGCCTAAAACCTTTCTGGCGCTTGAAAGGGCACGATGCAGCAAAACACGGAAATTGTCTCGAGTGGTCCCTAATTCCATACAGATCTCGTCGCGTTCTTTCTCGTCGAGAAAAAGTGCAACCAGAAGCTTGCGGTCTTTCTCCGGCAGCTTATTCAGCACCCAGAGGGCGGTTTCGCGCAGCTCAGCCTGGCGGGCCGGAGCGTCGGCAGGATTGCGATCGTCAGAAACGTCAGGGAATTGCTCATAATCATCCTGCCAGAGCTCCCATTCGCCGCGGTCATACTCCCACTCAACCCTTTCACACACGCCATAAACGAACGAGCGCAGGCTCTTGGGATTCTGAACTCTGTTTGCGTAAATAGCCTTTAAAACCCGGTACAGGGTTTCCTGGCGAATGTCATTCAGGGCGCTATCAGAGTAACCATCACTGCGCAGTTTGGCTTTCAGGAGGTTGCTGAAGTAGTCAACAAAATGCTCCTCCGTCTTCGCGTCCCGGTCGCGGAGGCGGCAAAGATACTCTTCATCAAAGGGGTAGAGATCCACGACGGAAGGCCGTAAACAGTATACTTCACCGCTGGCCCTGCCTGCCGGGGCTCCCGGGGGCAAAGAAACAGGGAAACTCAGCAGAATGCCTTCGCGGTCTGCCAGCCTGCGGCGCCGAGTTTCCGTATGAAGCCGCTTCACAGCAATGCCCCTTGTTTGCATCCCGTTGAGTCAGTGCAGCCTGGGCCAGCTTCGTGGATCGCCAGAGCTGAAACCGCCGTAACGGTAGAGAGGACGACTGGTTGCGCCAAAACAGAAGATGCGACCGCAGGGACGGTATTCGACGACTCCGAATTCGGCGACACGCAATTTGGCGAGACTGGGTTCTGCAAACCTTGTCCTGTAGCGGAGCATGAAGGCCAGGAACCATCCTGAAGCTGCATTTTCTTGAGTGAGTCTGCGGCCAACCATGCTCTTTGGTTGCGGAGCCGGGACAACATTCTGAGCAGCAGCGCCTGCTCATAAGACCGGCCCAAATCAAACTGGATGCCAGACTGGCTCACCAGATTGAGCAAAGGCCAGGGGGCCAGCCCGCTTTCCCAATCCAGAATTTCTGAACAAATGTAAAACCGCGCGGACTTTCCTGCCGGAGTGGAGGAAATGTCATTGCGAAGCTGCGAAGTAACAAAGTCTCCGCCGGCACGGTCGCACATGCTCAGCGCGCGAAGAGCCGTTACGGTGATTTCCGCGCTAGCGCCGTTTCCATTGCCGTTCGCGGCGGAATTTTGCGGATGCGCGGTGAAGCCTCCATTGGGCTCGCGACAACACAGCAGGAAGTCTATGGCCGCGCGGGGCACCGCTCGCCGGTGGGACCGAAGAGCAAGGATGGCCCATGCAGTGGTAAATGCGTCTGCAGCGCCAAATTCAATCTGCGGCCAGCCGGAGCCGGCAAGGGCCGCTTTTTCCAGACAATTGACGGCGCATTCAATCTGCGCCTGGAGACTTTCCGTGATGTATTGCGAAGGCAACTCGCCAAGGCGAGTAAGAGTGCATGCGGTAACCCACAGGTGGAACGGTCCCTGTAAACCGGAATCGATCCATTGGCCATCTTGAAATGCGCGCGTGAGCCAAGCCAACCCGGCAACAATCGAGTCAAGCCGTGAGCGCCGGGGAAATGCATTGGCCAGGACAACGGGATCCGTCATTTTCACCCCCACTTCCACGGCGTTGCTCAATTTCGGTTGTCTCCTCAAAATCCCACAGAATATCGCTTGTCGGTACTAAGTGAGGGTTTGGGCGTGATCGTTGCACAAGCAGCTCTGAAAACTGCTGGCAGGGTTATGCTTTGATCCGTATCACCCTGAGGCAAAAGGGTTTAGCGAAAAAAACCGCTGAAAAAAAAGCTCATGCTGGAACCATTAAGTTTCCTAATAAAGCCGACTTTTTTCCGTCCAATTTGGTTCCATGACAACTTAAGGATTACGTACCAAAATGGCTGGGCAGCTGCTATATCGTTAAGCGATATAAGCGATTTCAGGCAATTTAAGAAGTTCCTTATGGCTTACGCAGTTAGGGAAATTAATTTTCCTAATTTTCTCGCCAGAGCTCTATTTTTTCCGCTAAGTTCTACTCGCTTTCGCGGCCTTCTTCCGGAAAAAGTCAGGCTGCGAATCCCCAAAGACGCCACCTCGGCGCGATAAGCGGACGACGGACCATCCAAACCGGCCTCATGCCTGTCACGCCTGAAGTGTGTCCACTTACAGGAGCAATAAGAAAAATGAAAAAGAGTCGACGCGAACTGCTCAAGCTGGGAGCGATGGCCGGAGCCGGCATGGTATTGCCTGCTTTTTCCTCCGCCCAGACTCCCAACACTCGTGTTCACACCCAAGGGGGAATCACGTTCCACGGACACGTGCAGCATCCCCTGGGACAATTAAAAACGGCGGCCACCAACGGACTAGCCCAGTTTGTAGACCAACTGCCGATTCCACCTGTGATCAAGCCTGATCCAAGTGGTGTAACTCACATCCGCATGTTGCCTGCGCTGCAGAAGGTGCACCGTGATCTTCCGGCTACGCCGATCTGGGGCTACAACGGAATCTGGCCTGGGCCCACCATGGAAGTACGCCGCGGCGTGCCGGTAAAAATCAAGTATCACAATGACGCGCTGCCCACCACGCATCCATTGCCGGTGGACTTCACCATTCACGGTTCGGAAGCGGACAAGCCGCAGGTACGCAACGTGGTCCATCTCCACGGCGCCAAGATCCTGCCCGAATACGATGGTTATCCTGAAGCCTGGAGTTCTCCAGACGGCGTCACCGGCCCGCTGCTCTATACCGACGATGCTTTTGTCTATCCCAATGACCAGCAGGCCACCATGCTGTGGTATCACGATCACACGCTGGGAATCACGCGCCTGAACATGATCATGGGTCTTGCCGGCATTTACCTGATCCGCGATGCCGTAGAAGACTCGCTCAACCTTCCCAAAGGACAGTTTGAAATTCCAATGCTGATTCAGGACCGCCTCTTCAATCCTGATGGCACGCTACTGTATCCAATTGCCGACGGCGGCACGCACCAGTTCTGGATTCCCGAGTTCTTTGGTGACACCATGTGCGTGAACGGCAAAGTGTGGCCGGTGCTGGATGTGGAACCGCGTCGCTATCGCTTCCGCATGCTCAACGGCAGCAACGCGCGCTTCCTGAACATGAGGATCGTCCGCACGGATTCCAACGGCACACCTCATGGCATGGCAGGACCGCAGTTCTTCGTCATCGGGACCGATGGCGGTCTGCTGCCTTCGCCTGTACCTCTCACCACACTGTTGCAGGCTCCGGCAGAGCGCTTTGACGTGAT
>DATEJX010000164.1:0-33175 GCA_035277785.1 Candidatus Angelobacter sp. | reverse complement strand
CAGATTTTTTTCGCTCGACCCGGCAACTTGGCAAAGCTCTGCTGAGTTCTACTCTTACTGGCAGAGCAACTCTGTCCAGGAGGCTGTCATGAGGAAAGTGCTTTGTATATTGGCAGTGCTGTTTGTTGCCAGTTGGGCTTCTGCGCAGACCAGCGGCTCGAGTGCTCAAACCAGCACAGGCGATCAGGCAACGCACAAGGGTATGCACAAAGGAGGTGCAGCCACGTTGACGGGCTGCTTAAGTGGACCGAACGATGAGGGTGCCTACGTCCTGGAGCATGGATCCAAGAAGGTTGAGGTTGGCGGCAATGACGAACTCAGCAAGCACGTCGGCCATACAGTGAAGCTGCACGGGACCTGGTCCACTGGGGCCGCAATCGGAGAAAAGGAGAGTTCTGAAAAAAAGGAGAGTTCTGAAAAAGGTGAAGCCAAAGAAGCAAAGGGCGAACACCATTTCAAGGTGACATCCATTGATCACGTGTCTGATACCTGCCAGGCGGGTGCGGGAGCCATGGGCGGTCATAAGCATAAAGCGGGAACAGAAAAGGGTGGCGCAACTTCTCAACCCAGCCCATCCCCTTCTCCCCAGTAGTTCTTTTGCGCTCAGGGGTGCGGCAGTATGCACTCCTGAGTCGCTTACGGCGGTGATAACTTGAGCAAGACCGCTGGATTTACATACGTTCCCTGCCAGCGAACGGCAAAGTGCAGATGCGGCGCGGTGGCGCGACCCGTGCCTCCGCTCAGGCCCAGGATTTGCCCCGCCTTCACTTTTTCTCCTTCTTTCACTCTGAATTTTGAGAGGTGCATGTACACCGTCATTAATCCCTGGCCGTGATCCAGCATCACGCAGTTCCCTTCAAAGTAAAGACTGCGCGCCAGAATCACGGTTCCGGCATTCGCTGCGTGAATCGGAGTGCCAGTGCGTAGCCGGAAATCAATGCCTTCGTGCTGGCTGCGTTTGGTTCCGTTATATACGCGGGCCGACCCGAAAACTCCGGTCACCTTTGCCGGAGAGGGAGCACGGAACTTTCCATGCCACAATGGCTCTGGTGAACTTTCAGAAAAGACTTTCTTCTTGATGACCTGCTCTTCTTCAATTCGGGGCAGGGTCTCCTTCGGAGGCTCAACGTACTGTGGCGAGACAGTTATGGTGGTGGAAGGATAGCTTCCTTCGTTAATGCGCTCCGGCTGGCTGAACTGCACCTTTCCGCCTTTAACGGTGTTGCCCGCCAGTTCCAGCGGATATTCAGCCGGTTTTATGTCTAGTCCCACTCCGGCAATGGCGTACCAGCACTTGCAGAGCCGATCAAAACGAAAGCTGATCTGGTGCTCCAGCCAGCTCCCCTGAAGAGAAACGAGCCGCTCCGGCGTCGTTACCTGAAATAACACCGGCGATCCGTTCACCAGATCGGCCGGTTGTTCGCGCACATTCCAGGAGTGGCTCTGAGCTGTCGCCGCAAGAGGCGTTGCCGGAAGCAGCAGAGTAATGCCAAGCAGAGCCAACGTCAGCGACTGAACTCCCAAGGTGTTACTCAGTCCATCTGCGGAAGATCAGTGAGCCGTTGGTACCGCCAAAGCCGAAGGAATTTGAGAGAGCGATATTGAGCGGCGCTTTGCGCGCTTTATTGGGAACATAGTCCAGATCGCATTCCGGATCTGGATTTTCCAGGTTGATCGTCGGAGGAAGAACTTGATCCTTGAGGGCCAGAACGGTAATGCCTGCTTCCAGGCCGCCGGCGCCGCCCAGCAGGTGGCCGGTCATGGATTTTGTGGAACTCACCGCCAACTTTGGATGATCAGGGAACGTCCTTTTAATGGCCTTGGTCTCAAGCACATCGCCGATGGGAGTGGAGGTGCCGTGAGCATTCACGTACTCAATGTCGTTGGGGGAGATCTTGGCATCGTGGATGGCGTTCATCATTACCCGATGTCCTCCTTCGCCTTCTTCCGCCGGTTGGGTAATGTGGTACGCGTCCGCGCTCATGCCATAGCCAATGATTTCGGCCAGGATGGAGGCATCGCGCTTGCGCGCGTGCGCCAAATCCTCCAGCACCACAATGCCGGCGCCTTCGCCAATGATGAATCCGTCACGGCCTGAGTCCCAGGGACGGCTGGCCTTTTCCGGTTCATCATTGCGCGTCGAGAGGGCGCGCATAGCAGCGAACCCTCCCACGCCCATGGGAGTAATGGCGGCCTCGCTGCCGCCGGCAATCATCACATCTGCATCACAGCGCTGGATGATTTTGTACGCGTCGCCTATGGCGTGGGCACTGGTGGTGCAGGCGGTTGCGGTTGCTTCGTTGGGACCTTTAGCTCCATACCGGATGCTCACGTGACCGGCAGCCAGGTTCACGATAGCGGCGGGAATGAAAAACGGAGAGATCTTGCGCGGCCCGCCCTTCATCAGCGCTTCATGTTCGCGCTCAATCACGTCAAACCCGCCTACGCCGGACCCGATATGAACACCCACGCGAGTGGCGTTTTCAGGCGTCACCTGCAGCCCGCACATCTTCATGGCTTCATCCGTAGCCGCCATGGCCAGATGGATGAAGCGCCCCATCTTCTTCACCTCTTTTTTCTCGATGAAGTTCAGGGGGTCAAAGTTCTTGACCTCAGCGGCAATCTGGCAGGCATGGCTGGAGGCATCAAAGTGAGTGATTTTTCCCACTCCGCTTTTGCCTTCAACAATACTTTTCCAGACCTCGGCACTGGTATTGCCCACGCCGCAGATCAAGCCCAGACCAGTAACAACAACGCGTCTGGCCAATTACTTCCCGCCTTTCGCGTGCTTTTCAATATAGTCGGTAGCGTCTTTCACGGTACGGATCTTTTCCGCGTCCTCGTCGGGAATTTCAATGTCAAAGGCTTCTTCAAAGGCCATGACCAGCTCGACTGTGTCGAGAGAGTCCGCGCCAAGATCATCGACGAAGGAGGCATTCGGGGTGACTTCGCCCTCGTCCACTCCAAGCTGCTCAACTATGATCTGTTTGACTTTATCTTCCACTGCTGCCATAGGATTGTGTCTCCTTCTTTACTTGTCTCCTGAATTTCGCTCAGGGCGGGATCACTGCTTGATAGACTTCGCGTGCCGCTGAATGTACTCAACTGCATCCTGCACGGTCATGATTTTTTCCGCGTCCTCGTCCGGTATTTCCAGTCCGAAGCTCTCTTCAAATGCCATTACCAATTCCACTCGGTCGAGAGAGTCCGCGCCTAAATCGTCCACAAATGATGCCTCCGGCGTCACCTCAGAAGGTTCTACTCCCAGCTGTTCTATCACAATCTGATTGACCTTCTCCTCAACCGAGGGCACTCCAGTCTCCTGATAACGGCAAACTCGCTAGTGTAATTGCTGGAAAAATGTAATGTAAAGGGCACTGACTCAGCCGCGCTCCCACCTCTATCAGCAATCCAGCCGGGCGGTCAAGCGAGCCGTGAATTTACAGTCCAGAAAACCCGGGAACCTGCACCCATACAATCGTTCGCAACTCTGGGGCAGATAAGCCGTTTTCTTTGATGCAAAAACACCTCAGGCATTCTAAATGGCTTTCCAGATTTTCAGAGCATCACGCTGTCCCGTACAATTGCACCTTGTCCTTTCACAAGCTTCTGCTCAAAATTCAAGCCTTGGTCGCCTTGCTCAAGACCCTGGGCGCATGGGGACTGCTGCTTGCGGCGGCCATTGACAGTGTGGCAATTCCCATCCCGGTGGATGCCCTGGTGGCAGGGTACGCCTATTCCTCGCCGCATAAAGTGTGGCTCTATTGCATTGCGGCGGCCGTGGGCTCAGCGGTTGGATCTCTGGTCCCTTACCTTCTCGGCAGGGCCGGAGGAGAGCTGTTTCTGCTCAAGCGGATCAATGAACAGCGGCTCAGGAAGATTCGTGACCGCTTTGAAAAACAGGAATTTCTCGCTCTCATGGTCCCTGCCATCTTGCCGCCTCCTACCCCTTTCAAGCTCTTTGTTTTTTCCGCCGGCGTTTTTGAGATGAAGATACTCAACTTTATGCTGGCCATCACTTGCGGAAGACTTATCCGGTACGGGGCGCTCTCAGCGCTAACCCTCATCTTCGGGCCACAGATAGTCAATGAAACCAGAACGCTATTTAAAGACCACCCCTGGCTGCTCCTGATCGTTCTGCTGATTTTGATTGTGGGCGGCTACATCATTTACCGGCTGTTGCGCGCGCCTGCGTCAGAGATGGCGGCCGAACTGAGGCATGAGGAACCCCGAGACGACAAAACGGCGTAGCCTCATCAACTGAGGACGTTTGGCTCTGGAACACCGGCGGCTAGAGGCGCGAAAAGTCGCTGTCACACGGCTTTTTGAGGGCGCTGCTGTCTCTGCTTTCCATCTCAGCAGGTTTGAGCAAGACAGCAGCGACCTTGTTTGTTAGCAAGCTGATCGGCGTCAGCCTACTTTTCGCGCTGCCACGGGCAAATAGGAACAGCACGGTTCTTCGCCGAAAATGTCGCCGCTCATGCCCCATGCCCGCGCGCGCGAGCCGCCGCACAGTTCTTTGAATTCACAGTCACCGCATTTCCCTTTCAGATTCGCTGGATCACGCAGTGAATCAAACAACAGGGAATTGCGGTAAATGCCTGCCAGATTATGTTGGCGCACGTTTCCTGCAGACACACGCAGTGCTTTGCTCGGATAAATTTCACCTGTGCTGGAGATAAACAGTTGCGCCCGGCCCTCGTTGACAGGCAACACTCCCGGGATGCCGTTTTCAGCAGAAGGAAAAATCAGCAGGCCTGACGCGTCTAAGCGCGCGCGGCTGCGTTGCTGCACAACAAACCGGCGATAATGCGGGGCTTCCACGGTCTTCACCTTGAAGGGGAGCTCCTGAGCAAGCCTGTGAATCAGGGCGAATGCCTCTTCGAACTCTCCTGCAGAAGGCAAATCGTGAAGTGACTCATCTGGTTGAGGAACGGGGAAAGAAATGCTCCAGCCCACAATTCTGAAGGACTTGAGCACAGACGCAATCTGCTCAAGCTCATGCAGGTTGCGCCGCTGGACATTGGTTTGAATCTGAAGCGGCAAACGGCAGTCATTGGCCCACCTCATCGCCTGGAGAGTGCGAGCAAAAGAGCCGGCCATACCGGAAATATGGTCGTGCGTCTGTGCTGTTCCGGCCTCGAGTGTAAGTATCAGGCGGGAAAGATTTGCCTTCTTCAGCTCGGTCAAAGCCGCGCGCGTCACAGTGGCATCAGGCTCCAGAACCATCTGAGGATGCAGTCCGCAATCGGCTGCGTACTGCACCAGGCTGTAAATGCGGTCGCGTTGTAATGGATCAGAACCGGCAAAAACGAACACTGGAGGATTCAGAACGGCAATATCGCGGATGAGCTGCTCCGCTTCTTTGTCGTTCAACTCCAAATGATCGCTACTGGGGGGAGAAGCAGAGTCGCTGATAGGGGAGCCGATTCTGGCGTTCGTCTCCCAAATCGCAACAAACGGGTGCGATTGAAAATCAAAATTAGTTGTCATATCCGTCGTCCTGCAAAAACTGATTAGAGATATCTTAGGGCTCTCAGGAGCAGGTCTGGGCAGGTTTTGTGGGGGATTTACCTTAGTTTCGGGTAACTATATGAAATCCAATGATTTGTACCTGTAAGCTTGGTGTAAAAACTTGCATTTTGGGGTGTAAGGAGGGAAGAAAAATTAGGACCTCTAATAACTCCGGTCAAAATATCGACCTGCGAGGGGCCTTGGAGAACTCGCTGAGTTGTACTCCCTGAACTACGCCGTGGCGCCTTTCTGTTCCGTAGCTCGGCCAGCGTAGCCGGTCAGTACGGGCACGGCAAAGAAGAGGGCAGAGAACATCAATGACGAAACCAGATCATTCTTGAAGAACGGAATCGCCGCTGTAAAGCATGCGCCAAGCCCGGCAAGAGTCTTGGGATAAGCGATGTTGCCGGCGAGCCATACTGCGAAATTGCTGATCAGGAAGAACGAGACTGAGCTGCCAACGGCTGCTCCGCCCACGAACAGTGCCTTTACCCGGCCGCGGAGCAGGAGCCCGATACAGCACGCGCCCGCGTACCATGCCCACACCACAGCCTGGTCCCAGGTAAGAGCCATGTGATAGCGGAACAGATTGAGATACACGTCCGCGCCGATCAACAATGCCACAGGAATCCAGAACTGCTTGCGCGGCATGCGGGAGCCAAAGAACAGAAGCGAGGCGCCAAGCGGCGTAAACCCATGGAGTGAAAGGGTCCCTGTTCCAGCCAGAACACGAGCCGCAATAGCTAAAACCACGTACAGGTAAGCGAGCATAAGCACCTCGGCCATTAATTGTCACCGCGAACCCCCAGGGTCGTCAAGGCGTTCGTCTCGAAGAGAAACTTCAGATTCAATTAACTGGACCACAATGGAACTTTGCTTGCTGAAGCTCAATCCGGCGGTGGTCCACCCATTACCTGCTGCTCCACGCGCAGTTGCGAATCCAGAACCACATAACCGGCAAGAGGACTGGCTACCCTGAGCCTGAGAGCTCGAGCCGTGGAGAAGCGCAAGTCTATGAACGTAACCATGTATCGGTTACCCGGAAGACTCTGCTGTTCCACCAGGGGATACTGCGCCCAATCAAGGAATACGCGCCCAAGCTGCGACTGCTTGGCAGCAAGCGTCACCGGCGTTTCCTGAGGCTTGTAACGCACCACTGCCAAATTATGCGGATCTATCGCACCCGCACTGGAATCCACAGGAAGCAGCTCAAGGAAATCCTGGGTTTCCACCATGCCGTTCCAGGAAAACAGGTCCAGCGGATTGGGAAACGCAGAAACTCTCAACGCGTCTTCGTTCTTGTAAGTAAGTGACTTCAGCGCAGTAATGGCACGGGCATGCTCGTAAGCCCTTGCTCCAATCAGAAGCACGATAAATCCCAGCGCGAAGCGCGCTCCTCCAGCCCCGCGAAAGCTCGATTTGCCCGCGCCTACCTCTTCTGAAATCAGGCTAAACAGCCACGGCAGCACCAGCGCCAGAAAGAGTGCGATGAGAATCAGAGGATCAATGATGAAAACGACATCCCAGGAATACCATTTGGGAAAGAATGGCGTAAGCGGACGCACGCCATAGTTATTGGTGAAGTCCTGAAAGATGTGGACCGCAATTCCCATGCACGCGTAAGCGAACAGCAGGGGCCAGCGCACGGGAACTTTTGGCCGCCAGCCTGAGCGTGATCGCCATTGGTAGATGCCGTACACCAGGGCGACAACAACGCCGGCCAGAAGCGGAAGGGCGGGAAGGGCGTGCGTAAAGCCGCGATGATGTCGGAATCCGAACACCGATCCGCCGAAGTAAGCCAACACATCAATATCGGGCGCTTCAGTCGCCAGCGTGAGAGTCAGCGTCGCCAGACCGGTCTTACGGTTCAAGCCGGTTCGGGCAATACATGCGCCAGTAAGGAAATGAGTGACTGGATCCAAATTTCAGCCTTTTTCGAGCTTTCATTCTAAACATGCAGAGGCCCCGCGCCGTTTTTGCCTTTCGGTTTGGTATTGCGGGCGGGCCTGCTCTACAGATCAAACCTTCATTGCGGCATGAGAAGTTGAAAACTTTTGTTTGCGATGCTTACTTCCGCCGGCAGCCTGCCCAGCAGTTCGCCGTCGGCCTCAGCGTGGATGCGTGCCGGATTGCCTGATTCCAGCGGGAAGCAGCGGAATCGCTCTGAAGACACTACCTCCACATCGCGCACACTCCAGTTCAGTCCACTGGCCACGCTGGCGAAATAATTCAGGAAGCGGCGCACCTTGTCCGTCTTGAAAAGGAGAAGACGATACTGATTAAGCGTGAGAGCCGAACCCAGGCGGACGCGCCTCAGCATGCCAGGAAACTTCTCCGCGCGGATGGCCATGACCAGCGCAATGTTTTCTCGGTGCCACGATCCGCGTTCGTCGGCCCACTCCACCTGGAACATAGGGAAGTGCCGGCGCACTGTCATGCGTGCCATCTCCATAAAGTACGCCTTGCGGCCCCAGCGCTCTTTCACCTCCACGGCGGTGCGATACATAAGGTCAGCATCCGCTCCCACTCCTGCTGCGACGATGAAGTAGCGCTGCTGCAGACCCGTATTGCCATGCGAACTGATCAGTCCGGGACGGATGGCGCGAGGAGAGTACTGCAACAATACGCGAGCCGCCGCCAGCGGATTCACCGGCAGCCGCAAATCTGTGGCCAGCAGGTTGCCGCTGCCCAAGGGAATAATGCCGAGAGCACACCGCGATTCAGCTTGCATCAGCCCGTTGATTGCTTCGTTCGCAGTGCCGTCGCCACCACAGGCGATCACGGTATCAAAGCCTGCGTTGACAGCGTCTTTTGTCTGCTCGATTGCGCTGCCAGCGTGGCTGGTGGCACATTGTTCCACCTGCAAGCCGGCTGACCGGTAAAGCTCCGCGACTTTCGCAATCAGTCCCGCACGCCGTGCACGCTGCTGTCCGGAGGACGGGTTGTAAAGGAGAAGGACCTTGCGCATTCGCTTCCGTAGCATAACAGCCAACATGCACTGCGGCGGATGTTATAACGGAGGGCGCAAATTTTAGGAGTGGAACTTCATTCCCTCTGTCTTCGATTTCCTCAACTGCAACGAAATATAATTCTTGCCATGCCCACGGCTGCAAAGGATAAAAATCTTGAGCCCCGGATCGAGAAGCTGCGCGACGACATTCGCCGTCACGAATATCTCTATTACGTGCTGGATGCTCCGGAAATTCCAGACGCCGAATTTGACCACCTGATGCAGGACCTCAAAAAGCTTGAGGCTGCGCATCCGGAGCTGATCACGCCGGACTCGCCCACGCAACGCGTCGGCGGCAAGCCACGCGAGGGCTTCATGAAAGTAACGCACTCGCGTCCCATGCTCTCGCTGGACAACGCCTTTGGCGAAGAGGAGCTGCGTAACTGGGACCGCCGTGCCCGTGAGCTGGCCGGATCGGACAAAATCGAATATGTCTGCGAACTCAAGCTGGATGGCATGTCACTGGCTCTCACCTATCGCGGAGGCAAACTGCAAACCGGGGTAACGCGCGGCGATGGATCTGTAGGGGAAGACGTGACCAGCAACGTTCGTACCATGCGCTCCGTTCCTCTGCTGGTGGATACGGCAAAACTCAAGAAAGCCGGAGTCCCGCAGGATTTTGAGGTCCGCGGGGAGGTCATCATGCCCCTCGCTTCATTTGAGCGCATGAATGACGACCGCGGGCGCCAGAATCTGAGCAAGTTCGCCAACCCGCGTAACGCCGCGGCCGGGACCATCCGCGTGCTGGAGCCCAACATCGTGGCCCAGCGCCGCCTGGATTTTTATGCGTATTTCCTGCTGGTGAACGGCCAGTATTTTCCTGACCATCACGCAGCCGCGCTGGATGCGCTGCACGCCATTGGGTTCAAGGTGAATTCCAATCGCACTGTGGCCAAAAACATTGATGAAGTTCTTGCGTTTATCAACAAAACCGAACAGATGCGGGACAAACTGGGATATGAGATCGACGGCGTGGTCATCAAGATCAATTCGCGACGAACCCAGGAGCGGCTGGGGTTTACCGGCAAGGCGCCACGCTGGGCCATTGCCTATAAGTACGCTGCGCGCAGTGGCGTCACGCAGATTGAAGACATTGTGCCGCAGGTCGGACGCACCGGCCGGCTTACGCCTGTCGCGTGGCTCAAGCCGGTCCCAATCGGAGGCACCACGGTAAAGCGCGCCACGCTGCATAACATGGACGAAATCGAACGCCTGGGGGTGAAAATCGGCGACTGGGTCATGGTGGAGCGCGGCGGAGACGTGATTCCGAAGGTCGTGAAAGTGGTCGAGGACAAGGAGCACCCTCGTGGGCACAGGCATTTTCAAATGCCGGAGCATTGCCCGGTATGCAACAGCAAAATTCGCCACCATGAAGGCGAGGTGGATTACTGGTGCGTGAACCTGAACTGTCCGGCCCGGCTGCAGGGCAGCATTCTGCATTTTGCCTCGCGTTCGGTGATGAACATTGATGGACTGGGCGAGTCCCTGGTCAATCAGCTCCACCAGAACGGCCTGGTCAAGGACGTGGCGGATATTTACACGCTGAAGGACAAGCGCCCGCAACTTTTGGCTCTCGAGCGGGTGGGAGAAAAGTCTGTGGACAATCTGCTGGCAGAGATTGAAAACTCCCGCAAGCTGCCTCTTGAGCGCGTGATATTGGGCCTGGGCATCGGACAGGTGGGCGAGCGCACAGCGGAATTGCTGGCCGAGCATTTTGGCTCCATGGAGGACCTGATGCGAGCGTCGGCCGAGGAGTTACAGGAAGTCAACGACGTGGGGCCCAGCGTTTCCGCCAGTATTCGTGAATTTTTTGATGAGCCCGGGAACCGAAAGCTCGTTGAACGCCTGAGCAAGTTTCTGCAATTCAAAGGTGTCAAGAAGGTACGTGGCACTGCGCTTGCGGGCAAGACATTTGTTATCACCGGAACATTAGCCAACTACTCTCGCGACGCGGCCAAAAAGCTGATTGAAGATGCAGGCGGAAAAGTGTCTGGCTCAGTTAGCAAGAAGACTGACTACGTGGTCGCAGGAGATGATCCAGGATCGAAGCTGGACAAAGCGAAAGAGCTGGGTGTGAAAGTGATTGGCGAGAAAGAGATGGAGGACCTGGCCGGTACCAAATAAGGATCCTTGATTACCTTGGAAGGCGCTTCGGCCAGGTTGTCAGCACAATTATCAGTTGGCAGCAAACAAAATTGAGCCCTGCTTTGCGGCAGGGCTTTTTTTTGTCCTTGATAACGAAGGTTAAAACAGGTTCCACAAGAACTGGTTGTAGACCTCGTGGTGATACTGCACCTCGGGTGCTTTTACAAACGTGCCCAGCAGTCGAGAGCAACGGTCCGCCGACGCCTGTTTCAGATCGGCATAACGCGCCTTCACGTCTTCGCCCAGAATTTTCGTCGTCCACTCGGCATTGCGGAAATTTTCGAGAGCCGTGTAAATGTTGTCCGGCAGATAGCGTTCCGCCTGGCGCAGGTTCTTGATGCGCGAGATGGTGCCGTCAATTCCGGTCTTGAAAATTGCGTAGAGCACCATGTAAGGGTTGGCGTCCGGAGCAACCGAGCGCACTTCTACGCGCATGCTGCGCTCATTGCCAATGGGAACGCGCACCATTGAGCCGCGGTCCACAGGCGAAGCTTTGAGCTGGTTGGGCGCTTCAAAGTGTGGATCGAGCCGGCGATAGGCGTTCACACTTGAATTCAGCAGCAGGCAAATGTCATTGCCATGCGTGAGAATCCGATCGATAAACTGCCACCCCGTTTCGCTGAGTTTCTCTTCGCCTTTGGGATCCCAGAATAGGTTCTTGCCATCTTTGCTGACGGAAACGTTGGTATGCATGCCATTTCCGTTCACCCCGACGACTGGTTTGGGCAGAAAACACGCGGTCAGGCCCATCTTGGTTGCCACCTGGCGGCAAATCAACTTGTAGAGCTGAATCTGGTCCGCAGCGGCCACAACTTCACCGTACCCGTAATTAATCTCAAACTGTGAAGGCGCCACTTCAGGATGGTCTTTTTCATTCTGGAAGCCCATGGCGCGCTGCACTTCCGCCGTTGTGTCAATGAAGCTGCGCAGCGGGTCGCCCGGTAGCGAGTGATAGTAGCCGCCAGTGTTCACGTAATCGAACTTGCCGGTCTCATGGTATCGGCGCTCGGCGTCCACTCCCTGAAACAGAAACCCTTCAATCTCATTGGCCGCGTTGAGCGTGTAACCATGTTTCGCATGCAGCTTGTTGGCATAGAGCTTGAGGATGCCCCGAATATCGGCAGCATAAGGCGTGCCATTCTTGTCAATTACATCACCGAAGACCAGAACTTTGCCGGGGCCAAAGATGTCTGCCGGCCCCCAGTAAAACGATGCCCAGTCGATGCCCAGGCGGAGGTCGCTTTCACGCTGCGCAGTGAAGCCGCGGATGGAGGAGCCGTCAAAGGTCAGATTGTCCCAGCTCTTCAGCAGGAACTTTTTGTCGTAGTCCAGCATGTGCAGGCGGCCTTCCAGGTCGCTGAACAGGACTGTTACCGCCTTGATGCGCTTTTCATCACTCAGGTACTTCAGCCGTTCTTCACGAACCTTGTTTGCGGGAACGCGGTTCTTGCGCTGTTCTTTGGCGCCAAGGTTCAATTCCTCCAGTTCGTCGTACGAGATGGTCAGAAAATTACGCAGTTCGTTTGACATGGCTCTCCGCAGATTGAGATTTGGGTTGACATGGGATGTAACGGGGGCTTAACGAACTAGGGTAACGCGGGGCGGGACGGCGCGGCCAATTAAATAAGCTTATGACGTTGATTTATTGAATTTATCGGGCGGCAAAGTGCCGCTTTTCCACAAAACCATGCACCTGGATGCAGCAACTCAGGCCGCATGTGGCGCGATTTGTGTTTACGCGGCGCGTGAGTCTTCCTGTTGTTCCGTTTGTTCCGTGGATGCGGTTTGCACCTTCTGCTCTACATGTTTGATCTCAACCCGTTCCTTGTGGATGTCGAGACGGAGGTGAGCATAAAGGCTCATGTATTGGTTCGCCACCCATACCAGGGCGAGGCCGCCGATCAGGTATCCGCGCCAATCATCAAAGAGCAACTTGTACCGTGTGATGATGAGAAAGAAGATCACCACATAGTGGCTGAAGCAGTACTCGCAGGTGAAGACAAAGAAGCACTTGCGCAGGACCAGGTGGGGATTGTTGTCGCTCTGGGTAGCGCAGTATTCACGCGGCTCGCGGAATACCTCCTCGTGGGTAATCGTCCATGCCACGCAGGCAACTGGGATCGCCAGCAGGAAAAGCCAGATGACCTGCAGGTAGAGAGGCATCTTCATAAAAGATGCTGTTGAGAAGCGCAGGATGCCTTTGACCCGGCCGCTCAGCAGGTTATAGTCAATCAGTTCCAGCAGCCCGGGATTATTGATGTGCAACCCCATCCAATCCGCCGTTCCGCCCGCGCGACGGCCTCTCCTGCTCTACTACATCACGGACCGCACCCAGTTCCCCGGAACGTCGGCGCAGCAGCAGGAACGCCTGCTCGAAAAAATCAGCGAATGCGCTGCTGCGGGAGTGGATTACATTCAGCTGCGCGAAAAAGATCTGACCACGCGCGAGCTAGAGCGATTAGCTGTAAGAGCCATGGGTGCTATTTCTGGGAAGTCACGAACCAGCCTGCTGATCAACTCCCGTTTGGATGTGGCTCTTGCATGCGGCGCTCACGGAGTCCATCTGCCCTCAAACTCGCTACCGGCGAGTGAAGCGCGGGCCATTCTGATGCGGGCCGGGCAGAGCCGGCCGATTATCGGCGTCTCAACCCATTCAGCGGCGGAAGTGGCTACGGCCGAAGCGCACGGCGCGGATTTTGTTGTTTTTGGTCCTACCTTTGAAAAGAACGGAACGGCCAACCGTAGTGGCCTTCAGGAATTGGCAGCCGTGAGCCGGCGATCCATGCCGGTGCTCGCCCTGGGAGGCATTAGCCTCGAAAATGCCGAGCAATGTCTTGTCGCGGGCGCATCAGGCATTGCTGGGATTCGTTTATTTCAAGAAAAGGATGTTGCCGGCGTGGTCAGCGTCTTTCGCCGACTTCAACCCGCGCGAACCAGTGCTGCCGGTTAGCGCTCCCGGCGCTTGTCTCCGACAATCCAGTGCAGAATCGCCGATACCAGGCTGAGCAGGATGGCGCCGATGATCGCCGCCCACCAAGTGCGCACTTCAAAAAGTGACCCCAAAAAGAAGGCCGCGACCTTGAGCATGGCCGCATTGATGATGATCAGAAAAAGCCCGAGCGTCAGGATCCACACGGGAAATGTGACAATTCTCAGAAATGTGCCCAGCGTGGCATTCACAAAACCAATGACTGCCGCAGCAATCAGCGCGCCTGTAAAGCCGTGAACATAGATGTCCTGGACAAAGTGGGCAACAATCAGCAGTGATATGGCGCTGATCAACCAGCGGATCAACAATCTCATGGCCACTCCTTTTTAAGTCCCGATCCAGCTCGCTCGACGAATATGGTTAGTGCGGAGTTCCGTTTTGCTGCACAAAGATGGATTTCGGCAGCATCACATGGACCCCTTTATTGCCATCCACCAGTTCGGTGATGTCCACATCACCGGCGACGCTGGTCAGCATGTAAGCCTCATCGCGGCTCATATGTTTTTCCGCTACCAGAAAATCAATCATCTCCCGTACCGCAATGTGCGTAGCCTCGTATAGTTCCTGATGGAAGCCCATGCTGATGTAGTGCGTGGGCGTCTCTGCGCGCGGATACTTCTGATGCGTGCCTTTATGCACAATGAACTGCAGCGTACCTTTCAAAGAGGTTTCAAGAGCCGTAATGTCCACTTCGCCGTTTCCCTGGCCGACATGGCCATCGCCAACCTCAAAAAGTGCCCCCGGAGCGAATACGGGAAGGTACAGCGTGGTGCCCGCGACCAGTTCTTTGTTGTCCATATTGCCCGCATGGAGGCTGGGAGGAGCGCTGTCAACCCGGCCATATTCCGGTGGCGGGGCCACACCCATGCTGCCGAAAAAAGGATGCAGCGGAATCTCAATCCCGGGAGCAAACTTCGCCACCATGCGGTCTTTGTCCAGCGGAATGATTTTCATCTTGCGATAGGGGAAATCTTCGGGAAGGAATCCGCGGGTCGGGCCAAAGGCGTTGTAAGCGTACGGAATCGCCAGATCAATTTTCTCGATCCGCACCTCAATGGTGTCTCCAGGCTCAGCCTCTTCAATGTAGACAGGTCCGTTGAGAATGTGTCCGCCCGGCCCTTTATTCGTTACTTCCTTGTAGATATCTCGCAGGCTCTGCTGAACCTGATCAGGAGGGACTCCCGCTCTTTCAAGTCCGGTGGGACTGTTGGTAATCAGCGTGTCGAAAGTGACGGTGTCACCAGAGTGAATGCGCAACACCGGCTGCGCGGACGCGTCGTAGTAGCCCCACGCCACGGTTTTAGGAGTGGCAGGCAGCGTGTATGTATGCGGAGTGCCGCTGGGTGTGGCAGATTGCTGTGCAAACGCGGGCGCAACGGACAAGATCAGAAAAACGAAGGGTGAGCGCATGGTCCTCCTGAAATTCAGCACGTCATCCTTTCACAACTCTGCACGGCAGGACAACTTATCTCCCATGAGTCCCGTGACCCTATCTTCGAAGAACGGTGTTTGCCGGGTCGAGGAGCAGGCGCTTGGTTCCGGCAGGCGCCTTCAGGTTAAAACCGGTGGATGGGTCATCGACAAAAACGAAAGCAAGAAAACTGGTTCGTCCTTGTCCATTTTCCGCATAGACAGGGACAGCCGTGACCATGTGGTTGGCAGCATGGGTCTCGCGCACAACCCCGCGGACCTGCACCTTTGTGCCTGCGGGTGTCATGCGCACGTTGTCCAGCGCGAAATGCGGCACTGCAGTTCCGTTGACCCAGCTATCAAAAAACCAATCCAGGTTGTGCTGCCCTTCATAGGCCAAAGAAGCTGGCATCACCTTTTCGAAAGCAAGCTCAAGATCATGGGTGGAGATCTTGTGGTTGGGCGACTGCGCCAGCAGGCTCTTCAAAGCCGAGAAAAACAAGCGATCGTCCTTGCCGCCGCTGGCCTCACGCAGCATGGTGCGGAGCATGTGAATCAGCCAGGTGCCGCGACCGTAAAGCACAGGCTCATAGGCATTGGGAAATTTTGATGAGGTCAGGCGCATCCCGAGCGTCACCGGCCCGGCATCGGCCAGGGGGCCGTTCGGCGTTTCCCGCAGCAACTGCCCCCGATAGTAGTCGAGCGCCGTTTTCATGGCCGCAGGATCCTGCTTTTCCAGCATCAACAGTGCGCTGTAGTTGGCGAGAGCCTCAATGATCCATTCGTCGCGATAGGAGTTCCAGTCAACGGCATCGCCCCACCACTGGTGGGCCGTTTCATGGGTGAGCATGAGCTTGTCCAGAAGCAACTCGATGTAGGGATCATGGACGCCTGCCACGCGCCGCTCATCCTGATCAAGAAATGCCATGCTGGAGAGATAGATCAGGCCAGGCCATGACTGACTGAGCAAGCCGGGAAATTGCGTAATCTCTAACTCTGAGTAAGGAAACGGATCAAGTTCGGCGGAAAGAAATTGCACTGTGCTGGCGGCTTGAGCAGCAATCTGATGCACTTCGCGGGCCGGATCAGGATGCAGGCCGGAGCGTGCCTCTCGCGCCGCGAGCGGCTGCTCCACGATTTTTGCGGCGTACGAGTGAATCTGCACTCCAGCAGAGGAGGATTGGGCCGTCTCGAATTTCCCCATGTTAAAGCCGGCGCGAGCGATTGGCTTTTCGGTTACAAAATGCGTGATGCGGCGATGTTGCTTTACGTCCGTGGCCACCTGTTTTCCGGTGGCGACAAGCGACCAATCGTCGGGATAGCCGAAAGTAAGATCGTAATGGGAGAACGCCGGGCCAGCGTTGGGATACCATGTTCCGCGAGCGCCCACGTAGAGAAGATCTCCACCGGCGTCAAACATTACCGGGCCGGAATATTTGAAACGCAAGCGCACCGGCTTGTCTTTTTCAAGCGGCTGCGGGAAGGCGATGGCAATCAGGTCATCACCCCTGCGCGCCATGGCGCTGCCGCTGATGGCCTGATTCTGGATGAACGTGATCTGCTTCTCATCCACGCGCACATCACTGATTTTGAGCTCCTGGGAAAGTTCAAGAATAAAAGTCCTTTGCCCGGAGGTGCGAGGCGTCAGCGTGAACTCGGCTTCGGCAGTGAGGTCGGAGGGCGGCTCGGCTTCGGCTTCAATGTGGTAATCAGAAAGGTCAAAGCGCGGCGCCATTGCATGTTCCACTCCGCCTTCACCACGCAAAGAACGCATGGGGAAAGAACTCCAGACGTTGTAGTAAATCGTATCCTGCTCAGCGCTGGCCTGGGCCACGCTGATTTGCTCCTGCGCGTTGGTATTGAGATAAAGATCGAAAACGCCCAGCGCGCTCCCACCCACGCGAACGTGCATGAAGCGCGAAGCTGATTCGCCGGAGTTGGTCAACGCCTGCAGAATGGAAAGAGCGTCTGCCCGGGCGAGATCACGGACCGGCTGCGCCCAGCGGGCGACAAACTCCTGGGGATTTTCAACCGGGCGGAATCCAGCGCGGAACTCATCCACCATCTTGTCATCCACGAAGCGAAAGTAGGCAGTGGAGAACCGCTGCTCCAGTACTGCTGAGCCGGTAAACAACGCCAGGGAAGTGCGTTCGGCCCGTCCCGGCGGAATCATCAGGACCTCTCCCTGTCCCTCAAAGATTGCACCGGTAATCCGACCATTGACTGGCTGGACGAATGCTATGGTTCCGTCGCTTAGCGAAATGTGAAGGTCTTCGCGATCAATCGAGACCTCGCGCAGGGTGTGGACCTGGGATGGATCAAGAACAGGGTTCAGAATGTCACGATAGAGCTCAGCCGCATTAGCCGGCGTGGCCGTCGACTGGCCCTGGGCGCTTATTCCTGCAGCGGTCAGCAAAAGCGCCAGAACTAACACCTTCGTCACTGCGCAGTGCGAGAACTGCTTCATATACATGCCATAATGCTCGGGAAACGCGTGCGAACGATTATCCCATTTTGCTGCCTTATCGTCTCAGCCTGCGTCGCCGGGCCTGCGCTTGCCCACGCCGACACCATCGTGCTAAAGAGCGGGACGCGCATTATTGCTGACTCCGTTACGGAAAGAAACGGCCGTGTGGAGTACACCATCGGCGATAACACGCTCACAATCCCTAAATCAATCGTGGTCAGGATCGAACGCGGTACTGCAAGCGCTGAGGCTGTAGCGCCCTCATCAAAACCGGGCGTGGCCAAGGAAGAACTTCCTCTCATGCGTAAGGAGATGGAGGTCTCTGACGAACTGGTGGCACGGGTGATTCGTCACGATGACGTGGATATTGCCGCTCTGAAAGAAATTGAAACAGACGGTCCTCCGGAACAGGCGGCTGCGGCCTTTGCCATTGCAGCCGGGTTTGAGGACAACCGGAACAATCTCCAGGCGTCCGCCAGATACCTTGAGAGCGCTCTGCACTTCCTTCCGGAAAACTCAATCCTGCTGGAAAATTATTCTTCCCTGCTTTTGCGCCTGGGCCGCTATTCTGAAGCGCTGATTTACAGCGAACGTGCCACTCGCGCCAATCCGGAGTCTTCTTATGCATTTTGGATTCTGGGATATGCTCACTACAAAAATGACCAGAACCGTGAGGCGATTGCAGCGCTGAAAAAGTCGCTGGCCCTTCACAGTGACGACAAGGTTCAGGAACTGCTGGAACGGGTGGAGCGCGAGTCCCGCACGGAAGCTGATTTCCGTCAGGAAGAGAGTGACCACTTCACGCTGCGTTATGAGGGCTCTCAGGTCAACAGCGCTCTGCGACAGCAGATTCTTGACACTTTGGAGGCGAGCTACAACAAACTCCAGAATGATCTGGGAGCTACGCCCAGGAACATTTATGTTTCGCTATATACGGACGAAGCGTTCTTTGATGTGACGCAGGCCCCCGCATGGTCGGCGGCGCTGAATGACGGCAAGATTCGCATTCCCATTTCCGGCGTGAGCAGCGTTACACCTGAACTGGAGCGGGTGCTTCGTCACGAACTCACGCACTCATTCGTGGCCCAGATTGCTCATGGACGCGCGCCGCAATGGCTGAATGAGGGTATTGCGGAGCTTGAACAGGGCGCCAACACCACCTCTTTCGGCGCCACGCTTGCCAACCTCTATAGCTCAGGCCATCAGGTGCCTCTGAATGTGTTGGAAGGAGATTTTGATAGGTTGGAAAAGCCTGAAGCCATAGTGGCGTATGCGGAAAGCCTGGCGGCGGTGGAGTATATCTCGTCTACCTACGGCGTTAGCGACCTGGCCCGTATTCTGCAGCGGCTCGGGGAAGGACAGTCGATTGAGTCGGCGCTACGCACTACCATCCACGGCGGATACAAAGAGCTGGACGCCGAAGTGACTGACTACCTAAAGAAAACCTACGGGAGCTAGATGCGGCGAAACAGGTTTACATCCGAAAGCTGATTTTAACTGTTGTCTCAACCTCCACTGGTTCGCCATTAAGCAGGTACGGCTTGTATTTCCACTGTTTAACTGCCTCTGCCGCCGCTTGTGCCAAAAGCGGATCTCCATTCATGATTTTCAACTCTGAAACGTTACCACCGTGGTCTATGGTGATGCCCAGGATTACGTCACCAGTGATGTGTTTTTCTTTGGCTGCTTCGGGATAGCGTGGCGGGACTTTGTGAAGAATGTTGCCTTCAGCCACTCCCTGAGAAACACGCAACTTGGAAGGCTTCTTAGAATTGTCTGCTGAAGTGTTTGCAGGCACTAGCCCTTGAGCCGCGAAAGAACACGTAAGTGCCAACCCAAGCCAAAAAATTGCTGGTTTAGACAAACGCATGACTGCCTATCCTGCGGCAAACCAGCAGCTCTGTCAACGCATCCTAAGTTTCTGTTTCTGATAGCATCTCTCAGTTATGAAACGCCTTTTTACGGTCGTCGGTATCGTGGTTGCTGTCTTGATCATTGTGGCAGTGGCTGCGCCTTTCTTTATCAACGTGGACAGCTTCCGTCCCAGCCTGGAAAAGAGCCTTTCCTCATCTCTTAATCGGCAGGTGCAGATCGGAAAGCTTTCAGCTTCGCTCTTCAGTGGCGGAGCGTCAGCCAGCCAGATCTCCATCAGCGATGATCCTGCTTTTAACAAGGGGCCTTTCCTGCAGGCGGGATCGCTCAAAGTGGGAGTCCATCTCATGCCGCTGATCTTCTCCAAGCGGCTGGAGGTCACGGGCATTACCGTGGAACGTCCAGAGATTGTGCTGCTGAAGAATGCTGCTGGCAAATGGAACTACTCCACTCTGGGTACATCTTCTTCCAAGCCCAAGGAAACCAACAGCGAACCGAGCGGCATGGCGATTTCCGTGGAGCAATTTCAGATCGTAGACGGTAAAGTGCGGGTGGGTGAGAGCAGCGGCAGCAAAGCCAGCCAGGAGCATGTTTACGACAAAGTAAATCTCACGGCCCACAATATTTCTTTGACCAGCGCCATGCCGTTCACCCTTACGGCTGACACTCCCGGCGGTGGTTCGCTGAAGCTCGATGGGCAGGCTGGGCCGCTCAACAGCCAGGATTCCGCGCGCACTCCTTTGCAGGCGCACATCACACTCAACCACGCCGATCTCGCGTCCAGTGGGTTCATTGATCCGAGTTCAGGAGTGGCGGGCAGTCTGGATTTTGATGGGACGATGAAGTCAGACGGCAACAAAGTGGAGTCAGACGGCAAAATCAAAGCCAGCAATCTGCGCGTGATTAAAGGAGGTTCCCCGGCCAAGGCTCCGGTTTCTATCGATTATCGTTCAGACTACGGATTGCAGTCGCAGAACGGAAACATTCATGCGGATATGCACACCGGCCATAGCACAGTGAATGCGGGTGGCACGCTGGAAGCCAAGGGAGCTGACACCATTGCTCACATGAAGGTCCAAGGCAAGGATCTGGCCGTGAATGATGTGCAGGCGCTACTTCCGGCTTTTGGCGTGGTGTTGCCTTCGGGCGCGTCGTTGCAGGGTGGCACCATCAACATGGATATGGCCGCTGAAGGGCCCCTTGATAGGCTGGTGATCACTGGTCCGCTCGCCATCAATGGAACCCACCTGACAGGATTTGACCTGGGGGCAAAGCTGGGTGCGTTAGCAGCTCTTACAGGAATCAAGCAAAGCTCGGATACTTTGATCCAGACTGTGAGTTCGGCATTGCACGTGGCCCCTGAAGGAATTCGAGCTGACAACATTGTCATTGACGTGCCTTCTATCGGTGCATTGACCGGAAATGGCGTGATTGGCAGCAATAACTCTCTGGATTTCAAAATGCTGATGAAGCTTTCAAAAACCTCTGGTGGATTGCTTGCGAGCGTCAGTCCGGTCTCCACCGCACTGGAAAATAAAGGTGTGCCCTTTCTGATCCAGGGAACTACTCAAAACCCGAAGTTTCTGCCGGCCATTGGGAACCAGGTACAAGGCCTGAAGCAGGGCCTCCTGGGAGCCGTTCAGGGTAATCCGGCCAACGGGCAACAGGGCCAGCAGAAGCAAGACCTCAAGGGCATACTTGGGGGCTTTCTGGGCAAGAAGAAAAAACCCTGAAATGCAAGCTGGTCAGCTACTTAGTACGTCCTGCCGGTGGCTATTTGCGGCTTTGCGCTGTTAAAATATTGCAAAGCCCAAGCTGCCGAACATTCATAAGAAAGCGCCATCATGAAGAAGTTTTCACTTATCTCCGTTGCTCTCCTGATCTGTGCTGCCCTGGTCCATGCCGATAACATCGTGGATGAAATCATCGCCCGTGTAAACGACCAGATCATTACCAGCTCCCAGTTCCAGCGGGCAAAAGATTCCCGGGTACAGGAGTTGAAACAGCAGTTTCCCAACGACTGGCAGACCCGCTGGTCGGCCGCAGAGAAGGACGTACTGCGGGAGATGATTGATGAACAGCTCCTTCTCGAAAAGGGAAAGGAACTGGGGATCACCGGCGAAACCGAGACTGTCAAGCAACTGGACAAGATGCGCCAAGAGATGGGTCTGCCGACCATGCAGGCCCTTGAAGATGAAGCCAAGAAACAAGGCATCTCTTTTGAAGATTACAAAGAAAGCATTCGGACTCGAGTGGTGACGCAGCAGGTGATCGGGCAGGAAGTAGGTTCAAAGATTCACATCACCAACGAAGAAGTGCAGGATTTCTACAATAAGCACAGCCAGGAGATGGTTGGCCCGGAAGAGATCACGTTGAGCGAGATCCTGGTTTCCACGCAGCCGAAGACCCAGGCCGACAAGGGCGGTCAGCAGCAGGATACGGCGAAAGATACAGCGGCAAAAGATACGGCGGAAAAACCTGAGGAGCAAAAAGCCGAGGATCCGGCGCAAGTCGCCAAGGCGGAAGCGAAAGCTAAATTCATCTATACCCAATTGAAGACAGGCGCAAAGTTTGACGATCTGGCCAAGAAAGAGTCTGACGGGTCCACCGCTGCTCAAGGCGGACCGTTAGGTACGTTCAAGAAGGGCGAACTGGCCAAGGACTTTGAAGATAAGACCCTCTCCCTTAAGCCGGGCGAATTCACTGAGCCCATCCGTACCAAACAGGGTTTCCTTATTTTGAAGGTCGATGCACATCGCTCCGCAGGTGTGCCACCTCTCAAGGAAGTGGAAGACAGGCTTCGGGAGGCCATCTACTCGCAAAAGCTGGAGCCCGCCGCCCGCGCTTATCTGGCGAAGCTGCGTGAGCAGGCATACATTGAGGTGAAATCCGGTTTCGTGGATACCGGCGCTACGGCCAACCAAAGCAGTAACCATCCCGTGATGGTGGCGGCAAACGGCGAGGCGGAAGGTCACAGCAAGAACTCAGGTCTCAAGAAAAAGAAGAAGTTCTTGATCTTTTAAGGCTCCGCAGGTCCTTGCATTTTTCTTTTAAGAGCTTGTTCCAACCTGCCGCTACTCAGAGTGCGTCATAACCCTAAGGATGGAGCTTAAGGACTGGATTGCCACAGTCGCGAATTTCATTGTCATAGCAGGGCTGATCTCGTACGGTTTCCGGCTTTTCGCTGAGTACCATGCATCCGGCCGCTGGGCCAAAAATGCCACGGGACTCCTGGCGGGAATCGGAATGCTGGCACTGGCGGCAGCCATGCTTTTGACGCCTCGCAACGCGTTGGTGTTCCTGCGAATAGCGCAGTCGGGAGTTTCTCACCTGTTTCTCTTCCTGAGCAGTACATTGCTGCTGGCTGCAATTGCCGCTTTCGGCATCATCAACTATTCAAGACCACTGCGACTCTGGCACGAGCGCCGAATAAGAAGGGCCTTGCGCCGTGAACTCCCCAAGATCCCATAACGTGGACTCCGGACAAAACGTGCTGCGCTGGCCGAAGCTGGACAGCGAAGAGCAGCAGTCACCCGCAACGGGTCCGTTGCGGAGGATCGTTCCCGGCATGGTGACCGGCGCTTCAGATGTTGATCCGGCGCTTGTGCTGACGGCTACGGTGGCTGGGGCCATGTATCAGTATTCCTTGCTCTGGTCCGTACTCCTTTGCGTCCCCTTTCTGCTTGCCGTGTTCGCTGTCTCTGCGCGAATTGGCTATGAAACGCGTAAAGGATTGGTGGACCTGCTCCGCGGACACTATGGACGGAACCTGGCCATTGCCTGCGCCAGTTTGATTGTCCTTATCAACATGGCCATGATTGTGGCCGATCTGATGGCAGTAACTGACGCTTTTTCCATTGTGATGCAGTTGCCGCGAATGTTCTTTATTGCCGCAGTGGCGTTTTTTGTGTGGTACGTATTGATCTTCCGAGACTACCGCAGGATCACGCACGCGCTTGTGCTGCTCTCCCTGCCGTTGTTCATCTACGTGGCCGCGGCCATTTTGGCTCATCCAGATTGGCGGCTTGTCATCAGCAACTCGGTTTTTCCCAGGATTCCTCATGGCGCAGGGTATCCGGAAACGGTTGTGGCGATTTTTGGATCGCTCCTGACCCCATATGTTCTGGTTTGGCAAACCAGTTCCCGCCGTGAAGAAGCCCTGGCAGGAGCTTCATCCCCCGGAGGCGCCGAACACCATGCGGGAACTGTCGTCACGACGGTCCTCTGTTACTCCATCATGGTAGCTGCGGGTACCGTGCTGCGAATCCCCGCGGGAAGCGAGCTGACCACTCGCATGGCTGCCTCGGCTCTGACTCCGGCCGTTGGAGTCCTGGGAACGACTCTGTTTGCTCTGGGAATCATTGGGGCCGGAATGGTAGCGTTGCCTGTGCTGGTGGCGTCCATGTGTTACAGCGTGGCTGAAGCGATGGGCTGGCCCAGCGGGCTCAATGAAACTCCCTGGGAGGCCGTGCGCTTTTATGTCCTGATCTCGGGAGCCATGTTTGTGGCCACCGCTCTCAACTTTTTCAAAATCAATCCTGTTTCAGCCCTCTTCTGGTCTCAGGTCCTGGCCGGAGCCCTGACCGTGCCGATTCTGGTATTCATCCTGCTAGTCTCAAATGACAGGCGTGTCATGCGCACCACAAATAGCTGGTGGCAGAATTTCTGGATTGGGGCTTCCATTGGCGCCGTAATTACCGCAGCCCTGATTCTGCTGTGGTGGAAGACCATTGGCTAGGAACGGGCTGGCCGGGGCAGCCCAGCCAAATTGTCCGGCACTCGCTTTTTTCGCCGATTTGGCTACAATAGCTGCGCCATGCCCAAACTCTTTGCAGCCACTCTCCTGCTTTTTGGACTCTCCGCGTTTGCCCAGCAGCAACCCGTGGAGATTACGTCTGAACCACACCACCACCAGGTTCTGGACAACATGTTTGTCCGTGTGTACGACGTAAAGATTGATCCCAATCAGTCAACGCTGCTGCACAATCACAAACACGATTATCTCGGCGTTTTTCTGGGTGACAGCGACTTTCAGAACATCAAGGCAGACGGACAGAGCGCAAATGCCAAGATCAAAGATGGCGAAGTCCGTTTTGCGGCAGCGCCCGTGGTGCATGCTGTGCAGGACAAGGCCGCCACTCCTTTTCGTAATATCACGATTGAGCTGATGCAGCCCACCACGCATGAGACGGCGTGTACCGAGTCTTGCCAGATCCAGGTACCTTGCAGCTCGACTGATAAAGCCAAGTGCCCCTCGGTAGAAAAGCTCATGTCAGCGGATCAATGGTCTGTCACCCGCATTACACTTCCGCCGGGCGCGGTTATTCCGCAGCATACACATTTGGCCAACTTTCTGGTAGTGCCCCTGACTGACGCAACATTGAAAGTACGGAATCAGGACGGCCCGGAAAGCCAGGCCAGTTACAAGGCCGGGGACGTCCGATGGAACAATCCAGTTGTTCACACCATCACGAATTCTGGACCTGAGACCGCAAAAGTGGTGGTGCTGGAATTCCGTGGCAGACCAGCAGGGGAAGGCTCGGAATCCATGGCCCCGGACAAGGCTGAACAGCACAAACCTCACGACCATCACTAGATAGCGCGGAATACCGTTTAGATGAACAACACGCGTGCTCCCTCAGGTTTTTCGCGGGTTGCGGGGTTAGCAGCTTTATTTCTACAATCTTTCAGATATGCGAAAGTCCCGGATTGCCGGGCTATTGCTTGCGTCCATGGCCACTCTGGCGCAGCAACAGCAGCCGGTGGAGATCACTTCCGAACCCAGGCACCATTTTGCCTTTGAGAACCACTACGTTCGTGTGTTCGACGTGACGGTTGAGGCAAAGGGCTCCACTCTGGTCCATCGGCACAATTATGACTATCTGTTCGTTACCTTAGGGGACTCGCAGGTGGCGAGCGTACGGCCGGGCGAAAAACCGGCTGAACTGTCTCTAAAAGATGGTGAGGTTCGATTTACCCCTGGCAAGTTTGCTCATGCCGCCATCAACCGGAGTGATAAGCCTTTCCACAACATTACAATTGAGTTACTGTCGCCTTCGACCAATGTGAAAAGCTGCGCTGAGGGGTGTGAAGTCCCGGTGGCGTGCATCTCCGCCGGAACCGGCTGCCCAACAATTGATCGCCAGATCAGTTCCGACCAATGGACGGTATCATTGGTCAAGATTCCGCCGGGCGCACGCCTTGAAGACCATGTTCCCGCTCCTCCCTATCTGCTGGTGGCCGTATCGGCTTTGAACCTGGGAGGTGGCAGCGCGGATCCGCGTACCAAGCTCACGCTTTCTCCTGGTGGCCTTAGCTGGGTGCAGGCCCCAACACATGCGATTGTTAACAATTCGCCCACACCTGCGGCGTTTATCGCTCTGGAGTTTCATGGAGAAAAGAAATGAGCGCCTCCGAGACAACGGTACTTCAACCCGATTCTCCGGAAGCGCGCGAGTATAACCGCACTAAGCGCTGGCTGGAGATTGGCGACTTGGCGGTGAGTTTCGGGTTTTTGACGGTGTTGCTGGCAACAGGTTGGACGGATACTTTGCGTGATTGGGCCGTGGCCATGGCGCGCGACCACTATATCCTCCAGCTCTTCTATTACGTTCTGTTTCTCAGCATCCTGAGCAAAGTGCTGGGCTTTGGGCTGGATTTTTACGGATTCCGCCTTGAACACCGCTTCAACCTGTCCAGCCAGCGGCTTGGTTCCTGGTTGAAGGACTCGGTCAAAGGCTGGGTGCTGGGACTCGTGCTGGGGACAATTCTTTGCGAGATCGTATACGCACTGATTCGCACTTCTCCCGATCACTGGTGGATTTTTGCCTGGCTGATCTTCCTGGGTCTGTTTATCTTTTTCGCCCAGATAGCTCCGGTAGTGTTGTTTCCACTGTTTTACAAATTCGTTCCTCTGCAAAACGAAGGTCTCAAGGAACGGCTCATGCGGCTGGGAGAGCGAGCCGGGACACGCGTTCGTGGCGTGTATGAATGGAAGCTTTCAGAAAAGACCAAAAAGGCCAACGCTGCTCTTACCGGGCTGGGAAACACGCGGCGCATCATCGTGGCGGATACGCTCCTTGAAAACTACAATGACGACGAGATAGAGGCCGTGCTGGCGCACGAACTGGGGCATCATGTTCATGGCCACATCTTTAAAATGATCATCGTCGAGGCCATTGTGACCCTGGCCGGCTTCTGGGCTGCGAATGAAGTGCTGCATTATGCCATTGACCAACAGCACATGTTCGAGCATATGTCAGACTTCGCCAACCTTCCCTTGCTGGCTCTGGTCTCGACGGTTCTTTCTGTTCTGCTCATGCCCGCATTGAATGCCTACTCGCGCTATACGGAACGTCAGGCCGATGTCTACTGCTGGAAATCAGTGCCGAGCATTGTTCCTTACGTAAGCGCCATGGAAAAACTGAACCGGCAGAACCTGAGTGAAAGTCATCCTTCGCGCCTGGTGGAAATTCTTTTTCACTCTCATCCGCCCGTTTCCAAGCGGATTGCTGCAGCAGAAGAGTGGGCGCGAAAGCACCGTCCAAGCCTGGCTACATAACTCAGCGGGCGCTGCGCAGGACTTCTTCTACTCGCCGGAGATCCTCTTCCGTATCGACCTCTACTGATCCGAATGGGGTCTCTTCCACGTAGATGTCGATGCCGTTCTCCAAAAGGCGGAGTTGCTCAAGACGCTCGGCAGCCTCGAGCCGGGATTCCGGCAGACTGCAAAAGCGCTCAAGAGCCGCTTTGCGATACGCGTACAGGCCCAGGTGTTTGAAATATTGAATGCTGCCGGCCCGGTCGCGATCGTAAGGAATGGTGGAGCGAGAGAAGTAGAGTGCTCTGCCGTTTTTGTCTGTCACAACTTTTACGGCATTTGGGTTGGCAATTTCTTCCGGTTTGCACGGCGTTTTCACGGTTGAAACCATCACTTCCGGACGCAGCATGGGCTTGAGCAGGGCTTCCACCTGCTCGGGGCGAAGCAATGGCAGATCACCCTGGATATTGACATAAATATCCGCGGGGATCCGTTGGGCCACTTCGTTTACGCGATCTGTGCCGCTACGATGAGTGGGCGACGTCATCTGCGCCTTCCAGCCGTTTGCTTCGGCAAGCCGCATTACTTCATCGGCATCAGTGGCGATGATGACGTCCCGCAGCAGCGCGCACTTTTTTGCCGCCTCGTAAACGCGCTGGACCATGGGTTTCCCGGCAATGTCACGCAATACCTTGCGTGACAGCCGGGTTGAGCCCAGTCTGGCTGGAATCACAGCAATGGCAGAAAAAGGAAAACTCATGGCAGGTCGCTTAAAGCTAAGCAGGCCTGTTCCGCATCTGCTGCAGCTTCTTGGATTTGTCTTCCACGCTCTTGACCAGCTTTTCCTTGAGGGACTTTAGTTTGCCCGCGACGGTGGTGTTGCTCAAACCGATCATCTGTGCCGCGAGAATACCTGCGTTGGTTGCGCCGGCTTTGCCGATTGCGGTGGTGGCAACAGGGATTCCCGCCGGCATTTGCACGATGGCCAGCAGTGAGTCCAGCCCGTTCAACGGTGTGGAAGGAATGGGAACGCCGATGACCGGAAGCGTGCTTTCAGCCGCGATCACTCCGGCCAGATGCGCCGCGCCACCGGCGCCTGCAATGATTACCCGGATGCCGCGGGCCGCTGCATTGCGAGCGAACTCACCTGTCCGGGCCGGAGAGCGGTGAGCCGACGTGACATCGATTTCATAAGGAATGCCAAAGTCTTCCAATGCTTTGGCTGCTTCGTTCATAATTTCCAGGTCTGAATCAGAACCCATCACAATAGATACAAGCGGACTCTCTGCCATTTTCCCCTTCTCCAGGTTTACGATTGCGATTTCAGCGCTCTTGCGCCAACGTCTTTGCGGTAATACATGTCTTCAAAACTGATCAGCTTGACGGCGTCATACGCTCTGGCGATGGCTTCCTGCAATCTGCGTGCCCGCGCGGTCACACCCAGAACGCGTCCGCCGCTGGTATAGAACTTGCCATCGCGTTTGCTGGTGCCGGCATGGAACACCTTCACGTTATTCATCTCTGATGCTCGTTCCAGCCCACTGATCAGTTTGCCGGAAACGAAGCCCCCCGGATATCCGCCGGACGCGACTACCACGCAGCAGGCGGCATCTGCCGACCAGCGAAAGATTCCGTCACTTACGCGGCCTTCCACGGCGGCCTCCAGAGCTTCGAGCAGGTCACTATCCAGCCGCATCAAGACTGCCTGCGTTTCAGGATCACCGAAGCGGCAGTTGAATTCCAGCACCATGGGGCCGCGAGCAGTCATCATCAAGCCGCAGTAAAGGATCCCGCGATACGGATGGCCTTCCGCCTTCATTCCGGCAACAACCGGGCGAGCGATGTGGTTCAGCAGCCACTCCACCATGGCGGGATCAGCAAGAGTGTCAATGGAGTAGGCGCCCATGCCGCCGGTGTTGGCGCCGGTGTCGCCTTCGCCCACCCGCTTGTGGTCTTGTGAGGCCACCAGAGGAGCCACGCGCTCACCATCGCTCAGGACGAGAAAAGAAATCTCATCGCCCTGCAGAAACTCCTCCAGCACCACCCGGCTTACGGGAGAGCCCAGCAATTTACCGCTGAACATGCTGCCCGCGGTTGTGGCTGCCTCTTCTTTGGTCTGAGCGATGACCACTCCCTTGCCGGCAGCCAGCCCATCCGCCTTCACCACAACCGGAGTGGAGAAGAGTCCCAGAGACCTGCGCGCTTCATCCTCTGACGTGCACACAGCGTAATGCGCTGTGGGGATGTTGTGGCGCTGCATAAATTCCTTTGCGAAGCTCTTGCTCGACTCTAGTTGGGCCGCGGTCTGAGTGGGCCCAAAGATCTTCAATCCACGCCGTACAAATTCGTCCACCACACCAAGGGAGAGAGGAAGTTCAGGGCCCACGACCGTTAAATCCGGCTGGATCTGGTGGGCAGCGGCAAGCAACGTATCAAGATGCTTAGGATCGCCGGGAAGACAAGTGGCTTCGTCGCAGATGCCGCCATTGCCGGGCAGGCAATAAAGCTGCGAAATGCGAGTGGACTGGCGCAGCTTCCAAACCAGCGCGTGCTCACGACCCCCGCTTCCGATGACCAGTACTCTCATAAGACGGCGTAAGACTTACGAGGATAAATCATAGCCGCCGGAAGCGCGAAGTCACGGGTTGGGTTGATTTTGTTGCACACTTAGACGAACGGCACGGCTGGAAAGAGCCGTGCCGCTCTGAAGTTGCAAATTCGAGGAACCTTAATTGCCCGACGCAGAGGTCTGGGCGGTTCCGGTCATGCCCAGTTGCCACATCAGAAAGGTCAGTTCGCGAACATTGTTTTCAATCTGCTTGCTGATAGGAGCGCCTCCTGAATGCCCTGCGTTGGTGTCATAGTGCAGCAGAATGGGCTTGTCAGAGCCATTCGACGCCTGCATCAGGGCCGTCATCTTGCGCGCGTGCAGAGGAGCCACCCGGGTATCGGCGTCGCCGGTCAGGAACAGCACTGCAGGATACTTTGTTCCTGTCTTGACATGCTGGTAAGGCGAGTAGGCATAAATGAATTTGAAGTCGTCAGCATTTTGCGCTGTTCCGTATTCGGGTACCCAGTATCGCGCTACCAGAAACTTGTCGTAGCGAAGCATATCGAGCAGAGGATAACCACAGATCACGGCTCCGAACAGATCAGGCCTCTGGGTCAGGGCTGCGCCCACCAACAAACCGCCATTGCTGGCGCCGCGGATGGCCAGGCGCTGCGGAGTGGTGTATTTCTGTTGCACCAGCCATTCGGCTGCGGCGATGAAATCATCGAAAACGTTCTGCTTCTTTTCCCGCATGCCGGCGTGATGCCAGGCTTCGCCGAACTCTGAACCACCACGCAGGTTCGGTAGCGCGTAGACGCCGCCACTATCGATCCAGGCAGCCGCAAACGGATTGAAGCTGGGCATCATAGCGATGTCAAATCCGCCGTAGCCAGTGAGCAGTGTGGGATGCGATCCATCAAGCTTCAGGCCTTTGGCGTGAGCCAGGAACATGGGAACTTTGGTCCCGTCCTTGGAGTTGTACCAGACCTGAGTGACTTCATATTTGTCTGCGGAGATGGGAACCTTGTCCTGGAACCAGACGGATTGTTTTCCTGAGGACACGTCATAGCGATAGATGCTGGGCGGAATGTAAAACGAATTAAAAGTATAGAAGCCCTCGCTATTGTCCCAGCTTCCGCTGAGACCCGAGAGAGTACCCAAGGCAGGAGGCTTGATTTCGCGAATGAGCTTGCCGTCTGGCGCTAAAACTTTCAGGGTAGTCACCACGTTTTTCGTATATCGCGCCACCACCTTCCCGCCGACCAATGAAACGCCTTCCAGTACGCTGTCACTCTCAGGGAGTATCTCGCGCCAATGCTCCCGGGCAGGATTCTTAAGGTCAACCTGCAACAGCCGGCTGTTTGGCGCTTTCCAGTCTGTGACCATGTATAGCTTGTCACCCGCGATGGAAGGCTCGAAGGCCGCTTCCACATCATTCACCACCGGTGTTACAGGACCCTTGGCCTTCAGATCCTGGAAATAGACATCAGTTTTTGTAGCTGCTGAACCGTAGCTCACGGTGATGACCAAATAGTGGCCATCGAGTGAGACGGCATCAAAGATGAGTTTTTCCGGCCCATATTTGTTGCCAAAGATCTCTGCATCCTGGTCGGCCGCAGTTCCGATTTTGTGAAGGTAAACGCGCGGGCCTTCACTTGTATGCTTCGTGTAATAGAAGGCGGTCTTGTCCGGCAACAGAGCCATTCCCGAGTAGCGGGCGCGCGGCAGGGTATCGAGTTCACGGTGCGCATTGACGTCATAAAGATGTGGGGTGACCTCATCTTCGCCGCCATGACGCAAACCGTAAAGAAGCAACGAACCATCATGGCTCACGGAGCTTAAGACCACGCTGGTGGTGTGGGCCGGATCCAGTTTTTCCGGGTCAACCAGCAGCTCGTCTTTGCCTGTGAGGCCGCGACGGACGAAGAGGGAGCTTTGGTCCTGATCCGGCAAACGGCGAGTGAAGAAGTAGCGCCCGCCGCGCACTACGGGCGTATTCATGGTCTCAATCTTCAGCAGGGCGGTCACTTTTTTGTCGAGCGTGTCCTGACCCGAAACGTTGTTGAGCAGCGAATTCGTGTATTCGTTTTCGGCATCGATCCACTTGCGCGTCTCAGGGCTGTTCTGGTCTTCCAGCCAGCGATAGGGATCAGTGATTTCAACGCCGTGGAGATTTTCTTTGACGTCGTTAACAGTTGTCTTGGGAGGTTCCGCCGATGCCGGAGTGCGCGGCGCCTGGGCCGAGAGCACTTCAATCATCAGGGCAACAAATGGAATAAGGAAGAGGGGCTTTACACGCATGAGGATAGCCTCCGAGATGAATTCCGGGCAGACGGGCACTAGCTAAAAAGCAGCTCTGCCAGTGGCGCGATTCTAGTTTCCAGTGCCGAATGGGTCAAGCGAAGACATGCGGTGACTCCTGGCAGTGAAGTAAGGCAAGCCTTACTGGAACTTTTTGAGAGCCGGACCAGTATAACTGGACAGCAATACGGATTTGCGCTCACAATTGCACCTCAGCTTCGGCTGGCTCGAATTGCTTCTCTCAGGCGGAAAGGAAGTTCCCGATGAAAAGATTATCGACGGGCTTTTTGTGTCTGGTATTGCTGCTCACCACGCTGGCTTCAGCGGAGCAGAAGAAGGCGGCCTCCAGCGGGTTACCGCCCATCATTGATCGCGAACTGCTGTTTGGCAATCCGGAGATTGCCGCTCCCCAGCTTTCACCAGACGGCAAGTACATTTCATTCCTGAAGCCGTGGAACGATACACGCAACATTTATGTGAAGGGAGTGAATGAACCCTTCAGCGCGGCGCGCCTGCTTACCACCGAGAAGAAGCGGCCCATCGCAGGTTATTTCTGGACGCGCGACAGCAAAGCCATCCTTTACGTGAAGGACAATGACGGCGACGAAAATTACAACGTCTATGCCGTGGATCCCGCAGCCAAGCCGGCCGCCGGCGCTGAGGCGCCTGCCTCTCGCGACCTGACCGGGCTCAAAGGCGTGCGCGTGATCATCTATGAGACACCGAAGATCGATCCGGACGTGGCGTACATCGGTATCAACGATCGCGATAAGGCGTGGCACGACCTCTACAAGCTGAAGATTTCCACGGGCGAAAAGACCCTGTTCCGCAAGAATACTGACCGCATTACCGGGTGGGACTTTGACTTGCAGGGCAATCTGCGCCTGGCCACGCGTTCAGCAGAAAACGGCGACACGGAAATTCTGCGTGTTGACTCTGACAAGTTCACCAAAATCTATTCCTGCAGCGTCTTTGAGCAATGCGGTGTTGTGAAGTTTGAAAAAGACGGCAAGCGCGCTTACATGAGCACCAACAAGGGCTCGGACCTCGACTTATCAGCTCTGGAACTGCTGGACCCAGCAACCGGGAACACTGAGATGCTGGAGTCTGATCCGCGCAAAAAAGTGGACTTTTCAGGCGCGATCTTCTCTGAAGCTACGGACCAACTGGCCATTACGCTCTACCAGGATGATCGTGTACGGCGTTACTTCAGGGACAAAGGGTTTGAGGCCGATTTCAAATGGCTTCAGGCAAAATTTCCCGGCGAAGAAGTTGGACGCGTCTCATGGACACGCGACGAGCAGCTCTGGCTGGTGCTGGCGAGCAGTGACGTTGAGCCCGGAAAAATTTATCTCCTGGACCGCAAGTCTCACAAG
>DATEJX010000163.1:0-9318 GCA_035277785.1 Candidatus Angelobacter sp. | reverse complement strand
ATTGAATCCTATGGACTATTTCTTTCTGCCCTCATCCTGGTAGGCGGCTCTCTTGGAGACTCCCTCGGCCGCCGGAAAATGTTTTTGCTCGGTGTGTTTGGATTCGCAGTGGCATCCGCCGGCTGTGGTTTTTCTTCGAGCATCAACAGCTTGTTGGTTTGGCGTTCTGTTCAGGGGGTCGCTGCCGCGTTTCTCGTGCCCGGCAGTCTGGCCATCATCAGTTCCTCCTTCGAAGAGAAATCTCGCGGTAAGGCCATCGGAACTTGGGCTGGATTCACCACCATCACTACCGCCTTCGGCCCTGTTCTGGGAGGATGGCTCATCGATCATGCTTCCTGGCATTGGATCTTCTTGCTGAATATTCCTATCGCTGCCCTTGTTCTTATCATCTCTTTCTGGCACATTCCCGAATCGCGCCGATCTGATCCCGGAAAGGTCGATTGGCTCGGTGCCTCCATCGCCACTCTCGGTCTGGCGGCGCTGGTTTATGGGTTTCTGGAGTCGGGAATCCTCGGCTGGAGCCACCCTCGCGTAATCGTCAGCTTGATTTTCGGCGTTGGCTTAGCGGCTCTTTTTATATTTGTCGAGAAGAAAGCAAGGGCGCCCATGGTCCCGCTGCAGTTCTTTCAGTCCCCAAGCTTCAGCGGCGCCAATCTTCTCACTCTGTTTCTTTATGCCGCGCTGGGCATTTTCTTCTTTCTATTTCCGCTGAACCTGATTCAGATTCAAAAGTACTCTGCCACGGCCACTGGTGCCGCTGCACTCCCCATGATCCTGCTCATGTCGCTACTGTCACGTTGGTCTGGAGGACTCATCAACCGCTACGGTCCAAAAGTCCCGCTCGTTGCAGGTCCTCTGATTGCCGCGGCTGGATTCCTTCTATTTGCGGTGCCTGATGTGCAGGCGCGTTACTGGACCGCGTTTTTTCCCGCTTTTGTTGTTTTGGGACTTGGCATGGCCATCAGCGTCGCGCCGTTGACAACCGTGGTGATGAACTCCATTGAGCAGGAACGCGCTGGAACCGCATCGGGTATCAACAATGCTGTGGCCCGGGTCGCGGGCGTATTAGCAGTGGCGGCGTTGGGAGCTTTGATGGCAGCCGCCTTTGCTCACTCCTTCCGACAGTCGCTTGCCACTCTCAATTTGAACGCAGGCATCGTGCACCAACTGGAATCCAACATTGGCAAGCTTGGTAACCTGGATGCGCCGCCCGGAGTAGATTCCCGGACCGGAGCAGCGGTTCATTTCGCCGTTACGGAAGCATTTATCTCTGGTTTCCGCCTGATTGTGCTGTTGTGCGCCGCTCTCGCCATAGCAAGCGCTGCTGTCGCGTGGAGGAAGATACCCTCAGAGAGGACTGCCGTGGCCAGCAACCGCGTAGTAAAACAAATTAGCTGATCTGCTCAACCAGCATCTCTATCCGAAACCAGCACCGAATTTCACGGTAGAATAACTTCCTGCTCCGGCAATCCACGCTGAGGCTTGAACATGGAAGAAGGCACAGGACCGGCGCCGTCGGCCGAAAAGCGCAAGCGATGCATCGCCTGCCGTGAACTGATTCCCGCCGACGCAACGGTGTGCTCCCATTGCCAGCAGAGCCAGATCCTGGGGAAAACGATCTCCTTTAAGAAGATCACTGGGTGGGCTGCGGGAATAGCCGCTTTGCTCGGACTCTTCGCCACTCTCTTCGGAGGCGCTGGGTGGATTAAAGACCATTGGAGCCAGCATAGTGATATCAGAGCCGAATTGGCTATTGCGGAAAGCCAGACAGAGCGAGGCGAACACGAAAGGGCCGTTGCTACCTATCAGGATATTCTGAAGAAAGATCCTCGAAATCAGAAAGCCGCCGATGAGCAGGTGACTGCAGCGATGCGGTGGGCGGAGAACTTTCATGTGCTCGCGGATGAACGTGTGAAGGCGACAGATATCGCGGCGCCAAAGATCGATACCATTCTGGCGGTTCTCGATGCCGGCCTTCCTCGCGCCAAAGGTGAACGAGCTGCCGACATCCTTGCTCACATCGGCTGGGTACACTGGCTCAACTGGCACATTGCTGAGCGAGAGTTCGGCCCAGCGGCCGAACAGTCCTTTCGCCGTGCCCTGGAAATGGATCCTTCCAACGTCTATGCCAATGCGATGCTTGGCAATTGGCTGTTGCAGAACAACGGCAACCTGCAAGAAGCCTTTAGTCACTTCGCCACCGCTGTCCAGAGCGGCAAGGAACGTCCCTGGGTGCGAACAATGCAGCTCGGCGGATTAATCTCCAAAGAGAACCCGCGGGCGCGAGTCGAGCTCGTAAAGGTTGTAAACGATATGAGAAAGAATAATGAAAGCCTTGATGAGGAGGACAAACACCGCATTCTCGCCTCCACCTATCGTCTCTCCTCATACGACACTAAAAAGCTGACTGCAGCTCTCTCCGCCGTGTCACCAGACGATTCCTGGGCCACCTATCAATGGCTCGACGACCAAAGTCCCGATCCGATGGATGACAATTACAAGCAGTTACGCCACGATTACATCTATGCCAACATTCTTGAAATTTACGGCAAGAAAGCCGAAGCGCTCGCCCAATACAAAGTGCTGCAGTCAAAGCTGAAAAGCTCCGAGCCTAATTCGACGCTCATTGAAACGGTTGACGCTGCCATTAAACGCACGACGACCAGGTAGCTTCGTCCTCTTCTGTCCCCGGCGGTACCCCTCCCGGTAACCTCCTTGTCCCGATCGTTACCGTTGTAACTTGCGGCAGAAGCGCAAGTGGGCGAAAGTTTGCTGCAAAGGCCCCGCTATACGTCCAGGTATTGAGGGTTTATGAAGGTTTTTCAACGTTTTACGGTCCTGCTTCTTTGCGCAGGCATATTTTGCCTTCCATGTCAGGCCAAGAATATTGCCGTCGTGGTGTCCAAATCCAACAATACAGGCAATATTACGTCGGGTGATCTGGCCAAAATGCTGGAATCCCCGTCCAAAAAATGGCCTGACGGCAGCAGTGTGACGGTGGTCCTGCCGGGCGGCCTTAATGCGCAGGATGCCGAACTGGCGGTGGAACGGGTTCTAAAAATGAACCAGGCTCAGGCACGCAAATTCCTCACCGATCATAAGAGCGCATTTGTCATATGCAGGTCTGATGACGACGTCCTGAACAAAGTGCAGTCCCTTCCCGGCTCTGTCGGTTTGGTAGACGTGTACTCCATCAACAATGCCATTCATGTTTTGAAAGTTGACGGAAAGCTGCCGCTGGAACAGGGATATCTGCTGCGGTAACCGGATAAATAGAGGAGAAGCTAATGTTGCAGAAGTTGCGATTCATGTTATTGGCCTTGATCTCATCCGCTATTTTGGCGGCGGTGCCGCTGTGGGCCGTTGCACCACCGCATGCCTCGGCCACCACGCTTCCCATTACTACGCACTCCAAACAAGCTCGCCAACTCTTTGATAGCGGGCTGGTGAAGATGGAGAACCTGCACAGCATTGAAGGCATTCAGGACTTGCGCAAAGCCGCGCAACTGGATCCTGATTTCGCTCTCGCCAACATTCTCATCTCCTTTGAGTCCGTGGATCAGGCGGTTGATCCTGAAGAGAAAGTTGCGGCTCGCGAGAGGGCCAAAGCTGCGCGAGCGAAAGTGAGTCACGGCGAGCAGCTTGTCATCGACTGGATCGCGAACTCCAGCGAAGGGAAGATCATTCCCGCCATTCAGGCCATGAATTCTGTGCTGGAGGAATATCCAAAAGACAAGATGCTGGCATGGCTCGGCGGAATCTGGATTGAAAACCAGCAGCAGATTACTCGCGCTATTCCCATTTTCGAGCGCGCTATCAAGCTGGACCCGAATTTTGCCGCTCCGCTGAATGAGCTGGGATATTGCTACGCTCGTGTTCGCAACTTTGACAGCGCGTTTGCCGTCATGCAGCGCTACATTGCTCTGCTGCCGAATGAATCGAACCCGCAGGACTCATATGCCGAAATCCTGCGCATGGCAGGCCGGTTTGATGATGCGTTGGTCCATTATCACGAGTCTCTCAAAATTGACGGGAATTTCTGGGTATCGCAGCTGGGCATCGCCGATACTTATGCGCTGATGGGCGATGAAGAACGGGCACGCGCGGAATACGTAACAGCTATCAAGCACGCGGGTTCCAGGATGGAAGCCGCCACCTGGAGCCTGCAATCAGCCATGACTTACGTGCGCGAGCAGAACTACGAAGCGGCAGATACCGCCTTCCTCGCCGTCGCCAAACAGGCACACAGGGACGGACTGGCCGTGCCGGAAGCGGAAGCGTTCCGCATGATGTCAACGTATCAAGAGAATAAGGCTTCAGCCATTTCGCTGCTTGAAAAGGCCGAGAATGTGCTCAACCATAACAATCACCCTCTGCCCAACATGAACCGGCAGCAAGAGTTGGCCTTGATTTTGCGCACCCGCGCCGAAAGAGCAGCCCACGATGGAAACACTTCGCTGGCCAGTGCAACGCTGAATCAGCTCCATGGCTTGATTGATGCGACGAATGATCAGGTAATCCAACTGCAGTATGAAGGAGCCGCCGGCGCCGTTCTGGTGGCGCAAGGAAAATACGAGCAGGCTCTCGCGCACCTCCAGGAAGACAGCCGCAACCCCCTCTCCATGAGGTTGATGGTCGTGAGCTACCGCAAAATGGGTGCAAAAGAGGTGGCAGAAGAGCTGAGCAAGACCCTGGCCAACTGGAACGAACCCACGCTGGAACAGGCGCTGGTGGTTCCCGACTTTCGAGTGAAAGGGGCAGAAACGGCCTCAACATTCAAGCGCATGTAGTTTGCTCGGCTTGCGTAAGTTTTTCCGGGAACGAGGCACATCTTCCGGGTGTGCCTCCTGTTCTTTTTCCCGTATTCCCTTCCTGCTCTGCTCTCTGATTTTCGCTGTGCCTTAGAATGGCTGCCTCAGGGAAACTGATTTCCCTCTCGATCCCGCACACCGCAGGAATAGTCCGGATCTCTTGCCGCACTTCAGCCTGGCGGTTACGATTCGTGGCCCCGGCACACCGGACAATTTGTTATGTGTTGATCCAGTTCCCTTACGGCTGCCAAGTAACAGGAGTGCAGAAGGTTGAAGCCTTCGGAATCGCACTCAACATTTGCGGTGGGGGGCCAATCTTGCTTGTGCAGCATTTCAAACAAGTCGGCATTCCGCTCAGCCATTTTCCAGTACTCACGGCAGCGGGCCATTGGCAGATGATGGACGCTCTGCTGGCGCGTGACTGTGATATGTATCACATCGAACCAGGATGTGCGCCCTGCGGCTCAGGAGAGCGTTGATCAAATTTGCAAGTCGGCGACTTTTTGTCGCCCGATTAGCAGCAGGGGACGAGATGCTCCGGTGGGAAAGAGCGGAGTAGCCGGCGAACCCTGCGAGCCCGGACTGGTAAACTTCAACCACTAGCCGGCGAGTTGTTCATGGGAGGAGGAATGCTGATGTCCGCAATTGCAATTGACCCTGCTACGCGCGTTACGGGGATAGCTCCGCAGTTTCTAGTGGATAATCTTGACCGCGCAATCGCCTATTACTGTACCAAGCTTGGCTTCACGCTCGACTTCACGTATCAGTCGTTTTACTCGAGCGTCACGCGTGATGGATTCGCCATCCATCTCAAGTGCGCGCCGAAATCGGCCGCAGACAGAGAATACCGCAAACAGAACGAGCATCTGGACGCGTACATTTCGGTTTCCGGCGTCCGAGGTTTGTTCAGCGAGTTCCAGACCCGTGGAGCTCAGATAGTCAAGCCGCTCGAACAACAACCATGGGCTTGTCTGGATTTTTACGTCGAGGATCCCGACGGCAACATTCTTTGTTTTAGTGAACGGAACGCCTGACACCCGGATCGCCGTGCGATTTGAACTCTCATGGCAGCAATTTCCGTCATGCTGTGACCATCTTCGCTGACCAGCTCTTCACGAATGCTCCAAAGCGGTCGAGCGCCCTGGAAAAATCGTTTCCTGCAGCGGCAAAGCCGAGCCGGAAATGCGAGGGCACATCAAAGCAATCGCCGGGAGCCAGCAAGATGCCACGCTCAGCGGCCGCCTGACAGAATGGCCGCTCGTTCTCTCCACTCAGCAACCAGGGGAATGCGGTCATACCGCCTTGCGGCGGAATCCAGCCGAGCACGTCGCGATGATCCGCCATGAAGATCTCAAGGAGCTTTAGATTCCGGGTGGCGGTTTCCTGGGCCCTGCTGAGCACGGCGTCACGTTTGCGGATTGCGATTTCAGAAAGCGTTTCTCCAGTTGTGGTGTTGCTGATGGAGAAATAGGCACGCGCGTTCCAGTATTGCTTACGCCGCTGGGCATCGTGCTCGATCATCCATCCCGTGCGCACGCCGGCAATAGAAAATGCCTTTGACAGGTCGGAGATCACGGTGGCATGCGGCAGGCGTGCCGCCGATTTCGTTTTCCTTCCGTGGTAGATCGGGTGATAAACCTCGTCGCTCACCAGTTGGATTCCACGCTCCGCGGTGAAGTCGTGCAGCGCTTCCATTTCGTCGTCGCCGACCGTCGCGCCCGTGGGGTTGTGCGGGCTGTTGACCAGGATAAGTTTGGTCTTTGCGTCAGCGAGCCGCTTGATCTCATCGAGATCGATGCGGAAGCCGTTCTCGCGGCGTACGCGATAAAAGCGGGTTTCCATGCCAAGAGATTCCGGGAGCGCCGAGAAAGTGGTAAATCCGGGCAGGGGAATGATCACGTTCGCGCCCGGCTCGGCGGCCAGCCACATCAAAACCACCAGCGCTTCGGATGCGCCGGTCACAATTTGGACGGCCTCCACTGGTACACCCTGCATTTCAGCGATCGCCTCACGCAGGCTGTCAGCACCGGCGGGCCGGCTGTAGACGAGTTTCTGGTTCAGGAAACGGTCGCGCGTTTCGTCATCCGCCAGGGCAAGAATGTCGTTTACAGTCCAGACGGGTCCAGTGCTCGCCGCCAGGTTGAATTCAATCTGATGTTCGTACTGGTCGAGCCAGGCATCGAGCAGGAACGGCTTAAGTTGCATGCGAGCACCTCACAGGAGAAGTTGCTTCCTGTATTGATTCTGCGAACAGGTGCGGGGATGATTTTTACTTTTGGGAACTCCGCATGGCAGCCAGGTGTCTCCTCTTTCCGCAACCTGAGCAGAGAAGCTGTGTTTGAATGAATGACCAGAGGTCCCCAGTAGGGCGGCGGCGCTACAGGCTTAATAACAACTTCCCGGAGACCATATGCCGACGTACCGGACGCAGTTGCTTCCAATCTTTATTCTTGCCATTGCAACCGCTCTTCCCTCCACGGCCAACGAGCTACAGTCAGGTGCAACCACTTTTGAACTCTTTCCGGCCGACAGCAACATGGGCCACACCACCCTGGCTCACGATGAAACGGCCAGTGCCCGCCCCGTCATGCTGAAACAGGGCATGCAGATCTTTCAGGTGTTGATCCACAAACGGACCGGCCGTGAGCTATTTCGCGTGAAGGTAGGCACCGCGCAAGCCACGTACTGGGTTTATGGACTGGTTCGCGAGGCCGACTTTAACCGAGACGGCATTCCCGATTTTTCCTGGCATGGTGGTGACGACGTAAGCGAATTGAATCTTGCGGTGCTTTCATCACCGCAGGGGTACAGGAAGATGGATGTAGAGGCGAGCCTTCGGAATGAGTGGCGGAGACGCTTTCCCTGCGATCCAAATGAGAACAACCTTCTGCTGGATCCCGTCTTTTCTGATATGAAACTGCTGCGCACTTCAGAAAAGCTTCAACTGGAAGGAATCATACGGTTCTCTGAGTTCTCGGGCAACCATGGCGTCAAAGAATATGCGCGCCGTTTGCGAGTGCGAGACCAGAATTTCGTTTATGTGAAATGAAGCTGTTATCCCATCCACACTCCACATCCGAAGCTCGACGGTTTGAGTTAATTCAGGGCCGGCACAAAGGCGGACTCCATCTGAGAATAGCCGGCTGCATTGGGATGAACGCCGTCCAAAGTGTAATTGGATTGATTGAGAAATACCTGCTCCAGGTCTACCACCGGGATGTTGTACTTTGGGCCCAGAGCACGCAAACCTTGATTGATCTGGTCCGCGGGTGCATCAAAACCACTTCCGCTCGGGAACGCCGGATCAAAATGATACACCGTGGCAATGACGGGGGTGGCCCCGGAGTTCAGGCAAAGCAGAACCATGGATTCAATATCTGACACCGCTGCCTGAGGGTCGCTTCCCTGAAACAGATTGTTCCAGCCCGCGTAAATCACCACTGTGCGCGGAGGATCTATCGTCTGGCAGGTGGTAATTCCCGCGTCTCCAGAGCAGACGTTTTGTCCGCTGAGCGTATCGGGCAGGCGATTGAGGATTTCAGATGTGGTTTGCCCCGCAATGCCCCCATCAATGTAGCCCTTCCCGGGAAAATATTGGGTCAAGTTCCAGCGGATAAATATGGAGTCTCCCAGAAATACAGTCCCGGTCCTGACGGTGCCAGCGTAGGGTTGGCACCCGGAAATCATGACAACAGCAAATAAAAGGAGGCCGCAAAGGCGGGTGATCACAGTGCGAGTGTAATCCAGAGTAGCTGGATTACCATCAGGTATTTACATGCCTTGTGCCGTGATCTGCAATGGGCGATTACATCCTGACGCTGCTTTCCGCCGGACGACACGAGTTTTCTGAAGTCGACCAGAGAAGATTTACAACCGACTCAGGGTGGAAAATTGTGATCAGGGTTGAGGTTAGCTCGCGGCTGTTGTAAAACACGGAAATTTTTCGGACACTTTTTCCCGTTTCCTACGTATATATCCTTTGAGCACGTGTGTGTGCAGAGGAGCAGCCATGGAAACCTTTCTCCAGGACATGCGGTATGCCTTTCGCTTGATCCGGCGCAGCCCGGGCTTTGCCGCCGTTGCCATTCTTGCCCTGGCGCTGGGTATTGGCGCAAATTCTGCCATCTTCAGCATTGTGAACGCCGTGGTGCTCAAACCGCTACGCTATGAGAAACCTCAGCAACTGGTCCAGGTCTGGATGCGTTTTACCGGAATCGGCATTCCCAAAGACCAGAATTGGGTTTCCGCTCCCGAGTTCAAAGACCTGCAGCCGAACTCCAGCCTCTCCAATATTGCCGCCATTGATCAGGCCAGCTTCAACATCAACATCAATGCCAGGCCTGAACGAATTGAGGCGGCCAGAGTCTCTCCCAGCTTCTTTCCTATGCTGGGAATTCAGGCTCGTCTGGGGCGCGTCTTTCTTACGAAGGAAGGTCAGCCCGGACATGGAAATGTTGTGCTGCTGAGTGATGGTCTCTGGCGACGCCGCTTTGGTGCTGATCCCGCT
>DATEJX010000162.1:0-7232 GCA_035277785.1 Candidatus Angelobacter sp. | reverse complement strand
GTCGCCGATTCCCGGCGCACCCGGGATGTTGTCGATCGAATCGCCACGCAACGCCATCACATCAATCACCTGCTCCGGACGCACTCCCAGAATCTCCTCCACCTTGGGCGCATCGCAGATCAGGTTGTCCTTGGGCGGGTTCAGAACGCAGACCTTGTCGTTCACCAGTTGCAGCATGTCCTTATCGCTGGAGACGACAAACACCTGATAGCCCTCAGCGGCCGCCTTGCGCGCAAGCGTTCCAATCACGTCATCGGCCTCAAAGCCCTTCTGCTCCAGGATGGGAATCCTGTAAGCCTCCAACGCTCGGCGGATGTAGGGCACCTGCTGCGCCAAATCCGGAGGCATTTCCGCACGCTGCGCTTTGTAGCCGTGGTACTCAACTTCCTTGAATGTCTGGCTCTTGATGTCAAACTTCCGCACGGACGTCACCGCTTTGGCCTGCTCATCGCGGAATGTCGGACCCGCTACATCAAAGACGGCGGCCAGATACTCCGGATTGAAGTCAGCACGCAGCTTGCGCAGCATGTTCACAAAAACGTAAGTGGCTGCGGTGGGAATGCCTGTCTTCGTGGACATAGGTCTCTGCCGCGCCATGGCGTGATAGGCGCGGAAGATGAAGGACATCGAGTCCATCAGAAAGACTCGGCCCTTCTGCGCGGGTTTGGATGCAGTAGCCATGCTAGTTACTCAATTCCATCGCCCACTTCCGGCGATCTTTGGCAATCTTGGCAATTCTGGCAATCCGGTATCCCCCTCCCCACGTCAACTAGGATTCTAAAGCACTTAACCGATGTCACCCCGGGATTGACCCAGTCCAACCCCGGCGTTCGCAGGCGCCCATCCCGGCGATCTCAACGTCTCAATCCCGGGATTGGTCGCGAGTGTCTATATTCACCATAAACTGCTGCAAACAAATGATTTAGATTAGCATGATCAGAGGCAAAAATCAAGCGAAAAAAGGCCTTGAGCTACAACCAGATAGACCACAAACGAGAGGATTATTCGAGAGTGATCAGCACAATTTCAGGTCGGGTGCCCACGCGCATCGGAGGCCCCCAGGTGCCGGCGCCATAAGAAGTAAAGACCTGTAGATTGCCCAACTGCTGCAATCCATGAATGAACTTGCCCCAGACTCGCTTGGCAATCAAGGTGTAAGGGAAGAACTGGCCGCCGTGCGTGTGTCCTGAGAGTTGCAGTGAGATACCTTCTTCCTCGGCGACGGCCAGGCGTACCGGCGCATGCAGAAGCAGAACGCTGGCCCTGCTTCGGTCAATCCCAATTCTCCGCAGCACCTGCCGATAACGCTCCTCCCCAACCGCATCACGGTAATGCACTCCTACCAGTTGCAGCCCGTCCAGGTCGGCTTTTTCGTTGTTCAGGAAGCGCACTCCAGCGTTCTCCAGCGGCGGCAGGAACTCGGCGTGACTATAAAACTCTTCGTGGTTTCCCAGAATGTAATAGACGCCCAGAAATCCTTCTTCTTCCAGGACCGCCGTGGCGCCTTGTTCTGCGCGCAATCCACCTGCGCTCGCTGGATACTGCGACTCGCCAAAGCCCCGCGAGGATCCAACTTTTTCATTTCTCCGTGCCTCCGTGTCTCCGTGGTGAGATTCTGCGTTAGCGGCTCCTGGATTGCTGAGGTTCGCAATCAACTCCGCCCACGGCTCCGCCAGCTTTTCAAAATCAGCCGCTGTTCCGTCATACACATCACCGGCCAGAAACACCACATCAGGCCGCAAAGATGTGAGCTTCCGCACTACCCGCCGCACAAACCGGCCATTACGGATGTGGCCCAAATGTGTGTCCGTCACCAGGGCAGCCGTGCGTCCGCGCCATTGCTCCGGTAGATTAGGCAATTGAACGGTCACACGAACCACCCTCAGCCACGCCGCGTTGATTATGCCGTACACCGCCGTCAGCACGGCGGCGGCAAACAGAACATCGGCAATACGTTGCGTCGTCCAATTCAGCCGTGCGACGACTGAAAATCCCCACGTCAGCCAGCACAGCACTGCAGCCCACATGAGATAGCTTGAAAGCCCCAGCCAGAAAGCGGCCACCGTGTAATAGAGCCGCACCAGCCGGTTGTGGAAATACCATCCCAGCAGTGATGCGCTGACAAAGCTGATGGAGAGCATCGCCAGCGCAATCTTTACCGCAGTGCCTGACGCAACTCCGCCCCAGAACACCGCCCAGGTCGCATAGACGAACAGGTGCCCGGTAAAAATGATGGATTGAACAATGGTGATGAAAACAGCCAGACGGCTTCTCAAGAAAGTATGAGTCCTTTTACTGATGAAATTAGATGATGGATCCGGGCCGGTCGAAACAAAATCTGCTCTGGACGCGCCGGCCCTTTACCTGCGTCTTGTTCAGATGCTTCTGCGGTTCCTCTGGTTTAGTTTAAATGCCGCCGGCTTGGCAGGCAGTGTCACATAACTCAAGTGATCCATATCACAGCCCCCGTGTGCACCCCCATCTACGATTGAGGCTGGTCATTCTGGCTGCTCGTTCGTGATTGTGTGGCCAGACTTCCTTATCGGACCAAGGGGTCCCCTAAATGCATTTTTCAGGACCCGGAAAGGATGGCCCATGTTCACCAACATCTTGATTGCTGTTGATGCCTCGGACCTGGCTGCAAAAGCCATCGAGGAGGGAGTTACACTGGCACGGAAAACCGGTGCCCGCATAACCGCCCTGACGGTTGCAGAGCCGTTTCACACCTTCACAATGGACCCCGCGGTGGTGGAAGACACTCGGGAGGAATACAAGAAGCATACGCAGGAACAGAGTTCCAGGACCTTGTCAGCAGTCGCCGCCGCCGCCCAACAGGCAGGCGTAGCCTGCGAGACCGTGGTCAAGGAAAACGAGCACCCCTATCAGGCCATAATCGACACCGCAAAATCCCGGGGCTGTGATCTGGTGGTAATGGCGTCCCATCGCCGCCGCGGGCTGGATGGCGTTATTCATGGAAGCGAGACGCTGAAGGTGCTTAATCACTGCGACATCCCCGTGCTCGTTGGGTGATTGCCGCAGTCCAAAGGCTCTTTGCAGGGCTTAACTAGCCCGCGGCACGGAGTTCGTCACTGTGCCGCGCGGCCTGCTTTGCATCGGTGCTGATCTGGTGATGAATCTCTTCTGGGAGAACCGGGCTACTTCGGCTCATTCAATGAACATGCAATCCCCATACGAAAAGAACCTGTATTTCTCCCTCACGGCATGCTCGTACGCTCGCAGCACGTTTTCACGTCCCGCCAATGCTGAAACCAGCATGAGCAGCGTGGACTTTGGCAAATGAAAGTTTGTCAGCAGGGCATCCGCCACGCGAAACTCAAATCCGGGATAAATAAAAATATCGGCTTCGCCCGCGCCCGATGCAATCCGTCCATCATTTTTTGACGCCACATATTCCAGCGTTCGGACCGTGGTTGTACCCACTGCAACTACTCTGCGCTCTTCGCGCAACGCGGCATTGATGCTGGCGGCCACATGCTCAGGAACATAAAACCGCTCCGTGTGCAGTTTGTGTTCTTCCACCCGTTCAGCATGGATTGGCTGGAATGTTCCCAGGCCCACGTGCAGGGTGATTTCGGCAATCTCAATTCCGCGCTCACGGATTTGCGCCAAAATCTCCGGAGTAAAGTGCAGGCCGGCTGTGGGCGCGGCTACGCTGCCGCGGGCTTCGGGTCGGGCATAGACTGTCTGGTAGCGTTCACGGTCTTCGCGCCGGTCTTCGCGTGCAATGTACGGCGGGAGCGGCACATGCCCCAGCTTTTCCAGCGTGCCAAAGAAATCAGCCACGGGCGCAAACCGTAGCGTGCGTTCGCCGTATTCGCCACGGGCAATCACTTCTGCTGCCAGCGCAGGAGTGTCCACGTGTAACGCAGCCTCTCCCTGCTCCGGGCTGAAGAACAAAATCTTCTCGCCTACGCCAATCTTCCTTCCCGGCCGTACCAGCGCCTGCCATTCCTCGCGTGCAATTTGCTGCGTGAGCAGGACCTCGACTTCGCCTTGCAGGAAATCCTTTGACGCCGGGTTCCGCGGGCTGAGCGGTTGCGCTCGCTTGCCTGACCGCCGGCCAAAAAGCCGTGCCGGGAAGACCCTGCTGTTGTTCACTACCAGCAGGTCATCCGGCCGCAGCAGCGAAGGGAAATCACGGAACTGGCGGTCAGCGAACGAACCGGTCTCACGAGACAAATGAAACAGCCGGGACGCGCTGCGGTCCTTGAGTGGCTCCTGCGCAATCAGCTCTTCAGGAAGATGGAAATCGAAGTCGGAAACCAGCACTGGGCCGATTATATGGGCCCCGGGCAGCCCGGCGGGCCTGAAAACAAAAAGCCGCTATACGCGGAAATTGCCGATTGACGAGCTACTCTGGCAATGCCAAGATATTGCACCGGCTACTCTGGATTCCAAAAACCCCCTTGCCAGGTATGAGTGTGTTATCCCGCGCTCTGTGTGGCTCACTCTGGAGCGCGAGCAGCCCGACTCTGCGGGAAGAGCGGCTGCGGTCTGAACAAGGCGGCCCTCGACGGCCGAGATGAATTGAATCTAGGAGAAAGTACGATGCGCCCCATGTTTCTGATTCCACGTATTCTCGCCATCTTTGTGATGGCCATTAGTTGTCTTGCCCAGACTTCGCCAGGCTCATCTGCTCGCGACGCGGCCGCCAATGGCGCGACGTCTGCAGCCTCTGTGCCTGCCGCCCAGACTGAGGCCGATACCGACAGCGCTGATATTCCCGCCATGGCCCGCGGCCGCATCAGCGAGGAAGATTATTTCGCGTTACGCGATCAGCAGATTCGCATGCAGCGCGGTATTGATGATCTGGTGCGCAACCCACTCCAGCGCACCAATGCCATCCGCACCATGGAATTGCAGGAGTTTTTCCTGCATCAGTTGCGCACCGGCGGCGCGCCTCTGGGAGCGCTGGCCCCAGCTGCCACCAATACCTGGGCGCCGCTTGGCCCGGCGCCCATTCCCAACGGCCAGACGTTTGGCACATTTGTGGATCCGACCAAAGAAGTTCCTGTTAGCGGTCGGGTGACTGCCATCGCCATTGACCCGGCAGATGCAACCGGGAACACCGTTTATGTCGGAACCGCCCAGGGCGGTCTCTATCGCACGCTGGATGGCGGCGCGAATTGGACGCCGCTAATGGATGCAGAGCCGTCATTGGCCATCGGCGCTATCAGTATCGATCCCCTCGATCACACGAAGGTTTTTGTTGGAACGGGAGAAGGAAACAACTCTGGCGACAGCTTCTTTGGCGTAGGTGTCTTTATTATCCTGAATGCCACCACCACCGCCAACGTCACCGGCCCCTTCAATTCCAACGGAACCAGCGATATTTTTACCGGCCGCTCTGTCACGCAGATTCTGGTAGATCCTGCGGACGATAACAAGATCCTGGTTTCCACGGGATCCGGCTTTAGCGGCCTGAGTTTTGATGTTTTCAATAACCTGCCCAATCGCGGAGTGTACCTTTCCACCAATGCTCTAGCCGCGTCGCCCACCTTCACGCAGCTCACCATTCAAACGGCCAGCGCCAATCGTATCGTCAGTGACATGGTGATAGATCCAGGTAATCCCGCCAAGGTTCTGGTCAACGTAGTGGGCGCCGGCAATGCGGGCGACGGCGGTGTGTGGAGCAGCAATTCAGATCCGTTCACTGGAACTGCCGCATGGACTCAGCAGTTGATCCTGGGCGGGACCGGGGGCGTGGTGGGTAAGTTTGCTGTGAATCGCGTGGGAACCACAACAACCTTTGCGTTAGCTGCTTCTGACAGCGCAAGCTGCGGGACCGGCACCAAAGCGGGCACGTTGCGCACTTCACTCGACGGGGCCACCTGGACTGCCGTTGCCGGCGCAACCGGCTTCTGCGGCGGACAGTGTATCTATGATGCGCCCGTTGCTATGGATCCCGGAAATGCTCATGTGATTTATGTCGGCGGCAACGGCGATTCATCCACTGCGGCGGGACTTTCTTGCGGCACCGCAGCCCTGGCCAAGACCACAGATGGCGCTACCTTCAATCGCAGTGATGCCAGGCTTCACCCTGATTCGCACGCTATCGCCATTGTGCCTTCAAATTCCAGCATTATCTATACCGGCAATGACGGCGGAATTTTCAAGTCCATCGATGGCGGGGCCACCTGGACCAGCTTGAATAACGCAACTTTCAGTGCCACGCAGTTCCAGAGCCTTGCTCTTCATCCAAAAGATGCCAACTTCATGATCGGAGGCACCCAGGACAACGGCACCGAACTGATGAATTCCGCCGGCACATGGACGCGCTCTGATGCCGGTGACGGCGGTTTTGCTCTGATTGACCAGAGTAGTCCGGACACAACCAACGTCACCATGTATCACACCTATTTCAACCAGAGCGGCGCGACAACCGGACAGATCGGGTACGCCCGTGTGACCAATATAGCCGACGCCACCGAAACCGGCTGGAGTCCATTCTTCGGTTGCCCGTCCACACCGACCAATGGAATCACTGCCAACGGTATCAACTGCAACGATAACGTTCTCTTCTATGCGCCCATGGCGCTTGGACCGGGCACACCCAATACGCTCTATTTCGGCACGGACCATCTTTATCGCTCACCCGACCAGGGCGTAACAATGACTCCGGTCAGCCAGGCGCCATTCGCCATCAATCCTGCCACAGGAACTCCGGCCCAGGTCAGCTCCATCGGCATCTCGCCGCAAGATGACAATGTTCGCATCGTCGGTTTGGTGGATGGCCAGGTATTCGCCACCACTACCGGAGCAAATCCCATGCCTGAGGTCACCGGCCCTTGGGGAGCGCATTACGTTGCGCGCGCGGTGATTGATCCCACGAACTCCAGCACGGCTTACGTTTCGCTTGATGGCTATGGTTTCCCCAATCACGTCTGGAAGACCACCAATCTCAACGCCGCCACGCCTACATGGACTGCGGCTTCCGGCGGCCTGCAGGATGTTCCGGTGAATTCTTTCGTCGTCGATCCGGTTTTTCCAGATTCGTTGTTTGCCGGTACCGACATTGGCGTATTCAGCTCCACGGACGACGGCGCAACCTGGACTCCTTACGGTTCCGGGCTGCCCAGGGTGGCTGTGTTTGATATGGCCATCAACCAGGTGAGTCGCAAGCTGCGCATCGCCACGCACGGCAAGGGAGTCTGGGAGATTGCCATCATCAGTCCAACCGGCGCTGTCTCACTGGCTGCCGATCATGTTTC
>DATEJX010000161.1:0-21654 GCA_035277785.1 Candidatus Angelobacter sp. | reverse complement strand
AACCATAGGATCCACGCCCATCGCGCGTCGCGCGGGAAAATAGGCCGCCGCAAGGGCAACGGCCGCGAGCAGAACCACGGCAGCCAAAAACGTCGCTGGATCATCCGGCGTGAGTCCGAAGAGAAATTTCTGTATCAGCCTGACTGCCAACAGGGAAATAGCCACACCACCCAGCGCGCCACTGAGGAGGATGACTGCCACATCACGCATCACGAGCCTGAGAATTGATCCCGGAGCGGCGCCCAGGGCAATGCGGATGCCGAACTCGCTTCTCCGTTGCGTCACTCCGTAGCTGACGGCGCCGTACAGACCGATCATGGCCAACAGCAGTGCCAGCGCTCCGAAAAAAGTTGAGAGCGTAGCCAGCAGGCGCTCCTGGACGAGCGAATCATCCACCTGTTGCGTCAGCGAGCTGAACTCAAGCGAAATGCTCTTGTTCACCTGCGCCACGGAGCTTTGCACCAGCGAAGTCACTGCCGAAGAGTGCGCGGCGGTCCGCAACTCAAAATACTGCGCGTCAAAATCTTCGATGGCTGGGATCTGTGCGACCGGGAAAAACGCCTGGGAAAAGGTGCTCTCTCTCACCGACTCATACTTTGCATCTTTCACCAGGCCAACGATCCGGATGGCGGTCGGCGGCACGCCGGCACGCCCTTCCAGGCGGTGCACGACTGTGCCCACAACGTTCATTCCGGGCAAAAACTTGCGCGCGAAGGCCTCATTCACAATCGCCACAGGAGCGGAGGTGGCAGTGTCAGTGCTGTCAAAGTTGCGTCCGGCCAGCAGCGGTTCGCGCATGGTGGCAAAATAACCGGGCGAGATATGGTTCATCCACACAACCGCATCCGGCCCCTTGGGTGCATTAGGCCGGTCCACCAAAAGAGGCCCTGCCGACTCATCGTTGCTGATGGGCACGCGTGATGACTGTGCCACGGAGAGCACGCCCGGTATAGCCCGCAACCGGCTCTCAATATCAGCAAGGATCACCTGATGCTCTCCGCTTGGGATATTTGCGGGACGAAGATTTGCGTTTACCAGTAGCACATTGCTGCGATCGAAGCCGAGGTCTAGGACGACGAGCTTGTTCAGAGTACGAAGAAACAATCCTGACACCACCAGCAATACCACAGAACACGCTACCTGCGCGGCAACAATCCACTTTTCCGAACGAAGCCGCAGAGACGGGTCTCCTGCATGAGCATGGCTGCCCTTCATCGCCGCCGTAACGGGAACCTTCGATGAACGCAGCGCGGGAAGGACTCCGAACAAAACTGCGGTGAGCATGGCAATAGCGGCCGTAAAGCCGAGCATGCGGCCGTCCGGCGTCAAATCCAGAAACACAGCGTTGGCGCCTGTGGAAATGAAGCGCACCAGAAGAGCTGCACCCCAGCGCGCAAACAGGATTCCCACAGCAGCGCCGGCAAATGCCAGCAGCAACGATTCCACCAGCAACTGCCGCACGAGTCGCGCGCGCGAGGCTCCGAGTGCCTTGCGGATGGCCATCTCTTTGGCGCGTGACGTGGCTCGTGCCAGCATCAGACTGGCGAGGTTCGCCGAGGCAATCAGCAATACCAGTCCTACGACTGCCATCAGAATGGTAAGAGGACGCTCGAATTGTTCCCGTAATTCAGAAATGCCGGTTGCTGCTGGAGCGCTGATCAGCAGTCGCTTGCGAAAATTCTCCTGCCACTCCGGTTCCCATGTCAGCGGCACAGCGCCGCCCCACACTCCGGGCGAGAGCAGTTTCAATCGTGCGTCCACCTGTTCCGGTCTGATTCCGGCTTTCAGGCGGCCTGCCATTCGCAGCCACCAGGAGTCGCGGGTGTCCAGCCGTTTTTCTTTGCCGTCAAAAACGTCTCTGGCGCAGATGGGAACGGCAACGTCAAACCTGCTGCCTACTTCCATTCCATGGAACCCTGGAGCGCTTACGCCGATGATCTCGAAGGGATGATTGCTTAAAGAAATGACGCTGCCGAGCGCATTCTGCGCACCGCCATAATGCTCCTGCCAGAAGCCGTAGCTCAAAACGGCACGCGATACGCAGCCGCGCTGATCATCAGCAGGTGTAAACAACCGGCCAAGTGCAGGCCGTACGCCAAGCGTAGGGAAGTAGCTGCCGCTGGTGAAGACGCCGGTGGCGTAGTGGACTTCTCCACCTCGGGCGAGATCAAGACGCTCCGTACTCCAGGCAAAAACGCTGGAGAAGATATCCTGCTGATCGCGAAACTGCTCCCACAGCGCATAGGTGAATCCAGAAGTAGGTGTCTTGTCGCGCGGGTTCAGCCGCAGCACCTCAATCAACTCTTGTGGCCGCTGCACTGGCAGAAAGCGCAGCACAACCGTATCGATGAGGCTGAAGATGGCAGTATTCGCGCCAATGCCCAGAGCTAGCGTCAACACGGCGATGGCAGTAAAGGCTGGCGACTTGCGCAGCAGGCGCATCGAGAAGCGCAGGTCCTGAATCACGGTTTCAAGAAAGTGCACTCCCAGGCTCTCCCGGCACTCTTCTTTGAAATGCTCGTATCCGCCGAACTCGATGCGCGCACGCCGCTCAGCTTCACCGCGAGAAATTCCGGAGCGCGCGAGATCATCGGCACGATGCTGGATGTGCGAGCGCAACTCCTCGTCCATCTCACGCTCGAGGGCGCGACGCTGAAAGATACTATCAGCAAGTGACCGAATCATAGTCAGCAGGCTCATACTTCCTCCGGTGTGGCTGCTAACGCGGCACCAATCGCTGCTGCAAGACGGTTCCAGCCTTCGGCTTCTTCACGCAGGCGCTTACGGCCGGCGGCGGTCAATTCATAGAATTTGGCTCGACGATTGTTTTCTGATGTGCCCCAGCTCGCCTTGAGCAAGCCCTGCTTCACCAGACGAAACAGCGCGGGATACAGCGCTCCCTGTTCAACCAGCAATGCCCCGCCGGAAATCTGGCCGATGCGCAGCAGAATTCCGTAGCCATGCAGCGGGCCGAGCGAAACGGCCTTAAGTATGAGCAGATCGAGAGTACCGGGAAGGATCTGGGCCTGATCAGGCAAGTTGCTCCTCCTAAGATTCTTAGGAGATTACCGCCATCTCTCCTAAGTTGTCAAGGAGAGAGGAGAGTTGTTTTTCTGCCTGCAAAAAGCAACCGCTGATCAACGGTGATGGAACTGATCACCCTGCGGCAATCAGTCTCATCAGCCTTCATCAGCGGCAGGATTTTTTACCCGGTCGCGAAGGCTAAGCTTCCGCTCCGCCTTCTTTTTCCACCGTAACTTTAACGCGGCTCGTGACGTCGCGATGCAGGCGGATGGGCACTTCAAATTCGCCGATGCTCTTGAGCGGCTCGTTGAGCTGGATCTTGCGGCGATCAATGTTGAAGCCCTTTTGCTCGAGAGCTTCCGCAATGTCCGTCGAGGTGACGGAGCCAAACAGGTGGTCTTTCTCCCCCGCCTTACGGGCAAAGGTGAGCGCGACGCCGTCAAGCTGTTTGCCCAGCGCTTCAGAATCCGCCTTCTCAATGGCCGAGCGGCGCACGGCAGACTGCTTCATCTGCTCGATTACGGCCTTGTTGCTGACGGTGGCTTCAATGGCCAGCTTGCGTGGCAGAAGGTAATTGCGGCCGTAACCTTCGGCTACTTTCACCACGTCGCCGCGGTGGCCCAACTTGGGAACATCTTCTTTCAGGATGACTTCCATCTCAAAATCTCCAGTTCAAATGTCTTGCCTCACCACGGTGATCCGGCATGGCAGCGATAGTCGCTTTCCTCCGTACTCCTGTGTATCGCCGTGGCAGGCTTTAGTTTTACCGTGCCGCAAACGGCAGCAGGGCGATGTTGCGCGCGCGCTTGATGGCGGAGGTCAATTGCCTCTGGTGCGGCGTGCACACGCCGGTCAAGCGACGGGGAACAATCTTGCCCCGCTCAGCCACAAACTGCTGCAGCAGGCGCACGTCTTTGTAGTTGATGTCATCAATCTTCTCGACGCAGAACTTGCACACCTTCTTGCGACGGAAGAATTTGCGTCCGCCCTCACGACCCCCCGGCCCTCCGGGACCGCGGTCAGGACGGTCCGGCCTGTCTGGCCGTCCGCTGGGACGCGCTGGTGTTGAAACTTCCTGAACTTCGTCAGCCATAACTCTCCTTAAACTTTCATTCTCGCGACTACGACCGCGAACTGAGGCTCAAGCCTCCAAAATTACTTCTTCGCCGTTAACGAATCACGCCGTAGCCGGCGCTCCTTCGCTCTCGGCAGCCGCAGCAGCCTCTGCCGGCGGACGCTTCACACGTGAAGCGCGAATCTTTTTGATCTTCTCCAGTCGCTGCTGTTCCTCGTCCGTACGCACGGTGATGAATTTCAGCACCGGCTCGGCGACGCGCAGACGGCGCTCAAGTTCATGGATGGCTGTACCATCGGCCGTCAGCGTGAACAGCACGTACTGGCCGTCCTGGAATTTCTTCACGTCATAGGCCAGACGGCGCTTGCCCATCTTTTCCGTATTCTGTACGGTTGCGCCTGCGGTGGTGGCGTGGTTTTGCATGGTAGCAATCAGCTTGTCCACGTCCTCATCCAACAGGTCAGGCCGCACAATAAACATCACTTCATAAGAACGTTGCATACACTCTCCAAATCTTTATTGCCGGGCACTTGGTAGTTGGTACTTGGGTCTTGCCCACGCACCAACTACCAAATACCAAGTACCAATTACCGTTTTAACTTCCGCCTTCACCCGCCGGCTCTTCCGGCTTGTTCTTGCGGTTGAATCTGTTCATGGCCGTCGCGATCCCATCGTTGATAATCACGTTCACGGCCTGCGCAGTCACATCCAGCGCTCCGTCCACTGCCACTAACTGCGATTTCCGAAACGGCGCCAGTATGTACTTCGCCCCGCCTTTACGCGGATCATCTGGCGCAACCCCAATCCGTATCCGCGCAATCTCTTCCGTCTGCAGCGAGTTGATGATCGACTGCATTCCGTTGTGTCCGGCCGACGAGCCGCGCGCCCGCACTCGAATCATTCCCAGAGGAAGATCCAGTTCGTCGTAAATCACGATCAGGTCCTTCTCCGGTTCGACCTCATACTTCCTGACCAGCTCCAGCACTGACATGCCGCTCAGGTTCATGTAAGTCTCCGGCTTGGCCAGCAGGATTTCTTCATTGCTAATCCTGCTCCTCGCCGTGAGCGCTTTGCAGTGCCGGTGTTCAATCATCACGCCGCATTGCTCGGCCAGCCGGTCCACTGCCAGAAAGCCGATGTTATGCGGCGTGAATTGATATTCGATACCGGGATTGCCCAGCCCGACAATCAGCTTCACGCTGCTTACTTCTTGGCCGGAGCAGGTTCACCCTCTTCCTCGGTCTCCTGCTTGCCTTTCTTGATGACTTCCGGCTCCGCCGGCGCAGCGGCGGCACCTTCAACCGCAGCTTCCGCCGCGGGCGCCACTTCCTCTTTCACGTGCGTCACGTGGGCAACGGTCTGCTGTTCATCGGTGACGAATTTGATTTTGCCGCCGTGTGGCAGGTCAGCCACGCGCAGCACCTGGCCAAATTCAAGGTGCGATACATCAGCATCAATGTGGCTGGGGATGTCGCCCGGCAGACACTCGATTTCCACCTCGCGCAATACCTGGTCCATGATGCCGCCGCCGATCTTTACGCCGGGAGCCTCACCCACCAGGTGAACAGGCACAAACACGCGCATCTTTTCGTCCATGGCGATGCGCTTCAGGTCAATGTGCAGCAGCTTGCCGCTGAGCGGATCGTACTGCCAGTCCACCACCATGCCTTTGGCGCTCTCGCCTCCGACCTTGAGGTCGAAGATGCTGTTATGCCCCGCTTCGGAATGCAGGATGCGCGAAATCTGCTTGGGATCAACGCTGATCGCCACGGCCTGTTTTTTGGCTCCGTACAGCACCGCGGGAATGCGTCCGCTGGCACGCAGGCGGCGCGCTTCATTCTTGCCCCGGGAACTGTCCGGTCTGGGCTGTGCTTCAACTACTTCCTGCTGTGAACTCATCTTCTTTTTCCTTCTTCTCTGCTTCCGCGGACGCCTTAAGCAAACAGCGAACTTACGGAAGTCTCTTCATGGATTGACTGGATTGCGCGGCCCAGCAGGCCGGCAATCGACAGAACTTTGATCTTCGGCTGATCCTTGGCTGCATCCGTCAGCGGGATTGTGTTCGTCACCACTACCTCTTCCAGCTTCGAATTAGCAATCCGCCCGATAGCCGGCCCTGACAGCACCGGATGCGATGCGCAGGCATAAACTTTCGCCGCTCCCGCAGCCACCAGCGCGTCCGCGGTCTTTACCAACGTGCCGGCCGTGTCGATGATGTCATCGATGATGAGACACGTGCGGCCTTTGACATCGCCGATTACGTGCATCACTTCAGCCACGTTCATGTCAGTGCGCCGCTTGTCCACAATGGCCAGCGCAGCATCAACTTTCTTGGCGAAGAAGCGCGCGCGCTCCACGCCACCGGCGTCTGGCGATACCACGGTAAGGTTCGGCAACTGCATCTTCTTAAAGTGATCCACCAGAACCGGCGAGGCGAACAGGTGGTCCACGGGGATATTAAAAAATCCCTGAATCTGCGGCGCGTGCAAATCAACAACTAAAGCGCGATGCGCTCCCGCTGTAGTCAGCAAATCAGCAATCAGCTTGGACGACACCGGAACACGCGGCTTATCTTTGCGGTCCTGGCGCGCATAACCGTAATACGGAATCACCGTGGTGATGCGGCGCGCCGATGCGCGCTTGAGCGCATCCACCAGCAGCAACAACTCCATCAGATGTTCATCCACCGGAAAGCACGTTGGCTGGCAGACAAACACATCTGCGCCGCGCACATTCTCAAGAATCTGGATATAAACTTCGCCGTCAGAAAACCGCGTGACGTTTGCCTTGCCGCGTTCAATTCCCAGAAAAGCGCAAATCTCGTCGGTAAGGGCCTCATTGGCCGTTCCGCAAAAAATCTTGAACTTATCGTCCTTGTGCTTTAACTGCGTCTTGTGCTCGCTCTTCGGCGGAGTTTGTTGCTGCTTCGACTTGTCTGCTGCCGGGGCTATCGTCGCCATGTTCTCACCCGTTTGAAGCTGGTTGGCTACAACGGATTGCTGTTTCAGACCCTTTGCAGAGGTGACTGCGGTTCCAGCGATACCTCCGGGATCCACTTCATTTCAAGGGCTCCGCCGCAAGCGGCTTCGCCCTCGGCTCGGGTTCGCGCGACTCGGCGCTCACCACTCGCCTCACCCTGCCCTTGCACTTGCGCTGCTTTCAACTCTGGCTGGGCGGCTAGGATTCGAACTTGAGCCGCTTTGCGGGCGTTTGAGCCCGCAGGCGAAATCCTGAGCGCACAGCGCGAAGGACCTCTATCTCCAACCTCTTTCCGCGATCCTGGCTGGGCGGCTAGGATTCGAACCTAGACAAAGTGCTCCAAAGGCACTTGACCTACCATTAGTCGACCGCCCAAAAACCGCTTATGTTCGTTTCCCGATCACGGCGATGTCGGCGATCTCTACGTTCCGGTCGCCAGCTGCCGGGCGAACATCTGATTCCAGTACTCAGTCCTCGTCAGCGTAGCCGTTGCCTGGGCGGGAATGTCATTATCATTCAATGACTTAGCTGCTGTTGCAGCTTCCGCTTTGTCGGCAAAGAGGCCGTAAACCGCTGATCCTGATCCGGACAAAGACACGTACTTGGCACCTGATTTCTCCAAGGCACGTTTCACTTCACGTATGGCGGGATACTTGGGAAAAACGACACTTTCAAAGTCGTTTTCAATCCCGGTACGGACAAGGTCGAGAAGCAGTGCCTCGGCCCGGTCCCAGCCTTTATCTGGGACACCGGTTGGAGAATAACTGGTACCGCTGAGCCATTCATAAACTGAATGGCTGAACCCATTCATTGTACCGAAGCCGTTCAGCGAGGTCAATTTGCCCTGTTCCGCTCTACGTTTGTCCCAGTCTGCGAAGGCTACAGGCGTAGAGACGCCTACGGTTGGCGTGGCGATCACGCAGGGGAAGCTGGGCAGATCTTCCATGGCGTAGACCTGTTCGCCGCGTCCGGCGCCAAGGACCGTTCCTCCAATCAGAAACAACGGCAGATCAGAGCCTACTTCCGCCGCGATGCGCAGCCGCTCCTCTGGCGCAAGCTGTTTCTTCATTGCCCGTTCCAGGCCGAACAGAGTAGCGATGGCATTTGACGATGCTGCGCCCATGCCGCCCTGCACCGGAAGGTTCTTCTCAATCGTGATTCTCACCTTGCCGCGAGTCTTGATGGAACGAAGGAATTTTTCCGCGATGCGCCAGCAGGTATTGGACTCGTCTGCGGGCACACGCGAATCCTTGCAGTAAATCTCAATTCCCACACCTCGCCCAACGTCCACACGCACTGTGTCCGCCAGCCCGACAGTCTGGTAAATGGTGCGCAATTCGTGAAACCCATCTTCCCGCAACGGGCCGATGCGCAATCCGATATTGATTTTTGCGAAGGAACGTACAGCAGTGGCCATCTGAGTTACGCAATAATAACACTCGACTGCGCCAACCCCTAGCAGTGGAACCACTTAACACTCACATTGCCATATAGCCGGAGGAGCCCATCAACTCGGCAGTTGTCGGCCGTTCGGGTTGTTGCTAAATATGCGATGGCATCGTATATTTTGCAGATGTGGATTCCTCGGAGCATTGAGCCCAGGCTCCGTCATTCCGTCCGAACAAGGCCAGTGGTGGTCCTCACGGGAGCGCGACAGACCGGGAAGACCTCCACCTTGCGCCGCTTATTCCCCAACTATAACTTTATCTCGCTGGATCTGCCCACTGAGGCTGAACAGGCAGAAAAGGAGCCCACCAGTTTTCTTCGGCGCCATGAGCCTCCGGTCATCATTGATGAAGTCCAGTACGCCCCCAAACTCTTCCGAAATATCAAAGCGGCGGTAGATTCCAATCGTTCCAAAAATGGACAATTTCTTCTAACCGGTTCGCAGAAATTTACATTGATGAAGAGCGTTTCTGAATCACTTGCGGGACGAGCCGACATTGTGGAATTAGAGACCCTATCTTTGGCGGAAATGCAGGCGGCTCTGCCCCAGACCACTGTCGAAGAAGCCATAGTTCGCGGTGGCTTCCCGGAGCTGAGTGCACATCCAGAAATCGATCCAGTCGCCTTCTACAACTCTTATTTGGCTACCTATCTCGAGCGCGACGTCCGCTCCCTGGCAAATGTCGGCAGCTTGCGCGACTTCGAACGTTTCCTGCGTGCGTGCGCCCTGCGTTCAGGCAACTTGCTTAACAAGGCCGATCTGGCTCGGGATGTGGGTATTTCTCCTTCCACTGCAAATCTCTGGTTGTCTGTTCTGGAAGCCTCCGGCCAGATCGTGCTGCTGGAGCCCTGGTTTTCCAACCGAACCAAATCCATAGTAAAAAGTCCCAAGCTCTTCCTGGCAGATACAGGCATGCTTTGCGCGCTGCTGAACATCCGCTCGGAAGAAGCGCTCCTTCAGGCACCCGGAGCGGGAGCCATTTGGGAGACGTTTGTCTTCGCACAGCTGCGCGACCGCGAGCGGAACGCAGGACGGGTCGGCAGTCTGTTTTTTTGGCGCGACCGCACACGTGAAGTGGATTTCGTCGTGGACATTGCCGGGCGACTGGAACTCTATGAAGCCAAGTGGACTGAAGTCCCGTCATCCGGCGACGCGGCCAATCTTATGTTTGTGCGCGATATCGTGGGTTCGTCAAAGATTAGGAGCGGGGCAGTTGTCTGTCGCGCGGCGCACAGTTTCCCTCTGGAAAATGGGTTTCGGGCCACTCCAGTCTCAGAATTGCGCTAACCTTCTGTGTTGAAGGCTTGCCTTCAAAGCGGATCAGTACCTGAGTAAATATGAAATCTTCACAAAGATTTGCCGCCCGTCGTTGATGAAACTGTTGCGGGTGCGCAACAGTCCGTCAAAACTTTCACCCGGCGCGCAGCGCACACCACTGCACAGCCGCTGGAGTGAAGGATCGATGTTCTGAAGATCGCTGTTATAACCCGCATAGATCGCCGTTCCCGGATTAATCATGTACGTGAACAGCACGTCTCCGTTGAAGGCCTTGGTGTTTTGCAGGCTGGTCAGCGCGGGATTGCTAATGGTGGCCGTGTACTGTCCGATCAGGCGCAAAGAAAATTCCCTGGTGAACTGATAGTTCCACTTTGAGCGCATGATGTGGTTGTTGAAGATGTTCGCTCGCGTATCTGAATCGAGCAGCCGCGTCATCAGATAGGTGTTTTCGACAGTAAGGCCTTTCACCGGCCGGACTGTGGCCCGCACTGTGGCAGTGTTTTCATAAGCGAGTACCGGCGGCCCCACGGCGGGAACAAAATTGGTCGCCGTTCCCCAGTCCATCTCGGCGTTGAGGTTGAGCCATTTGAAATATTGGGTACCTGCAGCTACACCACCCTGAATATGAGCATAGTCGCGATTTGTGGTCAGCGTGGAGAAGTCTACAGGCCGCAGTCGCTCATGCTCGACTTCGGTGAAGATATCGGCAAAGCTTTTGCGCTGGAAATTCCATTGATAGTTCTGGTTGTAAAGATAGTCCAGGCGAGTTCCGTTGTGGTCCCACAGCATCTCTGCCTGGGTTCTTGGGCCATGCGAGGTCAGAAACTTACCTTCAGGGTACCAGGTATAGCTGAAGAAGTTGCTGGTCTCGCGGAGATCAGTCCGTGGTACAAATCCAGCTTCCGTAGTGAAGCCGGGAGAAATATCCTGATACAACGTGTTGAACTCAATCGCCCTTGAAGACCGCTCCACGAAAAGGTTATACGCGGGGCCGGACTCATGTGAGCCGTCATTAAATTTCGTTTCTGAGGTTACCGCCTGGGCGTTCATCTGCCAGTTCTGGTTGATCCTGATCTCTGTATCAAAGCCGCCGACACGGTTGTGGCCCACTTCGCATTCAGTCAGTGTACAGAAGCTGCTGCCACCGTTGTGCAGTTCACGGTCGGTATAGATCAAGCCGATGCTGTTGCCGTTTCCCAACTCGCGGTTAACACGAAGCACTCCAAAGTAAGCACTGTTGCCATTCAGCGGGTCGCCGGGGAGCACTGTTTCTCCCGGGGCACGATCATTGGCTAGAAACGTTCCTATGGCCCATGGCCCTTCTTTTCCGGTGAGGCGGACTCCGTACAGTGGGTTCACCACCCGGCGCGTGAACACCAGGTTCAGCGGAGTCTGAAAGTAATTCGAGTTTTCCTGGAAGAATGGCCGTTTCTCCGGGAAGAAGACTTCAAAGCGCTGGTTCACCGTAACCTGAGGATCGTCGGATTCAATCTGGCCGAAATCCGGATTGATTGTGGCATCCAGTACCAGGCTGTCTTTGATCACGAGCTTGGAATCAAGCCCTGCTTTGGGGTCCACGTGCTTGCCGGTAAAGCGTTCACCCGCCGGGTCGCGCTCATCCAACGCGCGGAACGCGCCCACTGACGTATAGGGAATGAACTGCATATTGCGGCCCGGCGAGATGTCATGAAAATCCCGGAGCGTTCCTTCCTGAGTCAGCATGCCCTGAATCATGTTGGTGTTGCGCGGGAAGTAGGAGTGCTCAGAGTTGCGGGGAATCACGCGAATCAGAATGAATCCCCAATCGTTGGTTGCCTGCTGCCTGAAGCGCAGCGACTTGAAAGGGATCTCAAAGATGACCATGTAGCCGCTGCCAGTGATCTTGGTGTAGGTGTGCCAGACGGTGTCAAATGAATTATCGAAGCCCTGATTTTCCGCCGTCAGGCCGTCCTGCTGAATGCCATAGGGATTGCTGTAAAACATGTACGCGTGGCGGTGGTCGTGGAAGGTATCCAGCCACAGCCCACACTGATCATCATCATCAATCAGCTCTCGTCGCAGCATGCGGGCGCGGATTTTCTTTGGTTCTTTGTCGAAAGCCAAAAATACCGCGTAAAAATTCTTGTCGGTATAACCCAGGTAGGCCTCAGTGGGTTCGCTGACAGGCTCGCCATCATGGGGCTCCTTCTGCGTGAAGTGTCCGACCTTGAGCATCTGTTTGGCCAGAGCGCTGGCGGGCTCCATGCCGGCAAAGTCGGCGAGCTTCGGCGCCGCCGATAGTCGCGGAATAGAAAGAGAGCTGAGTTCGCGGGGAAGGGTTGGGTTGGGTTTTGGCGCGAGACCGGCGGTTTTGGTCTGGCCAACAACGCTCGATGGAGTCGACAGCAGCGCCACTGCCGCCACGATCAACTGAATAAGGATGATAAACGGCTTACGTACACTGGCCTTCCGATCCGCAGGAGAGGAAGGCAGAGTACACGGGCTCACGTATCTTAGACTCATCGACTCATCATCGAGGTGAAGGTTAGAAGGGAACAGAAAAGCGTAACCGAAATCGAGGCTGAACGGAAACAGGTAAAAACCTTTGGAAAAACCTCAGAACAAGCCGGGCTGGCGGCCATAACGAATTCCAAAATGGTCATATGCCAGCCTGGTGGCCACACGCCCACGAGGGGTGCGATCAAGGAATCCAATCTGCATCAGAAAAGGTTCGTAGATTTCTTCCAGTGCCTCAGGTTCTTCCGCCAGCGCTGCGGCCAGTGTGCTGAGTCCGACCGGCCCGCCGTTGTACTTCTGAATGATGGTCAAAAGCAGACGGCGATCAATTTCATCAAAACCGTGCTGATCCACCTCCAGCAACTCCAGTGCGGCCTGGGCCGTGGCTTTGTCGATGCGTCCCGCGCTGCGCACCTGGGCAAAATCGCGGACGCGGCGCAGCAATCGGTTGGCAATGCGCGGTGTGCCTCGCGCGCGGCTGGCCAGTTCAGTCGCTCCTTCGTCGTCAATTCCCACTCCCAGAATTTCGGCTGAGCGTTCAATCACAAACTTGAGTTCGTCAGTGGTGTAGAACTCCAGCCGCAGCAGAATTCCAAAACGTGAACGCAAAGGAGCGGAGAGCAGGCCGGCGCGCGTAGTGGCGGCGACGAAGGTAAACGGTTTTACATCAATAGTGTGCGTGCGCGCTGAAGGACCCTGGCCGATGATGATGTCCAGCTTGTAGTCTTCGAGTGCTGAATAAAGGATTTCTTCCAGCGCGGGCTGCAGACGATGGACTTCATCCACAAAGAGCACTTGCTTGTCAGTCAAGTTGGTAAGGATGGCGGTGAGGTCACCCTTGATCTGGATGGCCGGGCCTGCGGTCTGCGAAAACGCCACACCCATTTCGTTGGCAATGATGGTGGCCAGCGTGGTCTTACCCAGACCGGGCGGGCCATAAAGGAGTACATGATCGAGCGCTTCGCCGCGAGACTTGGCTGCCTCAACGGCGACGGAAAGAATGTCTTTGACCTTTTTCTGGCCGATGAATTCGCGCAGCAGCCGGGGCCGCAGTTTCAGCTCAAAAGAGGCATCATCTTCTACTGGAACTGCTGATACCAGCCGCTCACGGTTCACACTTTTTTCGCTCGCTGCCACTCTCCGGCGATACTAAAGCGAACCGTGAAAAAATGCTAGCTGGAAAAATCCTCACTGTTTTTTTGAGACGCTCAGGCCGTCATACTCCTTGGCTTTGGCCTCGAGTTCGACCGTGTTGGGCGCATTCGGAACCAGAGTCAGGTAGTCGCGAATCTGCTGCGCGGCTCCGGCAAAGTCATCCTTCTGCGCCTGGATGTTGCTCAGCAGCAGCAAAACCTCCGGATGGCTGTGCTCCTTGTCTGCAGCTTTGAATTTTTTGGCGCTGTCCTCGGCTGCCTGGAAATTGCCCAGATTGTAATTTGCGGCCGCGTTATAGAAGCCAGCTGCGGGGAAAGCGTACGGATTCAAGCTGTTGACCTGAGCGGTGAACTGCGCGGCGTCCTTCCAGTTTTTTTCCGCAATCGCGAGCAGGGCGAGACCAAAGATGGGATTCACGTATTGTGGGTCGGCCTGCAGAGCTTTTTCATACGACTCGTGCGCTGCCTTCAGGTTCTGTTCGCGATGCTGCACATCGCCCAGCCGTGACCACGCGGCGGCAAACTGCGGGTAAATGCGTACAGCTTTTTCCAATTCTTTTTTCGCCTCGGGAAGCTTCTCCGCAAAAAATGCCTTGGAGCCCTTCTCAAATGCATGTCGTGCGTCCTTGGGCGCAGCCAGGCTTGTAGCGCTGATGGCAGTGCCCTTCACCTCTCCCATGCGCTTCAGCATGATGGTGCCTACATCCATCTGGAAGGATTCGCCCAGCGTAGGCTGCAGGCGCACGGTGCTCGAGTGGAAGCCGGCGAGAACGGCTCGCAGTTCACAGCCCTGGAGATTCATGGTCTGATGAGAGAGTGACCTGCCAGAAGACGGCATGGGATTGCCCGGCAGAGTCTGAGAATCATTTTCGCTCGCATCCTGAAAGCCCAGGTTCTGGCCGATCTGCAGCTGAAATTCACCTTTGAAATCGGTGTAACCTTCACGCCGCGTCACTCCGTTGCATATGCGCTCAATCGCCACCGGCTCTGAGATTTTCTCGCCGCCCTCAATGGTTACATGGCCTGATACGAATACTGGCTGGAAATTTCCGGTAGGAGTGTTCGGGATGGTGGGGGTGGGAGGAGTTGTCCGCGAATTCCCGCTGCCGCTGCCTTTCTTTTGCGCCAAAGCAGTTTGCGTCAAAACAAGAAGGGTGATCAGAAAACAGAGTCTGAGCTGAGAGGAGACTGAGAACATCTTCGCCCTCCGCGTGCCGCCGGCGTGAATAGCTGATGCGAGCGGCAGCATTTAATCCTGCAAGTTTACGCCTGATGATGGCCAGAAGAGCACTGTGATTTGGTGAAATTCTGCAGCGGCAAACTTAAAACAGGTCTTACATGCTTGAGCGGGTCTGAACCTGAACCAGGGATGTGCTTAAGAGTAGTGAAAGGCGGCAAGGTAGGATGCTTCAGGGTTCCTGACGTCCGCTGCCGAGTTCCGCGATTACTTCCTGACCGAGAAGTTTGCTACCTTCGTAAAGCACCTCAATCAGGCGGGCACGGGCAGCGCGAGCATTCGCCATGGCGGTCGGCAACTCCGGAGTGGGGAAGACACCCACCATCTCCCATTTGTTCTCGCCGGTCTGGATCCAGAGTTCGTATTGTTTCCACTTGGCCATTAGCCGCCGGACTCCTATGGCTAAAATAATTCATTTCGCGCAAGGAAGCGGCCAAAATTCGTCTGAGTGTACCCCGACAGGAAACAGCTGCAACGAGAGTAGGTGCTGGATGAATGTGTCAATATCGCCGACGGAGTGTCAAAAGGCGTGTCTCTCGTTCCAGCGAGCTGACTCTTTCTTCTAATGCTTCTCGGTTCCGCCCTGGTCCATGCCCTGCCAGCCCAGCTTCTCTCCTTTGTTCTGCTCATCCAGCCATTTTTTGAGCGGCGCAAAGTAGTCGAGTATGGCGGTTGCATCCATCTGCCGCTGGCCGCTGATGGCTTCAAGAGCATCCGGCCATGGCTTGCTTTTGCCCATGCTGAGCATCTTGTTCAGGCGTTCACCCGCAGCTTTGCTCTTGTAGATGGAGCAGCGATGCAGCGGACCTTTTTCTCCGGCAGCTTCGCACAGGGCGCGATGGAACTGAAACTGGAGAATGCGCGCGAGAAAATAGCGTGCGTAAGGGGTGTTGGACGCAATGTGATACTTGGCTCCGGGATCAAAATCCGCTTCGCTACGCTCCACCGGCGGAGCCACACCTTGATATTTTGCCTTCAGGTCCCACCAGGCCTTGTTGTACTGCTCCGGCGTGATTTCACCAGAGAAGACTTTCCAGCGCCATTTATCGATCAGCAACCCAAAGGGCAGGAAAGCAATCTTGTCCAGCGCCATCTTAAGCAGGTAGCCAGTATCAGCGCTCTCGGGAGGAACATTAGCCAGCAAGCCCACTTCTTTCAGGTATTCCGGCGTGACGGAAAGCGCAATGGTATCGCCCACGGCCTCATGAAAGCCGTCATTCGCGCTGTCCTCAAATAGTGGCGGCTGGGGCTTATAAGCGCGCTGATAGAAATTGTGGCCCAATTCGTGGTGAATGGTCACAAAGTCTTCATCCTTGATTTCAATGCACATCTTCAAACGCAGATCATCTTTATTGTCGATGTCCCAGGCGCTGGCATGACACACCACATCGCGGTCTTTCGGCTTGATGAACAGCGACCGTTCCCAGAAGGTCTGAGGCAACGGATCAAAACCCAAGGACTTGAAGAAGTTCTCGCCATAATGGACCATGTCCAGCTCGTTCACTTTGTGTGATTTGAGCAACTCGGTGAGGTCATAGCCCTGGTTGGAGTCAGCCGGCGCAACAACGGGATAAATGTTGCCCCACTCCTGCGCCCACATGTTGCCGAGAAGCTGTGATGGAATCAGGCCATCAGGACGGTCGGCGATCTTGCCGTACTTCTTAATAAGCTGCTTGCGCACGTAGGCGTGCAGAGAGATGTAGAGAGGCTCAACCTGACGCCACAGGCGTTCCATCTCCGCGCTGAATTCATCCGGAGTCATGTCATAGTTCGAGCGCCACATGGCTCCCGTGTCTTTGAAGCCCAGCTCTTTCGCACCTGCATTCGATAGCTGAACAAAGCGCGCGTACTTCTGCCGCATGGGGACAGAAATTTTGTGCCAGCCGATCCATGCGTCCAGCAGCTCATCAGGATTGGTGCTGGTGGCGAGGATGCGGCTGAGATCATTGAGCGAGAGACATTTCTGTGTGTTATCGGACTGAGGCTTGCAATATTTACCCTTACCGTAAGTGCCATCCAGCCAGCTGGCGATCTCCGTCAACTCTTTGCGCTCGGCATCATTATTAGGTGCGGGCGCCACCAGCGAGAGGCGCAGCAACTTGAATTTGCGCTCCAGCTCAGGCGGCTTCTTCAGCTTGTCAAAGCGGCGCGCATCGAGGGCCAGCTGCGTGACCAATGCAGTGAGCCGCTCCTGCGCCTGGGCCGCCATGGTCTCAGTATCGTCAGTGATGAAATTTTCCTGCACCCACTGTGCGCGGCTGGCCCGGACGGTGAGGTCGTCAATCTGGACTTCGGCCTTCTTCATGAAGGCTTCGGCTTCAGCCAGTGTAGGTGCACCTTTCCCGGAGGCTTTGTTATTTGTGGTCTTCCTGGATGCAGTCTGAGCCATGGCAACTGAGCTGATAACAACAATTAAAAGGATACGTGAAATTTCACTCGAGACCATTACGCCTCCGCTGCGAGCATATCGAAACTGGCTAGAGTAGCCTTTTGTTGAGCCAGCTGGCAAATTCCCGTGCCGGACCAGCCCGCTGGCAGGATTTCAGTGAGTTTGCCGAGCGACTGAATGCTGGCGTTTGACGAGAAAATGTTATTCGAATTGCTTTCTGAAGCTCTCCATCTGCTGACGAAGGTCGGCCAATTCGCGGCGCAGATCAGCGACTTCATTCTCGAGCCGGCCAATGCGGCCGTCATCTTCAGTGCCTGCTCCTGATGCTGTTTCAGGAGGGGCAACGTAGCCCTCCACATCACCAGAGAGCAGATGAGCGTAGCGCGACTCTTTGGTTCCGGGCTGGCGCGGCAGCATTTTCACCAGTGGGGCTTCTCGCTGCATTAGTCTCTGCAGTGTGGCCTGGACGTCTGAGAGCTCTTCAAACTTGAACATGCGCTCGGTGCGGCCGCGCAGCTCACCTGGCGTCTGTGGGCCGCGCAGCAGAAGAACGTCCATCACGGCAGTTTCAGCGCGCGTGAAGTTGAACACTTCCTGAATGCGGTGCTCATATTTCGTTACTCGACTGTCAGCGCCGCTGGCGGGACCGGCAAGCCGCTTCTCCTGCAGCGTGACCAGTGCGTCTCGCACGGTATTCTCATCCAGAGACATCACTGGATCGCGGTTGTTCTTCTGGTTGCAGGCGTTGACCAGCGCGTTGAGGGATAACGGGTAGTAGTCAGGGGTGGTGATGTCTTTTTCGATCAGCGCGCCGAGTACGCGCGCCTCCTCTGGGTTTAACACAATTTCCATGGCTGACTAGTCTACCGAATCACCTTTTCCCGGCAGAACAAAAGTTGGAAGAGATGTTTCTGCGGCGTGGAATAAGTGAGGTGCTTGAAGACTCGAAGAGGATGACTTGCTGTTCACAAAATGGTAGACCGCAAATATCTAAGCCTCTGATCTTAATAATATAGGAAAGTAAAATTTGCCGGCTCTAATCAATTTGTTCTGAAAACCGAACAAAAAACTTTTTAAAATTTTGTAAGACAACTCTCGTTGCTCAGACTTCTCTGAATGTTTGTTCTGAAAACCGGAACACAAGTCCCTAAATGTCGTGGAGCGACGTTCCCTGCTATAGGCTCTCGTTATCCGATAGGATGAAACTATTGTTCTGTACGGAATCATGGCCAGTGCCGGGCCAGAAGTAAGGATTTATATAGCCATGGTTTCCTCAGGTGAAGTGTATCCTGCTATTCAGGATAATTGCCCCACAGTACCTTTGGAAGTTGAACTCATCCGCCGGATACAATCCGGCGAGACAGAGTTGCTGCCAGATCTTCTGGCGCCGCACCTTCCTCGTATTAAATCACTAGCTTTGGTCATTCTGCGCGATCATGCGGAAGCAGAAGATGTAATCCAGGACACCGTGTTGAAAGTCATGCTCCATTTGAAGAGCATCCGGTCAAGCGATTGTTTTGGTCACTGGGTCCTGCAGATCGCGCGGAACGCTGCGCGTACTCGATTGCGAAGGAACCGCAAGCATCTGTTCGAGCCGCTCGATCAACAGGATGAGGAAGACGGAGACTCAGGCCCGCGCGCAATGCTGGCGGACCCTCGTCCCGGTCCGCTGGCGTCAGTAGAAGAAGTTGAGTTACACGGCGCGCTGCTACGCGCAGTTGCCAGTCTGCGAGACAACTATCGTGAAGTATGGGAACTCGCGGGTGGAGGCGAGTCAGGCATCGCGGAGGCGGCGCGGAGACTGGGTATCACCGAAGCAAACGCGATGAGCCGGCTGCGACGCGCACGGCGCAAGTTGCGCGAAATACTTGCGCCCATGCTGACGCAGTGCGCCGCTTGTCACCGGCCTTTGCATGCAGAACAAAAGCGTAAGGAGGAGACTGCCTCCTCGCTGAGCAATCCTCTGATCAAAAACAACGGTGCAGCCGCTTAAAGCGGCCCTGCACATCTGGACTATTTCTTAAACGCACAAGACTACCCACCAATATCCTCTAGAAAATTGCCATGTTAGTGACCGGTTTTTTGTTTTCGCGAGTCTTGTTCTGTAGAAAGCAAAGTGGCTGGTTCGGTTCCGCAGCACGGCACGCTGCGGAACAGGATCGGCACAAGCACCACATTCATTGTTCGCGTACTGCTCACAGAAAGTCCACGAGCGGTGTGCAGTATGCGGGTGAGAGCTGTTTCTTCTCGATCTTGAGTTCGCCTCGAGCACGACGGCACCTTCGGGCGGTGCGGTTGTGACCGGGGCGGCGATCAACCCGGCAAGTCACAACGTGACGGAAGTGGCCTCTGCCGGTTTGATCCTGCCCGAAGCAAGATCAGGCCAAAGTTCCTGCGGCCTCCGTTCTCCGGGAACGTGCAATGGTCCACTCCTTCCGGCGCGGCTCATTTGAGCTGAAGCCTGGATGGTTTGTTCCAACGCGAAGCACTCCATGGCGTGTTGCGCCGGAAGAAGTGTGTCTCGATTGTATATCGTAAGGCGATATTGTCGTATCGACTTCGTCTCCAGGAAGCGATGTACATGAGGCGGAAGGACTGTCAGGAGGAAGAACATTCACTCGCATCGTCTCCTGTGCCGAGGCCAGGAGATGGGAAGGACTGCATTATGAAAGCGACAAGTTTCCAAGCTACATCGCTGAACGTACTGGGTGGCGTCAGACAACAAGCCCACCTCTGGATCGGCCTGGTGTTGATGTTGTCTCTGGCGGCTATGACAGCAAGCGCGCAGACTACCACCACCGTTCAATTTGCCGCGGGCGTTACCGGCCCCGGCGGCGGTATTGTGCTGACCGGAACCGGAATCAACCCGGCAACAGGCCAACCTTTCCGCCATTTCTGGGGCGGGGATGAGATCCATGGGCTCTGCCGCTACGATCCTGATCTGGATTCGCCCGGACCCTACTCTGAAAACCTGAATACCTGTATAAATTTTGTCGGCTCGGTACAGTTCAAGCCGGGCGAAATGTCATTTGATCCGAACACAAACAATCTCTACGCTCCCAACATTCAAGCGGGTGCGGACGCTACGTATCGGATACCATTCACTCCCGGCGGCGACAGCGGTCATGGCATTCTGAATGCCATCAATATCACGGTTCTGGTGAGCAGCCTCAAGGGAAAGCAGGCAGCGGGCGGGTGCCCGACGACCTTAGTCGCCGCGAACTCGACGGCACTGGGACCGGACGGCAACCTCTACGTCGCATCGCTACGCAGCGGCAACGTGGTGCGCATCATTGCCCCATCCACCAATCCTTTCCCCTGCACCAACGTGCAGAACGACGTAATCAATAGTCCTGACGGAAGAAAGAACTTCGGCCTGGGTTGGATTGGCCACGATCTGTTTGGTGGCGACGGATTCTCTGCCTGGGAAATGCTGAACGCTGACCAGTGCTTTACGGCTGCCAACAACTTTGTAACTTGCACAGCCCAGAACATCCTGGCCGGCCAGCTCCCGGTACCCACGGCCATGCTCAGCGATCAAACCTTCCCGAACCTCAATGGCTTGAATCTTTACTACACCAACGGCAGTACGGTCAGCCGCGTCCAGATAGCGAATGGCGCGGTTTCAGATCTCAACACTTCATATGCGACAAACTTCAATCTGGCCACCGGCCTGGGCGTCGACACCAAGAATCCCGCTGCGGAAGTCTTGTTTGTCGGCGATGACCCGAGCGGCGGCAATCTGCCTGGCTCCGGTCACTGGTGGCAGGTACTGCCTCAGGGTGTGCCGCCCGCTTTGCCCGGCGCGCCGACCAATGTTACGGCAGTTGCAGGGAACGCGCAGGCAACCGTGAGCTGGACTCCAGCTCCCGATGGCCAGACGATTACAAGCTTCACCGTCCACAACTCGTTTGCCTCAAACGGGGTTCTGGTTCCGGACGTGATCGTAGGCCCGAATCCCGGCACTACCGTTGTTCCAACTTCTGTGGTGGTCACGGGATTAACGAATGGCGTCACCTATCAGTTTGAAGTGGCAGCCACTGACTCCGCGGGTACTGGACCGTTCTCGGCGCCCAGCAACAGCGTGACTCCGTTTGCTCCAACGGTGCCATCAGCTCCAACCAATGTCTCTGCCACTGCCGGAGACGCTTCGGCCCAGGTGGCCTGGACTGCATCTGCCAACAACGGCGGTTCAGCGATCACCGGCTACACAGTGACCGCGCGGATCAACGGAACCCCCTCCGGGATCACTGCGAGCGCCTGCGCGACCTGCACTGGCGCAAACGTAACCGGTCTCACCAATGGGACCACTTACACCTTCACAGTGCATGCAACCAATGGAGTGGGCAACAGCGCTGAGTCTGCGCCGTCAAATGCGGTGACACCGCAGACGAATGCTGTGCCGCAGGATGCATCCGTTACTGACAGCGGGCCGGCATCAGTCAATTCCGGCGCCAACGCCACCTACACAATCAAGGTGAACAACAGCGCCACCTCAACCATTCCGGACGCGATTCTCTCCGATACATGGCCTACTACGGGCGGAGCCACGTTTGTATCTGTGACTCCCAGCCA
>DATEJX010000160.1:0-5799 GCA_035277785.1 Candidatus Angelobacter sp. | reverse complement strand
GCACTGCTCCGGTTGACGCTTCCTGCTCAGACTCCTCTTGCACCACCCCGGTGATCACTCTCACCGCCCGGACAACCGGCGCAGCCACTAACTACACGCTTAGCGCCAGTCCCTCGCAGGGAACAGCCCCGGATTTCTGGGCCACGCCGTCTGGTTCCGCTCTTACCGGTGGGCGCGATGCCACCAGCAATCCCGATACAGGAAACATCACGGTCACAATAAACGGCACAGGGTACCAGACCGCCTACGGGTCTGGAGATGCTCCCACCCTGATCGCCCAAAGGCTCGCGGGGCTGATCAACGGCAGTTCCATTGTCAGTGCCAGCTCGTCAGGTTCAACCATCAATATTTCAGCCAAGGCCGCCGGACCGGTTGGCAACGGCTACACTCTGGCGGCCTCTTACACCTGGGATACCGCACACTTCGCCCAGCCCTCATTCACTACCTCGCCTTCGGGCAGTGTTTTGACCGGCGGCTTCAATGCAGGGGATGTCGGGAATTCCCCCTATATAACTCTGTATCAATATGACGCCCTCGGAAATCTGCTGCGCGTCGACCAGAAGGGATCAGCGCCGTCCGACAGCTCGCAGTGGCGTACCCGGACTTTCACCTATGACTCGCTTTCACGTTTGCTCACAGCGCACAATCCTGAGTCTGGCACTCTCACCTACAGCTACGATGCCGATGGCAACTTGTTGCAGAAGACATCGCCCGCTCCCAACCAAACCGGTTCAGCAATTCAAACCATAAGCTACTGCTATGACGAACTGCATCGTTTGACCAAAAAGGATTACCAGACGCACACATTTGCGCCACCGGCTTGCCCCATCACCGCTCCAGTCGAAACATATACATACGATGTTGGTGCGAACGGCGTCGGAAATCTGACCAGCCTCACAGATCAGGCGGGCTTGGGGAACTACAGTTATGACCCGCTCGGCCGCATGAAAACTGAGGCTCGCACCATTGCGGGTGTCTCCAAATCCATCAGCTACGATTACAACCTTGATGGCTCGCTCGCCGCTTTGCATTATCCCAGTGGGCGCACGGTAACGTACGCGCCGGATTTCGTGGGGAGAGTAACATCCGTCACCGATTCCAACGGCACTCCCTATGCCACCAGCCTTACATACTGGCCGAACGGGTCCGAATATCAGTGGCACCTGCCCAACATTTATCTCCGCACGGATTTGAATAAGCGCCTCCAGATCAGCGGTTTCTATTCTGACAATGGCCAGGTCGCGTCGTTCTTCATGAACAAAACCTACAGCTATGGAGCCGCGCATCAGGACAATGGCAACGTAATTTCCATTGCCAACAACAAGGATGCGACCAGGACCCAGACATATACTTACGATTCGCTGAATCGCATCACGTCGGGTTACTCTGCTGCTGGCACGGGCCCTTCCTCCTGGGGCGAAAACTACACCACCGATGCTTGGGGCAACCTGATGATTTCCCCCATGAGTGGCAAAGCCCATGGAGGCCTTTTTCAGCATGCTGGTGATGCGAACAACCACGCCACTGGCCTGGGATATGACGCGGCAGGCAATCTCACTAACTACTCCGTCCCCAACCAGTACATCTATGATCCCGAGAACCGCATACAAAGCACGGCGGGTACTACGTATGCCTACGATGCAGATGGCAACCGTGTTGAAAAAACCGGTGGCTCTGCGGGCACGATTTATTGGTACGGCTCACCTGGAATCATCGCCGAGTCTGATCTCACCGGCGCTCTGAAAGCTGAATACGTATTCGTTAGCGGCAAACGTGCTGCCCGCATCGATCTTGCCGATAACAGCGTCCACTACTACTTGTCCGATCATTTGAATTCCACCAGCATGGTCATCAGCGCCGCTGGAATTGTGGAGGACGAATCAGACTATTCCGCATACGGGACCGAGTATCCCATCGCTTCCACCGGTGGTAACCATTACAAATTCAGCGGGAAAGAAACGGACTCGGAGTCCGGTCTTGACTATTTCGGGGCGCGCTACTTCTCGAGTTTGATGGGACGGTTCACCACGCCTGACTGGGCAGACAAGGCAGCGACTGTGCCGTACGCCCAATTCAGTGACCCGCAATCGTTGAATTTGTATACGTACGTGCGGAACGTTCCGACCACTCGCTACGATCCCGACGGGCACTTCGACGATCCATTCAACACTTTCGGGGGCGATGGATTATTCAATGATTCCGACGGCGGTTCGAACATTCAGTCGACTCATGACCACATATTCAAAGAGACGATAACAAAGACAGAATATCTGATCAACGGGCAGCCGAGTGGAATCACGCAAATCGACCATATAACGATTACGCAGGTTGGGGTCCCAGGAGCTATCTACGATGGGCCGGATCCTGACAACTTACAACTGCAACCACCTTTGGATCATTTTGTCAGCATCTCCGACTGGCCGACGGGGGCTGGAGGTTTTCATCATACCGGCATAGCTGTCGATAGTGATGACACTCAGGGATTCTCTACGTTTGATCCAAAAACTCCTGTGCTCCTGCGAATTTTTTGGGCTCCCAAGGCAAGAATGGAGGACGATATCGATCAGCATACCAAGAACGATGAGATTGCGCCGCGTTCATATATCCATATCCCGATCACGGCTGACCAGGCCAACGATATTCGGTTGGCAATGAGTAAACGAACGAGTGATCCGGGACGATACAACTTTTTATTCAGAAACTGTGCACAGGCAGTAGAAAGCTTCCTTCATGCCGGGGGAGTACCCGGTATCCCCCACGGCGAAATAAATATTCCATTCGTTCTGCATGGCATATTATTGATGGAGAGAGCCGGACAATGACCTCAATTTCAAGGAAAAAGGCCGAAACAAGTGGGAGGATTTGGTTATGAGGTGGATGTCTGGTCGCAAGTGGCCTCGAGCGATGGGCGGAACAATATGTGTGATTTTCCTCATGGCCGGCTACTGCGCTGGACGTCACAAAGAACACCCATATAGGCATTCCGATGTGGATCTGCCGATATCGCTTGCGCTTGGCAGCGTCAGAACGCCTGAGTTCTCTGTCATCTCGCAATGGTATGACATCATGGTTCAGGTAGAGAAGCCACTCCCGTTCCTTAAAATGCAGTGCATGATGGGAGTCACTTCGGGTTTGCGTGATCCGAAGGATTGCGGCGGCAATGACCCGCTGCTGCGGGCGGACTGGACGGTGTGGGACGGTGAACACCTCGTTGACAAAGGCTCGATTCCCAATAGATGCGCATGTAAATTCGAGAACAAGCACATCTACAAATTTCTCGGAAGTTTCGCTGGTGAAGCGGGAAAGAAATATGTAGTCGAAGTGAAATTTACCAACGATGGTACGCCGCTGAACGTCGCTAATCCTCACCTGATCATTATCCAGCACAGAAACAACTGACGAATCTTGGGCTGCGGAGAAGGGGAAGCGGAGAAACCGGACAGTCCCCGGTTTTCTGTCCCCGGTTTTCATTTCAAGGACGGGAGCGTAATCGTGGTGACGCTGGGGCACTCTGGCAGAACCACCTCACAATCTCAACCGCCCACTTTATAAAATTCGTTTCTTCATCTTTCGTCTCTTTTTCGTTGCATCATTCCCCAAAATCATTTACACAAAAAGAGCGGGACGCGCCGTGTTAGCTGCACGAACGCGCCCCTGACCACAAATCACCTTCCTTCGAAAGGCGACCTATGGCTGACCTTGATTCTAGCAGTGCGCAAAAACCTCAGATTAGTGCACCAAAACCCCACGTTTACGATCTTCTCTACCGTCTGAACCAGGCTTTCGGGCGCGTCCGTAGCAACATCGCAGCATTAACGGAAGCCGGCATTTTCGATCCGTTGATGATGCAGCTGCTCAATCGGCAGGCTGAAAGCCTCCGCGCAGGAACCAATTCCCATCTGCTCGCAGCCATGCGGCGCATTGAAGAGCGCGACCGTGAGCGCTTCTCGCAGCCACCAAACGAGCAAAATTCCTGACCAAAAATTTTTAACCCCAACCGACCCGCCTGCACAAAAGGCGGGTTTTTTACAACCACAAAGGACACGAAGTAACCAGCAGGCCGCAGGTTGCGCTTGATCCAACGAAGTGAATCGCGGGTGCCCATCCTTTGCGACTCACGCGAGCATCAGCGAGCGTGTGCTCAGGCGCAAAGATATCTGAGTTGGTCTGTCAAGCGATTTCAAAAAAGTTTTCAACAGCTCCTGGTGCGTTATTCACCGTGGACGCACATCTTGTCCACAAGCTGGCGTCGCCACTAACGATGAGCCACGCTGGGCCAGCATGTTGAGGTAGAGAGCCTCGTTATAGGGGACACGGTCCTGCCAGCAGCGGAACAGAATGCGCATCCACTTGAAGGCCAGGCTGCGCGTGGCAGCATGATGTCCCTTGCCGCGGGTGCGTTGTTGTTGGTAGAACGCACGCGCCCAAGGGCAGAACCGGATTGAGTGTCCCGCCCACTCATGGAAGCTCTGGCGCAGAAACTTGGGACAGCGCCAGCGCGAGTGTACCCACTTGCTCTTGCCGCTCTGTTCCATGACTGGCGCGATGCCAGTGAAAGCCTGCAGCTCTTGCGCACTGCGATAGCGGTCGCGTTGGGTCCCCATCGCGGCGAGCAGTCGCGGCGCCATCACCGGTCCGGCTCCAGGAAGGCTTTGATAGAGATAGTAGTCCGGATGCTCGGCTACTGCCTCTGCCATCTGCCGATCCAGTTTCTCGATCCCGGAGCGCAGAGTGTGCAGCAGCTGGACCAGTACCGGCACCACGGACGCCTGCACCTCCACGATGGCACGATCCTTCAGCGCCGGCCGTGCTGTGCTGATCTCTTCAATCCGCGTGGCAATTAACTTCGCCTGCCGGCAATGGTGACGATGAAAGAACTGCCGCAGGCGGCTGATCGGCACCTTCTGCAACTGCTCCAGCGTCGGCCAGCGCTCCAGCAGATCGCACACCAGTGAGGTACCCAGCGGATCAAACCACTTCAGCATCTGCGGAAAATACAGCTTTAGTCTGGCGGTCAGGCTGTTGAGGATCGCAGTCTTCTCGTTGACCAGCTTGCGCCGCTCTTCCACCAGGTTCTGCACCCGGCGGGTTTGTTCCGTGTCCGGAGCCCAGCAGCGCAACCGCCGCCGATGTTGCAACACAAGATCCAACAGCAACTCCGCGTCCCGGCCATCATCTTTCGCTCCGGAAGGATAGAAGGTTTTGCGGAACTGCGCGCTCGTCTGGGGCGGCACCACATACAGATGAAGATGCTCATACTTGCTCAGCTGCCACAGTAGCGCCGCCCGCGTTTGCTCCACGGCCACGGCAATGGGCCCGGGACCAAAACGTCTTGCCAGCTCTCCAATCCACCCTTCCACCGCTCCAGCTTGGGCGGTCAACACTCCCTTCTCGCGCTTGCCCTCTCCCGCTTTCTGCCAGCACCACACATGCTCTTCATCCGCCCAGTCAATCCCCACGAAAGCCACGAACTCCGGCTCCGTCTCGATCTTGGTTTCATCGAACCATGCCTGCTGCATCGCTTGTTCTTCCTTTCTTTTGCACTGCACAGGCGGACTTTGTTTCCGCGAAGCCCTTATAGTAGAGTCGTCTGGTCCAGACCGTATCTGAGTGTTCGTTCTGGAAACAAAGTGCGTCCCCGCAGCCCGAGACTCTTCGCTGAAACATCTCACTGTTGGGGTGGGATTACTCGTAGCTGCGGGGCGCCTGCTCACTCACATCCTACGCACGCCAGCAGAGCTCGAATGTACGCGATTTCCACAGCTCGCGCTGCTACCGCTGCTGTGGATCCCCTCGTTA
>DATEJX010000159.1:0-13206 GCA_035277785.1 Candidatus Angelobacter sp. | reverse complement strand
CCAGCAGTTTATTTCATTGATGAAATTGACCGGAGCTTGCACCCAATCCTCATTTGGAAGTTTCTAGAGTATTTTCTTAGATCCTGCAAGGAAGGGCGACAGCAAGTGATCCTTACTACGCACGAATCAAATCTGTTGGATCTAGCTCTCTTGCGTCGAGATGAAATCTGGTTTGCGGAGAAAGACGACAAAGGAGCTACGCGTTTATATTCATTGAGCGACTTCAAGGTGCGGAAGGATCTCGAAATCAGGAAACACTATCTGCAAGGGCGATTCGGAGCGGTGCCTTTTCTGGGCGGCCTAGATCGTTTACTCGAAGAGCAGAAAACTTCACATGAGCCCACTCCAAAGGAAGCCTAGGCCACTTATCAGGGACTCAGAAAGCTTGCGCGATGATCGCCTTTTTATCATTGCCTGCGACGATACGTATGCTCCGAAACAGTATTTCGAATTCTTTCGAATTGCGAGGGTTCAGGTCCACGTGGTGCCTACTGCGGATGGAACCTCTGCCGCAGAGCATGTGCTTGCAAGATTGGAAACGATCGATCACGCCGAAGACGATGAACGTTGGATGCTCTTGGATTGTGATCATTATACGCAGGGCAATCATCTGAAGAGCTTCATGGCTGTTCTTGCTAAAGCGCGGCAAAAGGGTATCAACGTTGCGCTAAGTAAGCCCTGTTTTGAACTCTGGCTGTTACTTCACCGTCGCAACGAATCCGCAGCGCGAGATCTGCCGGATGCAAAGTCGGTGGAAGCTGCGCTCCGCGAAGAACTTGGAAGTTACAATAAAGCCGCGCTCAGAAAGGACGATTTTCCGTTGGCCTCAGTTCCCGATGCCTGCAGTCGCGCGCAGAAATTAGACGAGGCTGCCGGGGGCGAAATTCCCTCTCGGAACACCAGTCGGGTGTTTCTTGTATGGCGCGCAATCACTTCTAAAGCGCTCCCGTCGCAATTGCCGGAATCTTTGAAAGCCTTACTAGGCTGAGGAGTATTGGCCCGACGTGACACCACCTTTCAAAGGGCGGGTAGCCTCTAACGCATTTTCTGTCCCTCCGAAACACAACTCGGGTGCCCCGCTCACCCTCCGGGCGACCAAGCGTGCGCCGCAGTTGCGCACCCTTGGGCAGGAAGCTGGCTGTTGTGTTTTCAAGCTTCGCAAAACGACGCAGGGTGGGGTTCAATGCTCTTGCCCTCAAACTCAAAGCAGGAACACTTCACCTTCTCGCCAACGTCCCTTTCCTGAACGGCTCCGCCACGATTTGCCATTCATCTTCATAAACCATGTAGCCGGGCTTGTCTGTTCTGATTTTTTTCACGTAGATGCCATTGCGTTCCAGGATCTGGACCATCTCCCAGATCCGGGCAATGTGCTCGGCAGCAGTTACCGTGGCGAAGACTTTTTAGCGCCTTCAGGCGCGCTACAGGTCAGCCCACGGTGAAGCGACTTAGCTTGCGTCTTCGCAAGCTGAGGAGCGTAACCGTGGGAAAGGTTTAGAAGAACCCCATAGCGCCTTCAGGCGCGACACAGGTCGCGTGCCGCTAGCCCTTTCGAGTCGCAGGGGTTGAGGCACAAAACATGTTAGCGGAATACATCTTCGGGATCGTATTGAATCCCGTGCTTCTCCAGTAGCGCAATGAACTCCTGTTCGTAGCTCATCTTCCCATGCTGGGATTCCTGATTGCGAATGTAACGTGCAACCGAATTAACATTCGATTTTGAGACGCTGAAAGCGCCATAACCTCGCTGCCACGCAAATCGCTTTCCCATCCATTTAGACGAGCTCGCCTTGATCGCTTGCACAGCATCCGCCAGGGTGATGGTCGCCGGAAGCTGGATCAGCAGGTGTACGTGGTCTTCCATACCGCCGATCTCGTGTACGAAAACTGTCTCCTGGTGGCAAATGCCGGCGAGATAGGCCCACGTTCTTGCCTGTGTTTCTGTGGGAATCAGCTTGAGTCGGTCTTTCGTGCTGAAGACGATGTGCATGAAGTTCTGAACGAGCGCGTGCGCCAATGGGTTCTATTCCTCCGGGCGCTCATTCTACTGTGTCGCGCCTGAAGGCGCTTGGACTATTGAGATTACCCACGGCTTCGCCGTGGGCTGACCTGTTATCGCGCCTGAAGGCGCTAGAGCTTCGGGCGTGATCCCACTACTCTGCGCCGCCTGACTCTTGAGCACCGTCACCGGTATCCCAACTCGCACCTCTTTCGCGTACTGCTCCCCAACGCACGCGGTCTCCGTGCGCTGGCCGCCGAAAAGCCCTTACGCGTTGATCGTGGCGACTCGCTTCTTTCCAGGGGACTCCGCCTGATGCGCTGCAGCCTGCTCAATTCGTACACCCATATCGGAAAGGTGAAGCAGGGCCGACTTTTTCACTTCTGCGGCTGTGAGTTGCCCCAGGACAGGATGTTTCACGTCATGCGCCCCGGTTGCGTCTGCGTCAATCTTTACCTCAAACCCTCGCACCAGCGCCTCCCTGGCAGAGGTTGAGACGCACATGTGGGTAAAAAACCCGGCCAGCAGAACTTCCGATACGCCCAGCGACCGCAACCACTCCTCCAGACTGGTGCCGCTGAATGCTCCGAAAACGTCTTTCTCAAACAGCTTCTCCGGACCGAAGCCGTCCTGCGGTCCCAGGCCGGGCGAGAGTTCCGAACCCCAGGTCTTCGGCACGAAAGCCCGCGATTCGTTGGGCCGGTTGTAGTGCCGTACCCACGCAATAGGCTGTTTCTCCTCCCGCGCCTCCTGAACGCGACGGTGAATCCGCTCCAGGTATCCGGCATGTCCTGGAACCGCTCTCAAACCTTCAGGTGAAAACTCGTTTTGCGCATCGACTACGATCAGGGCCTGCATGAAATCTTGGATCCTCCCCTCGATTGGATTTCCAGCGGCGCAGCCCGGCTTCGAATAATTTTTCTCCGCGCCCCGCCGCTGCGAAACTGGAATGGCCTGGGAACCGCCTCCAACGGACTCCCGCTGCCCGCCGTTTTCCGGGGGCAACATCGCATGCTGCTCCTCCATCCAACACGCGAGCGACGGAACTCTCCCGTGGAGGAACATCATGCACGTCCGTTTTCTTCGGTTCGCGATGCTGGGCCTGTTGTCGACGCTGTCAACGTTCACTCTGGCGCAAACGCCTGCCTCCTGCACCTTCACGCTGTTTGACTTCGGTGGCTCGTCGGGCGCGCAGCCAACCGGTATCAATCGTTGGCATAACGTGGTTGGTAACAGTGCAGTGGCTCCGTTCATCCGCTTCAGTGACGGCCGAATCCAGGCTCTGCCCTTCAATGGTTTCCTGGGCAAGCGGAATGCCTTCGGCGTTACAGTCGGCACATTCTCTACCTCGGATAACCACACGCACGGCTTTATCCAGAATGGAACTCAGCGGACCATCGTCGACTTTCCTGGCGCGACACACACTGAGCTGCGAGGTATCAATCGCTACGGCACAGTCGTCGGCAATGCCGATGCATCCGGCCAGTTTTCTATCGCACTGAAGATCAAGGATGGAAAGACGGTTGTTCTGCCGTTCGGCAACAACACAACCGCGAGCCCGCAGGCCATCAGCGATACGGGCGTGATCGTGGGGGACCATCTTGTTCCGGAGGCTAACAACCCAGATGTGCTGGATCAGCACGGTTTTGTCTTCGCCAACGGGCAGTTCATGGATTTCCTGTTTCCCGGCGCTACATCGGGGACGGCCAATGACATCAATGCCACGGGCATGATTGTTGGCGACTTCGGCGGCCCGAACGGGCCCGGGCACTACATCTACAGTGGCGGAAAGTTTTTCACCATCAAATTGCCCGGCGCCTCCGGCGTTCTCAGCGGAATCAACGGCTTCGGCGAGATTACCGGATTTATTTTCCAGAACACTGCGCCATTTTCCCGCGGGTTTGTGGGCAAATGCGCATTGCCTTGAGCGCCGACCACTAATCTGAAATCAAAGAGGAACTGGTCCCGACGGTCCGGTAAAGTCGGGTTCTGCCGGCACGACGAACCCATCCTATCGAGCGCCTTCAGGCGCGCTCACAGGTCAGCCCACGGTGGAGCGACCCGGCTTGCGAGCTTTTCGCAAGCCAGGGAGCGTAACCGTGGGTAGGCGTCAGGGATAAATGCGAGCGCCTTCAGGCGCGACACAGGATTCAAAATCCTTGCCCCTCACCTCCAATTGACCTACGATGCCCCCATGAAAACGAAACTCATTCTGCTGCTCCTGACCTCTGCGGGACTCTGCATGGCGCAGACAGATGCCAGCTCGGGAACAAAGGCTTACTCACAAAAAAAGACCAGCTCGGGAACAAACGCGAAGCGGTCGTCTGCGGGAGACGTGCCCACCACCATTGCCGACAGCGTTGCCGATACCCTGAAGTACACAGAAGGCAACTTTCTCGGCGTGGCCGAGGCAATGCCGGAAGAGAAATACGGTTACGTTCCCACATCGGGCAAGTTCGATGACGCGCGCACCTTCGGCGAGCAGGTAAAGCACGTGGCCTGCGCGCAGTTCGCCTTCTTCAATGAGTTTGAAGGCAAGAAGCCGCCCGACGATTGCGAGAAAGGCGGACATGATCCGGCAAAGACCAAGGCCGAGTTGATCAAATATTTGAAAGACTCATTCGATTATTCGAATCGCGTGATCGCCCGTCTTACCGCTCGGAACGCGCTGGACCGAATTGAAGGCCGGTATGCCGGGCCAAACACGAAACTTGGCATTTCTGTGGTTTCCGTTTGGCACGTAACCGACCACTACGGCCAACTTGTCGAGTACCTGCGCATGAACGGAATTGTTCCGCCCATGACGCAGAAGTATGGGGTAAAGGTGAGGTAGCTTGCCGGCAATTCGTGGTGGTTCGCGTTAATTCGCGGCTAATCTGCCTCTCTAATCTGTGTCGATCTGTGGCAAACATGGTTCGGTTCTCCTCCGCGTCTCCGCGCCTCCGCGGTGAAATAAAACGCACCTTACTACCAACGAGTCAGCCCGGAAGCCGTGCAGCGCGCTAAAATCAAAGCAAGCGCCCTTCCCGGAAAATGAGGTAGTTGTGAGCATGTCACAAGCCCACGAAGGCCTGGTTCATCGGCTCGAGGCAAGCCTTCGCGCGCATCTTTCGGAAGACCATTCCGGCGAAGGCTGGGAACCCTCCGAGCACGACCATGCGTGGCGTGCGCTAGTAGATGCCTTTCCCCATCCGGTGGCCCTCTTTGACCGCCAATTGCGGCATGTGTACGCGAACCATGCCACCGAGCTGGCGACGGGCATTCCAGCGGACCAGTTTATCGGCAAGAAAATGCGCGACCTCGGTCATCCTGAAATGATTGCCCGCCAGATTGAGGAGAACGTCGCCAAGGCATTCTCCTCAGGCGAAGCGCGCAACGTGCAGGTGATCTTCGATGGTCCGGCGGGAACGGTCGCTTATGAATGCCGCTTCTCTCCTCAACCGAATGCGCGCGGCGAGGTGGAGCGCGTAATGGTGATCAGTCGCGACGTGTCCCAGTCAATCAAAGCAAGAGTGTAGCTGTTCTGACCACGTCACTCATACGATATGACCTTACCGCATCCCTGAGAGCCCGCTCCTGCTGAGACAACAATCCATTTCTGGGCTTGTTCTGTTTTCCTGATTTTCTTTTCTGCTTTGCTCTCCCTTGCTTGCCGCCTCTTAAAATGGCCGGCATAGAAAGGAGCTAACAATGTCGAATGCACAGGAAAATCGAGTGCTGGGCCGGCTCGGCGCCCGCCTTTTGAGTGAAGAGGAACTCCAGAAAATCACCGGCGGATTTAATACCGCTGCTTGTACGTTTGATCCCAACACGTGTCGTGTGCTTGATGGCGATTGCAGCAAGATCCCACCGGCTTGCATCGGCCAGTAACTCAAAATCAAATCAACCGGGCCCGCTGAGTCGGGCTCTTTTTTTGCTCATGGTCTGAATCACAGGGTGGCAGAGTATGCACCGTGAGTGCTCGGCAAATGATTCATTCCGGCCGGGTAATGAACTGCTTGCAGCCCTATAGGTCCGGACCGTCTTTGACCATCATCTTCTGCAGCTGGAACTTGGTCTTCAGGGTAAACTTGCCTTCCTGAGTGACAAACTCCACCTCTTTTTCATCCTTCGCAATCAACGGCTCGCCTGAGTCGGTCTTGCGCGGAAACTTAAAGGTGAGCATATAGGGCATGCCGCCGCTGTTGTAGCTCTGGATGGAAACCGCTTCAGGATTGATCTTCTTCCCCTTCTTCGGCGCGAGAGTGGTCGCCTTGATCAGCGCGTCTTCATCCATGCCTTTGAATGGAGTCATGTCCGGCGAGTGCACGGTAATAATGTAGTCGTCGGGTTGGTCCTGCAGCATTTCATCACCGCGTTCGGCATTGCCGCGGCCGCACAACAAAGCCTCTCGCAGCTTGGCCGCCCGCACCGTACGCGCTGATTGCCAGGTCACCTGGTAGATCACAATCGAATCATTGTTGCCCAGCGCCCACGAGGTGGGAGTGCGGTCATTGTGGCTCATGTCGGGACGCCCGTCGCAATCCACTGCCATCGGCATCAGGTATTGGGTACGGCCCTTCAGCCAGGGCGCACTGACTTCAACCATCTTCACCCAGGGCGACTCCCACAGGATTTTCTGCACCTCTTCCTGCGTCCAGCTCTTGTAATCCTTGTCGCGCCATGGATCTGACGCTGCCCACGCGCTGGCAATCAGGGCAACTATCGCTAAAGACAAGAGAACTAAAGGCTGGACGATATTACTCGCTCTTGGTGAACGGTCCGGGACGGATGATTGCATGTTCATTCTGCCTCTCAATGGCGGCTCACGGTATAGAGATTAAAGGTGAGTTCCTGAATTGCTGCATATTGTAAGTTGCTGCTTGCGGGCAGTCAATGAAAGGAAACTCCTATCCTCGAGTCAGGGTTGCTTAGAAACCGCAGGGGCTGAATCGCCGTTCCATGCTCCTGAATCTATCTTTGTATGCTCACGATCCGCGTTGCAGTGATCGAAGAGGCAGACCAGGTTGCGCGAATCATCAATGCGGCCTTTGAAGTTGAGCGCCCGTTTCGCCTGCGCGGCGAGCGGACATCTACTGAGGACGTCCGGCGACTGATGCTCGACGGCAATACTTTCTTCGTGGCCGAGGAAGACCAGCGGATTGTCGGCACAGTATATGTCCGGATCACCGGCCATACTGGATATTTCGGGATGCTCTCGGTTGATCCCACGCTGCAGCGCAGCGGAATCGGACGCGCCCTGAGAGAACACGCCGAAGAATTTTGCAAACAACGTGGCTGCACGGAGATGACGCTCACCACCGGCGACTTCCGCACTGAACTGCTGCCTTATTACAGCCGCGCCGGGTACCAAATTGTTTCCACTGAGCCTGGCTCTTCTGAATGGTCCATGCGGAATGAGTTTCGCATCGTTCACATGGCAAAACCGCTGGAGTGAACGCAGTGCGTGTGATCGCATGCTCCCCGGCAATGTTAGCAATATCTACCATGAATTTGGCTGAAGGTCTTGAGAGATGGAAGGCGCCCTTGCCGTTCTGCGGAGTGATGCTTCCACACCACCTACCTGCCTATAATGCTCTGCATGGGCGGTCCCTCGGCCACCATCGTCTTACAACTTGAGCAGCGGCTTCGGCAGCTTACGCTCCTGCAGGAGGCCGTGCGCAAGATCAACTCCATGCTCGACCTCGACCAGCTTCTGAATGAGATTGTCGAGGACCTGTGCCACGCCTTTGGCTGCAATCGCTCTGCTGTGTTGCTGCTCAACGAGGAAGGCGGCAGGTTGGAAGTCATCGCGCTCCATGGCTTTGAGAACGTCAGAAAAGGCGACAGCTTCAAGTTGGGTAAGGAAGGCATGGTAGGACATGTAGCGCTCACTGGCCAGGCGATGTACGCGCCGGACGTGCGTAAGAACCCATACTACTATCATCGCGAACTGTCCACGCTCTCAGAGTTTGCGCTCCCGCTGGTGTGGAAAGGGCGGCTTGTGGGCGTGATGGACGCACAGAGCCCGCAGCTGGACGGATTTTCACCGGAACAGCTTCAGCTTCTGGCGGCTTTTGCAGACAGCATCGCCAGCGCCATTGAAAATGCGCGCCTGTTCCGTGCTGAGAGGCTGCAGAAAGAGCGCGTCCTTCGCGAACAGGACGAGGCTCGCATGATCCAGGCTGCTCTTCTGCCGCCGAGCGATCCCGCGCTGCGAGGTTACAGAGTGGAAGGCGACTGCCTGCAGGTGAATGCCGTGGGCGGCGATTGGTACGACTATGTGCCTCTGGATGATCAGCGCATGGGCATTGTTCTGGGCGACGTCTGCGGAAAAGGCATGGCGGCTGCGCTGCTGATGTCGGCCACGCGCTCCATCCTCCGCCGCAATATCACCGCCGGCGGGGATCCGCCGGAGGTGCTGCGCCGGGTAAACGCGTCACTCAGAGATGATTTTCCGGCCGGCCGTTTCGTCACCCTGATCTACGGCGTGCTGGATACTGCGCGGCACCAGTTAAGCTTCGCTAATGCCGGACACTTGTCCCCGATTGTTTGCCGGGACGATCAATGCTTCCTCGTTCCCAGCGAGTCAGGCATGCCTCTGGGGATTTTTCATTGTGAGTTTTCCGAAAGCCGCATTGAGATGGATCCCGGCTGCAGCGTTCTCCTCTATTCAGACGGGATCATTGAGTCTACGGACGCTGCGGGCAACGAGTACGGAATCATGCGGCTTTCCCAGGCTCTGGCAACGGTTAAACCACGCGCGCGGGAACTCACGAAAGACGTGATTCGCTACAGCGGGGGAAAGAGCCTGGCTGATGATGCCACCATCGTGCTGGTGCATCGAAGCGCGGATTAGCCGAGCCGCCCGGATTCCGGGCTCTTTTTCCTGCGCGCTCGCCGATTCACAGATTCCGAACACAACGCTTGCAGTCGGCTCTGCTTGACTCTCCGATCTTATAATTTTTGCGCTAAATATACATTTGAAAAGGAGCATTCAATGTCGAACTCGCAAGATAACCGAGTACTGGGCCGCATTGGCGCCCGTCTTGTCACCGAAGAGGAACTCCAGGCGATCAGCGGAGGAGTTCATACCTTCGTCTGCAGTATCGACCCCGTAACGGGCGCCAAGGATGGCGACGCCTGCCGCTAAGTCCCGCTAAAACAAGCTGATTTACGTGAGCCCGCGCGTTGGGCTCTTTTTTCATGCGCGCTTCCCGTTCACAGAATCCGAACACAACCTTCCAGTCGGCTCTGCTTCATGGACCGGGTCTTATAATCCGCCCTGAACCTGATAGAAAGGAGCTCTCAAATGTCGAACTTGCAAGGCAATCGAGTACTGGGCCGGGCAGGTGCCCGCCTTCTGAGTGAAGAGGAACTTCATCAGATTACCGGTGGATTTCATACCAACGTTTGCAGTTTTAATCCCATCACTTGTCAAATCGATGGCGATTGCATTGTGCCGCCGGCCTGCGGCTCTTAGTTTCTCACCGAAACATTGCAACGTAAGTGAGCCCACGCGCTGGGCTCTTTTTTCCCCTCAAGGCGTACATCCTATATATCATTGGTTTTAAACAACTTACATCCATTGCGCCCGTCTCGTGGTAAGTTTTCGAACACGTTCATATTTCTCTTGACTTCTGTCCGTCCTCGACATATTTTGAACACGTTCGAAACCACTGCATCCCGAGGAGTCCGGATGGAAAAACTGAAATGGATCTGGCTGATCATCATCGCTGCTGCCGTTTCTGCAAGCGTCTACTATCACCTGCTGGTCTTGGGCCGGCTGGAACAAACTTCGGCCCTGTTCATTGGCATACCAGCGCTGATTGCGGCCATATGCGTGCTCACTCGCAAGCCCAATAGCGCCGTTGGGACTGCCATTAAGGCCGTGACGCTCTTCCTGTGCATCGCCGCCCTTCTCCTGGGCGAAGGCTTTGTGTGCATTCTCATGGCTGCTCCCATCTTCTACATGGTGGCAATCGTGATTGGTTGCGCCATCGACCACACGAGGAAGCGCGGCCATATTTATTCCTGCATGCTGCTTGTCTTTGTGCTCCCCTTGACGATTGAAGGCACCACGCCCGCTCTGTCCTTTGCACGCCAGGAGCAGGTTGTGGAAGAACGCATTATTGCAGCCTCGCCGCAGCAGGTTGAGGCTGCTCTCTTCGCTCCACCCCGACTGGGCAGCAAGCTTCCTGTCTATCTGCGCCTGGGATTTCCCCGCCCGGTGGGCGCAACTCTCTCCGGCGCACGGCCGGGAGACAAGTATGTAATTCACTTCGCCGGTGGCGAAGGCAAACCCGGTGATCTGACCTTGGAAATCAAAGAGTACCGTCCCGGGCTGCTCAGCTTAAATGCCGTCTCAGATACCAGTCACGTTGCGCACTGGCTCAGGTGGGAAGAGTCCCGCGTGGAATGGGAGCCGATAGATGCTTCCCACACTCGCGTCCGCTGGACATTGCGCTATGCGCGTCTGCTCGATCCGGCATGGTATTTCAAGCCCTGGGAGCGATACGCAGTTCGCCTCACCGCGCAGCAACTCATCGCAGATGCAGCTACACCTCAATAGCGCCATGGATCGCACCTTTCTCATACGCGCGCTGTCTCTTTACGCCCCATTGTTCGGCTGCATGATGCTTTGGAGTTGGCGCAAGCCAGCGCGTGCCGAAGGCACAGGGGCATTGCTGGCGACAGCGTGGAACTTACCCGTGCTCCTGGTACTGAATTCACTGGCGCAGTGGCTAGGCTGGTGGCGATTCAATGTTCATGAAGCAGTTTTCCTCGGCATGCCCGTTGATTTATGGCTGGGCTGGTCATTTCTGTGGGGTACGTTTGCGGCTCTGCTCTTCAGGCGCGCACCGGGTTTGTTTGCCTGCTTGTGCTTTGGCGCCTGCGATCTTCTGATCATGCCGCTCTGCTCTCCGGTGATATCGCTGGGCAGGTTCTGGCTTATCGGCGAAGCCTCAGGCTTGATCTTTTGCTTGCTTCCAGCGTTTTACTTCGCGCGATGGACCAGAGAGCAAGCTCACACTGTATGGCGCTCTGCAATGCAGTTTATGACCTTCAGCGGATTACTGCTGATTGGCGTCACCGTCGCATACTTATCTGGCCCCGGCCAGACGAATCATGTGGACTTGCACTCAACTTCCGCACAGGCGATCCTGCAGTTGCTCTTCCTTCTCTCTGTTCCCGGACTCAGTGCTGTGCAGGAATTTGCCCAGATTGGTGACGGTACACCACTGCCTTACGATCCTCCCACCAGGCTTGTCGCCTCAGGGATTTACTCATACATTGCGAACCCCATGCAGACGTCCGCGACGCTTCTGCTGTTTGCTCTGGCGCTTGCGCTGCATTCTGTCTGGCTGTTCATCGCAGGACTCGTGTCCGTCAGTTATTGCGTTGGGCTTGCCGCCTGGGATGAAGGCAATGATCTCAGGAGTCGTTTTGGCTTTGCGTTTCTCAGATATCGCCGCCACGTGCGCAACTGGTTTCCACGATGGCATCCTTACGTTGCCCATCCTGCACGCATTTATCTTTCGCAGGAGTGTCACAAGTGTTCACAGATGGCTGCCTTTCTGGTCGGGTTGAAGCCTCACAAACTCAGTATCCTTCCGGCGGAAGAACATCCTGTTTATGCGCTTGAACGAATGACCTACGAATCGCATGAGGGTTCAGTCCGCGCGCAGGGCATCGTCGCGCTGGCCCGCGCTCTGGAACATGTGAATCTTGCCTGGGCCATGGCCGGCTTCATCTTGCGACTGCCATTGATCAGCCAACTTATTCAATCCATCACTGATGTGAGCGGCGGCGGGCCGTTCAGGGCCTCACGCCGTGCATGCAGTATTGCAGATGCACAGCAAATGAAAAACACTTGAGCTTGCCAAAGAAAAACCGGGGCTTTCGCCCCGGCAACGAAGGCATGAAATTTCGGCAATCTCCTATGCCGCGCTGGCCTGCTTCTTATAGAGCGGCAAGAACTCTTCCGCGACAAAGGTTTCGTATGAAGTTGGTGTGGTATTTTTCGCTGTGCGTGGCTCCAGGGCCTTCATGTATTCGGAGTTCAGGGCTCCTGACATCTCCAGGATCAGGTCAGCCGCATTGGATGACATGCCCATCTGCACGAACATCGGCTGGGTCTGTTCGTTCGGCAGGTGCACGTATTTCAAATCAGTGTGATCAATGGCCTTGCCGATGATGGCCGTGGCTTCGTTGTAGCTCAGATCGCGCTGGCCCAGCAACTCGCGCGTGTGATTGCCCTTGAAGTCGAGTCTCAACAGGGCATCCGCTGCGGCTTCGCCAATATCCCGTGTCGCGATCATGGGAAGCTTCAGGTCCCCGCGCACCGGACCCGCTGCCTTGCCAAAGCCTTTAATCGCACCCACCTGACCCAGGGTGTTTTCCATGAAGTATCCCGGGCGCAAATGCAGGATATTGAGTCCTTTGATGGCGTTGAGCTTCTTCTCAAGTTCGTGCAGCCCCGCAACCGGCCCGGTGCCTGAGTCTTTGTCCGCGCCCACGCTGCTCAAGGAGACGGCGTTCTTCACGCCCGCCGACTGCAGCGCCCCCGCGATGGCATCGGTGACCTTTTTCTGATACCCGCGCGGATCCGGGGTGGACATGTCTGGCGGGATCATGACGTATACCGCATCGGCGCCAGTGAAAGCTTTGGTAAGAGCTGCCTGGTCGTGCAGGTCAGCAACAAAGGGTTCCGCTCCGCGCGCCACAAACGGCTTCAGGTGGTCTGCGCTTCGGCTGATAACACGAACTTTCTTGCCGGCATCAATCAGGCGATTGGCTATTACACGTCCTGTATTGCCGGTTGCTCCGGTGACAACGTACATTATGGCCTCCATCTGCTTATCGATGACGCGAGGCCATGGCGGGGTTCAAAAACCGGATGTAGCGAACGTGAAAATCCTGCTAGGAGAGGTCCTGACGCCAAACCGGAGTGATGCACTGGAAGCAGTGCAAAGCGGGCCTAACTGGCGTCGACATTTCTGCTGGCTTCTATTTCCTGAAGAATGGTTTTCAGGCGGGCCTGGAGCTGTCTTTTGGTGCGGGGCTTGCGTTCTGTTTTGGTGTACTCAGCGTAGTTTTCAATCGAACGACGGTAAAAATCTGCAGTTTTTGACAATAATGAGACGTTTGGATCACCTATTGTGGACATAAATATATTTTAATCCCCTTCACGTCGGAATGCGACCAAAATCTGCTGCTCCGCTGGT
>DATEJX010000158.1:0-3962 GCA_035277785.1 Candidatus Angelobacter sp. | reverse complement strand
GGCAAAGGGCGCCGCACGATTCATCGGCAAAGCGCGTGTGAAGGAACGAGATCAGGAGCACTTCCGTCCGCGAAGAGAAGGTGCTCGCAATGCGAAGGAACAAGGCGAGCAAGCGAGGCGGAAATTCGGGCAGCGCTCTGGACCCGAGGGGCCGAAATTCGGGCGGCGCGCTGAAGGGGAACAGCGTAAATTTGCGCCGCGCAGTGAACGCAACGTCAGAGGACAGGAGCAGCCCCGTGACGGAGACCAGCAGCGGTTTGAGCGTGATTCGCGGCCTGCGCGGGGATTTGAGCGCGGTCACCGGCACTCAAAGAATCGTGGTTCGAGATCGCGCTTTAAGCATTAATAGCACGCCGCGTTGCACTGCACAACGTGAAGCACTGGTCAATCGTCCGGGTTCATGATAGAAAAGCCTGTAACACTTCTTTCATCTGATGAAGAAGACCATCCTTGATCTCATCCCGCCGCATATACGTTCCCTGGTGGGATACGTTCCCGGCAAGGCACTACGACAGGCGCAGCGTGAGTCCGGCTTGACGATGATCAAGCTGGCATCGAACGAAAACCCATTTGGTCCCTCGCCGCGAGCGGTGGAAGCAATCCGTGCGGCCGCAGCAGAAGTAAATCTTTATCCGGACAATGACGCTTCTGAGCTGCGCGTGGAACTTGCAGCGCGGCACCAGATTGCACCTGAACAAATTTTTCTCGCGGACGGCTCCCTGGGTCTGCTGGATATTCTGGCCCGGACGCTGCTTGGCCCCGGACTGAACTGCATCACCAGCGAGCGATCATTCATCAGCTATCCCATTGTGACGCAGTCTGCTGGCGGCAAGCTCATAACCGCACGGTTAAAAAACGACACTTATGATCTGGACGCGATCGCCGCAGCCATCAACGAAAATACTCGCGTAGTCATCCTGGCGAATCCGAACAACCCCACCGGCACTATGTTTGACGCCGACGCGACCGACAGGTTCTTGTCTCGTGTTCCGGACCACGTACTGGTGGTGCTGGATGAAGCGTACTCCGATTTTGCCACCTGCTTTGCCGCCGAGCGCGGAATCACCTACTCGCGATCCATGAATTATGTGCGTGCGGGACGCAGGAATGTCATTGTGCTGCGCACATTTTCCAAGGCGCACGGGCTGGCGGGAATCAGGCTGGGCTACGGATGTGGCAATCCAGAGTTGTTCCAATACTTCGGCCGGGTGCGGAATTCCTTTTCTGTTTCCGTAATTGCGCAAGCAGCCGGGTTGGCCGCAATCCGCGATGACGGCCATATTCTCCGGACGGTGGAGAACAACGCCGAAGGTTCGAAATGGCTGCTGCCGCAGTTCGCCGAACTCGGTTTGCGCGCTGTGCCGACAAGCGCAAACTTCATCTACTTTGAAGTGGATGAAGATGCCAATGCGTTCGCCAAACGCATACAGGCTGAGGGTGTGATTGTGCGTTCGCTGGTTCCCTGGGGAATCCCGAACGGAATTCGCGTAACGATTGGCACACCGCAACAAAATGAGCTTTTCATGCGGGCGCTCAGGAATGTTTGCCAGGCAGTAAACCGATAACACAACCATGGCTTCTGCAACGTGGTCTACCGCAACAGCGCTTGGGCGGCACAATCGGCTCGCTGCCATTGGCATGGTGCTGGTTGCGATTTTTATCTTGTTCGCGTTGTTTGCACCATGGATTGCCCCGCAGAGTCCCAGCCACATCAACCTGGCAGCACGGCTGCAGCCCGCGAGTGCAGCCCATTGGTTCGGTACCGACGAGCTAGGACGGGACATTTTGTCACGCGTGATTTACGGTGCGCGAATTTCGATGCTGGTGGGATCCAGCGTGGTGGCTGGATCGCTAGTGCTGGGCCTGATCTTTGGCTGCATCGCCGGATATTATGGCGGCTACACAGACCGGATATTCAACGTCGTGATCATGAATGCCTTTCTCTCGTTCCCGGGCATTTTACTGGCGATTGCCTTTGTGGCCTTTCTCGGTCCCGGCATCTTGAACCTGATTCTTGCTCTATGCATCGGCGGCTGGGTTGGTTACGCACGTCTGGTGCGCGCGCAGGTACTTGCTGTCAAAGAACGCGAATTCGTGGAAGCTGCCCGCGCGCTGGGTGCGAGCGACTGGCGCATCGTTACTCGCCATATTTTGCCAAACATCATTCAGCCCGTGATTGTGCAGGGGGCAATCGGAATGGCCGGTGCTGTGCTGGCGGAAGCCACCATGAGTTTTCTTGGACTCGGAGTTCCGCCGCCAACAGCAAGCTGGGGTTCGATGCTGAATGACGGACGATCGCATCTGTTTGACGCGCCACACCTCGTGATCTTCCCTGCTTTGGCAGTAATGCTTGCCGTGCTGTCATTTAATTTTATCGGCGACGCTTTGCGGGATTACATGGATCCAAGATCGCGGATTGAAGCCGGACTGTAGGAATCGCCGAGATCGCCGTCATCGCGCGTCATCGCCGTAATCGGAAAGGCCCAAAAAGGTCAGCGCGACCGGATAGCGCTACTAGCGAGATGATCATAGGAGTCATTTCGGATACGCACGGTCTGCTTCGGCCTGAAGCGGTCCAGGCACTGCATGGTTCGGAACATATCATCCACGCGGGCGATATTGGCGCGCCGGAAATCATTGGTGAGCTTAAGAAAATTGCGCCTGTGACGGCGATTCGCGGCAATGTGGATGTGCAGACGTGGGCGCGTGAGTTCCCGGAGACGGACGTTCTTGAACTGGCGGGCAAAACCATCTATGTGATTCACGATGTGAACGCGATGGATCTGAACCCAGCGGGCGCAGGTTTTGATGTGGTCATTAGCGGGCACTCTCATCAATCAAAGCAGGAAACAAAAAATGGAGTGCTTTATCTGAATCCGGGCAGCGCGGGACCGAGAAGATTCAAGCTGCCGATTAGTGTGGCAAAGATCAGAATTGATCGGGATACGGTAACAGCGGAAATTCTGGTGCTCTAATCTTGCTCCGACGTTACTGGCGAATTCTCGGATTTGCGAGAGAGTAGAAGAAATCCGTCACAAAGTTTACGGCAACGTACGTGAGGCCAATCATCAGGATGCACCCCTCGACCAGGTAGTAATCACGATTGCCTATGGCCTGAATCGTGAGGCGCCCAATGCCAGGCCAGGAGAAAATAGTCTCGGTGACGATTGCGCCTGCGAGCAGCGCGCCAAACTGCAATCCCACAACGGTCAGCACGGGCACAAGCGCATTGCGCAACGCGTGTTTGTAGACCACAACATTTTCCGGCAGGCCTTTGGCACGCGCAGTGCGAATGTAATCCTGGCTGAGTTCTTCCAGCATGGCGGTACGGACCATGCGGGTCAGAATCGCTGCGAGTGCGCCGCCCATGGTGATGGCCGGAAGCACAAGATGCGCGGGAGATCCCGAGCCTGAAACAGGCAGCAAGCCAAGGTAAATGGCAAAGAACAAGATGAGAATCGGCCCCAAAGCGAAGTTGGGAAATGAGAGCCCGAGCAGGCTGACGAAGCTGAGCAGGCGGTCGTCCCAACAGTTGCGTCTTCGCGCTGAGCGGACGCCCGCGGGAATCGAGATCAGAAGCGCCACAATCATGGACGCCACGGTCAACTGCAGCGTCTGCGGATATCGCTGCAGCACCAGTTTGCTCACTGGCTGATCAAAACGCAGCGAACGGCCGAGATCGCCATGAAGCACGCCTTTCCAGTAATTCACATATTGTTGACCAATGGGAACGTCCAGCCCATAAGCGTGGCGCGCAGCCTGGAGATCAGCGGCTGAAGCTCCTTCGCCCAGCATCTGTTGGATAGGATCACCGGGCACAAGATGGATCAGCATGAACACGACAGAAACGACCAGCCAGATCACAGGGATGGTGTAAAGAAGACGGGTTGAGATATAGCGGAGCAACTATTTAACTTAGCCTCTTGCGCATGAGGGCAAGCCCCAAATTAGCGGCCAAAATT
>DATEJX010000157.1:0-2704 GCA_035277785.1 Candidatus Angelobacter sp. | reverse complement strand
AAATACGCCCCCAACTCACTAAGTTGGACTGGAGTGAGTTTTGCAGTGTCCTTAAAGCAAGTCAAGGGGGAACTTTACAAAAATTTTCAAAAAAGCAGGTATTCCACCTATAACAGGGCTGCTGCGTCTTAAATTGAGACGGTCGCTGACTGACCTCAACGATGTCAGGCGGGTTATCGACCCAATTCTCACTCTGGGCCAAAGCGACACTGAACTCTTACTCGCGATGGTGTTTTTCCTGCTGTTTCCGCTTTACTACAAAAACATGGTAAGTGACTGCGTCCCAGGCGTTATGGATTCCGATGAAGAGCAGCAGCATGGCCGCCGCAGCCACAGCAAAAAGCGCCCCGGATAAGTGGGTATGCGCTGTGAAAGAGGACACCGCCAGAGCGACGTAGGCTGCAAAGGGCAGCAGAGCGTGAAATAGCCAGTCCTCAAACTCAGGCTTGTATGCAGTTTGCAGCCGCATACGGCGAGCAACCACAGCGGTATAGATCAGCCCGATGAGAGCCATCAATCCCCACAGCACCGTCACCGGCGCAATGCTGTTCCAGGGAGCGCTGAGAATCCCAGCTAGCAGCAGCACAGCTCCAAAGTGGACGATGGTGGGCGTGGCAAAGGCCTGGCCGGCCTGGGCTGAGCCATCGCGGATGGGCATATCGGCAATGAGAGTGATCACTACAAATTGCAGACCAATCAGCGCGCCCGCTGACGAGCCGACAATTACATAAAAGTTCTCCCATCCAGACAATGCCGTCATTCCCTCACCAAAGATCATGATTTTGATGCGAAGCTTCTGTGAGCCAATGTATGGGCCAGTTATGTTGCCGTCAACACTTCACTTGCGGGAGCGAAGGTACTGATCGTCGCTCACTTTTTCCAGCCAATCCACCACTTTGCCATTGAGCTTTTCCTGAACGGCGATATGCGTCATGGCCGTGGTGGGAGTAGCTCCATGCCAGTGTTTCTCTCCGGGTGAGAACCAGACCACATCGCCCGGCCGAATCTCCTCAACCGGGCCGCCTTCCCGCTGCGCCCAGCCGCAACCGGCAGTCACGATCAGTGTTTGACCGAGCGGATGCGTATGCCATGCGGTCCGCGCTCCCGGCTCAAAGGTTACGCTGGCGCCCTGAACACGCGCTGGATCGGGCGCTTGAAACAGCGGATCAACTCTTACCGTGCCGGTGAACCAGTCTGACGGGCCCTGTCCGGAGGGTTGTGAGCCGATTCTTTTGATTTCCATGTGTTAGCTTCCTTTCTGACAGTGCATGTTCTTGAAAATGCCGCGGGGCAGCAGCAGGATATTCAGTCTCGATCAGCGAAATCGTTCAACCCGGTAAGCGATCTCAGGGCCTCCTTTGCCCTCATAAGCCAGTTGCGCAACCAGCAGAGCAAAAGGTTCCGTGTAACGCGCAATTCGAAGCGGACCGGCATCGACCGGATCAAAACCCACGTCTTGGATCAGTGTGGCGGCGATCTTCTTGCTTTTTGAGTCGTCGCCACAATAGATGAGACTGGGCTTGGTTTTTCTGCGACGTGCGGCAAAAGCACCGAACAGTACTTCACTGGGCACAGTGTTGAACGCAGAGACCACTCGGGAACGCGGGAGCTTTTTGGCAAGGGCTTCCGCGCCCGACGATCTATGGGCAACCACAAGCTCGGTGTCATCACGGTTCATGGGTAGAGAGCAGCTGATGATCATCTTGCCTGATAAATCGCCAGCCTGCTTCAAAACGTCGTTTACCTGAGACCAGTGCACCGCGAGCAGCAGAGCATCGGCGTGATGGGCAGCTTCGGCCGGTGAACCGGCTCGGGCCTTGCCGCGCGCATCACGGGCGAGTTTCTTGAGTTTGTCATTGTCGCGCGAATAGCTGAACACAACTTCATGTCCAGCGCGCGCGAAAATCGTGCCGAGCTTGCTGCCCATCAATCCGGAACCGAGAATGCCAATTCGCATACCGCACTTCCCTTTCTCGCACCCAGATTCTCAAGAGATGCGATTTCAGCAAGGAACGGTATCCCACGCTTGCAACAGGATGAGTTCTCTCTCAATCAGTCAGACAGTCCTGAATCAGATCGCTGATTTTTCTTGTTCATCCAGACGCGCCATGAGATCGGCCCGGCTTCCGCATTTGAAAGCGGCTGCCCTGCCAGTTTCAGTGCCAGCTTGATCTGTCCGTGATGGTAGCCCTCATGCCAGATCATATGTTGGAGGAAGAGAATCGGGTGGTCGTAATGAAGATCCATCTCCCGGGCGGCGGCAAGCCTGCCTTTCACCGCCTCCCGCACCGTCCTGGCGCTCTCATTCAGCATCTGCTCGATACAGCGAGGATCACACTCCCCGCTCCATTCTTCTTCCGGCACCTTCATCCCAAATTCGGGAGCATCTTCCTGCACGAAAACCAGACGCACATAATGGATGTGGGAGAAAAGTTGCGCGACGGACGGGCTGCCCTCCATGGCTCTGATCGCCAATCTTTGCTCCGGCACCGCGCGAAGCAGGTTTACCAGAATCGCATTGTTGCGGTCCCATGAATCGAGCAGAGCTTCCAGCAGTTGTTGGTCGGGCGCGTTCGACATTTACTTCGTCCAGCCATACAGCTTGGCCGCATTGTCGTGCAGAACCATATGCGCGAGTTGGAGAGCGCGGTCACGGTTGATTTCATGATCTTCCATCATTCCGGTGAGCGCGATGGCGAGGGCT
>DATEJX010000156.1:0-4865 GCA_035277785.1 Candidatus Angelobacter sp. | reverse complement strand
TTCAGGAGCATTGCAGTCCGGCGCCCGGCAGATCGCATTTGTGGATCACGGGGGAGGATACCTGGAGCCACGAGAAATCCAAACTGGAGGCAGGGTCGGCGACGATTTGATTGTGCTCAAGGGGCTGAAATCAGGAGAGCGCATTGTCAGCTCGGCAAATTTCCTTGTCGATTCCGAAAGCCAAATTCAGGCCGCAATCGGTCAATTTGCTCCCCCTCCACCCGGAGCTGGCGGCGCAGGAGGAACCGCAGCGGTTTCAATCCCGCAGCAAAACGCGAACCTCGAATTTTCTACTGAGCCTTCGCCGCCGCATAAGGGAAGCAACGTCTTCCGTGTAAAGCTCACGGACTCCACCGGCAAACCCGTCAGCGGCGCGCAAGTGAGCGTCACTTTTTATATGCCGGCCATGCCTGCGATGGGGATGGCTGAGATGCGCACGAACGCCACGCTCAACGATAAAGGCAACGGATTGTATGAAGCTTCGGGAACGCTGGGGAGCGGCGGCACGTGGCAGGTGACAATCACGGCACAACAAAACGGACAAATGCTCGCTTCGAAACAGATGAACGTGAGCGCCACGGGAGGCATGTGATGATCTCTCGCGCGATTGACTGGTGCGCTGGGAACCGCTTCCTCGTCTTCACCGGCACAATTCTTCTGGTGATGGCGGGCATCTGGTCCCTGGGACACATCCCGCTGGATGCTCTGCCAGATATCTCCGACGTGCAGGTGGTAATCCATACGGAATGGGCGGGCGAGCCACCGAACATTATTGAAGACCAGGTCACGTATCCGCTGGTCACGACTTTTCTAGCCGCGCCCAATGTGAAGGCAGTCCGTGCGCAGACGATGTTCGGGGATTCCTATGTCTTCGTGGTCTTTGAAGACGGAACCGACCTGTATTGGGCCCGCTCGCGCGTGACGGAATATTTGCAACAACTCACTGGGCGTTTGCCGGCTGGGGTCAATCCAGTGATTGGGCCGGACGCGACCGGCGCAGGATGGGTTTATGAATATGCCCTGGTTGATCATTCACACCAGCACAGCCTGGCTGATCTGCGCACCTTGCAAGACTGGTTTCTGCGTTACCAGCTTTCGACCGTTCCGGGGGTTGCTGAAGTCGCAAGCATCGGCGGCTTTGTCCGCCAGTACCAGGTGAAGCTCGACCCAAACAAGCTTTTAGCTTATGGAATACCGCTGTCAACAGTAATTGACCGCGTTCAGCAAAGCACGAACGAGGTTGGCGGCAATGTATTGGAGATGAACGGCGCCGAGTACATGATCCGCGGGCTTGGCTACCTGCGTTCGCCCGATGATCTGCGCAAAGTATCTGTGGGAGCGAAGAACGGCACTCCGATTCTGCTGGGTGATCTGGGCAGTGTGGCTTTTGGGCCCGATGTTCGGAGAGGAGTGGCGGAGTGGAACGGCGAAGGCGAGACTGTGGGCGGCATTGTGGTAATGCGCTTCGGCCAGAATGCGCTTACCGTGATCGATGGGGTCAAGAAAAAGCTTGCGCAAATCCGGCCTTCACTGCCGCCCGGCGTGGAAGTGGTTGCCGGATATGACCGCTCCGGACTCATTGGGGAGTCGATTCGCACCCTGCAACGCGACCTGATTGAAGAGGCCATTATCGTCAGCCTGGTCACAATTGTATTTCTGTTCCATTTCCGTTCGGCTTTGATTCCCATTCTGACGTTGCCCATCGCGGTGATCGCTTCGTTTCTGCCAATGTACTACCTGCACGTTACCTCGAACATCATGTCGCTCGGCGGTCTCGCCCTGGCGATTGGAGTTCTTGTGGATGCCGCTATTGTGATGGTCGAGAACGGTTACAAGCATCTCGCCGAGCGCCAGGAAGCAGCACAGGCGGATGAGATTGCAGAACGTGAACGACGGCGGATTGTTCTACATTCAGCCAAACAGGTTGGACCGGCAATTTTTTATTCGCTGCTAATCATTGTGGTTTCATTCCTGCCCGTCTTCCTGCTGGAAGCGCAGGAAGGACGCATGTTCCGCCCATTGGCATGGACCAAGACCCTTTCCGTTGGGTTCTCATCACTGCTGGCAATCACGCTGGTACCTGTGCTGATGTTGATGTTCATTCGCGGCCGGTTGCGATCAGAGAAGGCAAATCCAATCTCACGCTTCACGCAAATGTTGTATTTGCCGGTATTGCGGCTGGCGCTGCGCTTCCGAAAGACAACGATTGCAATCAACCTGCTGTTTCTTGCGCTAACGATCCCACTTCTGTTCCGGATCGGAAGCCAATTCATGCCACCTCTGTTTGAGGGATCGTCGTTGTATATGCCTACTGCACTTCCTGGCATTTCGATTACTCAGGCTTCAGCTCTACTCCAGGAACAAGACCGGATCATCCGCACATTCCCCGAAGTGGAGACAGTTTTCGGCACGGTAGGACGTTCTAACAGCGCGACCGACAACGCTCCACTCGACATGTATGACACCACGATCATGCTGAAACCACGTGATCAGTGGCGGGCAGGCATGACTTACGAAAAACTGATTGCTGAAATGGACTCGAAGCTTCAACTTCCCGGACTCTCAAATACGTGGACGATGCCGGTGGAGAACCGGCTCGACATGGAACTCACCGGAATCAAGACGCCTGTGGGACTGAAGGTGCAAGGACCAAACCTTGACCAGATCCAACAGATCGGAGCACAGATCCAGCAGACGCTTGCTGGTATTCCGGAAATGCGCTCGGCGTTCGCGGAGAAAGTTGCACAAGGTTTCTACATAAACATTGAGGTAAACCGGGACGAAGCGGCACGGTACGGGCTAACCGTGGGAGACGTGCAGCGCGCCATCACCTCAGGCATTGGCGGCATGAATATTGCTGAAAATGTGGAGGGGCGCGAGCGTTATCCGATCAATGTCCGTTACGAACGTGATTTCCGCGACAATCTGCAAGACCTTGGGCACGTTCTTGTTGCAACCTCATCGGGAGCACAAATTCCCATTGGGCAAGTTGCACGTCTGTCATTTTCTCACGGGCCAACCATGATTCGTGACGAGGACGGAGCTCTTACTGGTTACGTGTACCTGGACCTCAACACGCGAAATTACGGTGGTTTCGTTGAGAAGGCTGACCGTATGTTGCGGGACAATTTACATCTGCCTGCGGGATACACATATCGCTGGGCCGGCGAATACGAGTTCGAAATGCGGGCAAAGGAGCGATTGAAGATTATTCTGCCGGTGGTTTTCTTTGTTATTTTTCTGCTGCTCTACATGGTTTTCCACTCCGCGACGGAGGCGGCAGTGCTGATATTCCCCACACTGTATGCGATGACAGGCGGCCTGATCTTGCAGTGGCTGCTGGGATATAACTTCAGCGTGGCGGTCTGGGTAGGTTACATAGCGCTTTTTGGGATTGCGGTGGAAACGGGCGTGGTGATGGTGGTGTACCTTCATGAAGCTTTACAGCATCGGCTTGAACGCGGGCTGGTAACCACTGAAGCCGATGTTGAGCAGGCCGCAATCGAGGGCGCGGTGCAGCGGCTCCGGCCCAAATTGATGACGGTTACCGCTGTCCTGGCCAGTCTTGCGCCCATTCTGTGGGCAAGGGGCATCGGCTCCGATGTGATGAAGCCGATAGCAGCGCCAATTGTTGGCGGGATGATCACCTCAACGATTCATGTTCTGATTCTGGTGCCGGTCTTTTTCGTGCTGATGAAAGAGCGCGCATTACGGCGCGGGACACTGACTGGCAGCGAATCAAAAAAAGATGTTTATTCTCAAATGCAAAAGGAGCATGCATGAAAAGCAAATTGATCGCAGCAGTAATTCTTGCCGGCATGGCTACAGGGTTGAGTGCGTCCGCAGGTGAGCAAACGTTTACTGGAGTGGTCTCCGACAGTATGTGCGGCAAGCAGCACATGATGAAAGGCAAATCAGCAGCAGAATGCACTCGCGAATGCGTAAAGTCCGGGTCGGATTATGCGCTCGTTGTCGGAGACAAGGTCTATACATTGAAAGGCGACAAATCAGCGATCGACAAGTACGCCGGCGAGAAGGCCACCGTGAAAGGTACTGAAAAGGGGGACACGATAACCGTGAGTTCCATTTCGGCTTCAAAGAAATAGAAAAAAGGCGACAGCCTCGATTCACTCCGCTCACCCAGTAGAAAACCCCGGGCTTCCACAGTGAAAGGCGGCCGCTTTACCAAAAACAGGTTCAATGAACCAAAGAGATTGCCACAAGTGCCATGATTGCCAAAACTGCCAAAATTGAAAGGCAAGGACAGGGGTCCGATGGGCAGGAGGACGGTAGATGGACGAGTTCGCGCTTGCGCTTGGTACTCGGACATGTACGGGTTAACAGCAGTGGGTCAGAAAAGACATGTACCCGGCGGATGAACTATTTCGCAATGGTTTCGCTGCAGAGAACGCGCTACTCTGGTTCGATTTTGGCTAAGCTGCTGGCGGCTAGCTCCTCCACCCCGGAAAAGCCAAAGTCGGGCTTTCTGGGGACCCGACTTCTAGCTGCTCGCCAAATCTCCCCGCCCCAGGGCGGACGGCAACGGGTCTTTGAAAACAGAGCAAATAGCAGTTTGCAATTTGCAATTGGCCATTCCACCCCGCAAAACCAACACCGGGTTTTGTGGGGACGCCGGGGTTGATTCCGCTAAGTCTATATTTTTCGGGGTTGACGGGGGAGGGGTGGGACAGGCAATAAGGTTTGCCAAGCTGTAAAAATCGCAACGTGATCGCTGCGTAATGGGAAGCCTGATAGCAAACACTGGCTTGGATTCAAACAAAAACGGCAGCCCCGGTTAGAGCTGCCGTTTTCTCTGACGAAGCGCGCTTTTCTAACATCGTTTCGGACGCGCAATACTTGCGCCG
>DATEJX010000155.1:0-6734 GCA_035277785.1 Candidatus Angelobacter sp. | reverse complement strand
TGCCACAAGCCTCCGCGAGAGCAACTCATCATTGCCGCCGACGGTCACCTGTCCGCGCTCACCGTTGATGTTGATGACGTAGAGCGGCGAGCCTGTGGCCACGCCCAGTCCCTTGCGCTGGCCCACGGTGAAGTTGTGGATGCCCTCATGCCGGCCGAGCACGCGCCCATCGCTGGTGACGAGCTCGCCGGAAGTGTCCGGGAGCTGCTCGCCCTGCTCCGAGAGATAGGCGTCAATAAAGCGCTTGTAATCGCCGCCGGGGACAAAGCAGATCTCCTGCGAGTCCGGCTTTTCCGCCAGCGCCAGGCCGTGCTGCCGCGCCAGTTCGCGCACCTGCGGCTTGCTCATGTGGCCCAGAGGGAAGCGCGTGCGGCTGAGCTGCTCCTGCGTGAGCCCGAAGAGAAAGTAGGTCTGGTCCTTGGCCGGATCTGCCGCGCGCCGCAGCAGCCAGCGGTTGCGCTCCGGAGAAAACTCGCAGCGCGCGTAGTGGCCCGTGGCCAGCAGGTCTGCGCCAATCTGCCGCGCCGTGATCAGAAGCTGATCAAACTTGAGATGGTTGTTGCACAGGCTGCACGGGATGGGCGTGCGCCCGGAAAGATACTCGGCGACAAACGGACGCACCACGTCGCGCTCAAAACGCTCCTGGTGGTTGACGACGTAGTAGGGAATGTCCAGGTCTTCGGCGACGGCGCGCGCGTCGTAAACATCTTCAATGGAGCAGCAGCGCCCCTGGACGTGCTCCGGCATGCCCTCGCGACCGGCAAGCCGCCGCTGGTTCCAGAGCTGCATGGTCAGGCCCACAACGTTGTAGCCCTCGGCGCGCAGCATGGCCGCGACGGTGGACGAATCGACACCGCCCGACATGGCTACGGCAATGGTCTCAGTGGGCATAAATGCTTCGCGCTGATGAACCGTTTGCGGCGACGGGGTGGAGCAGGCATTTATGCCTGCGGTAAAGGCCCTCCTTATTGCCGGCTTTAGCCGCTGAGGTACTCAGCAACGACTCGGAAACAGCGCTTGCCTAATTATAGATGAGCGACCTGACAGGAAAGGCGCAGACAAGCTGTACCACAGATAGACGCAGATGATCGCAGATAAGAAAGGGCAGGCAGCAGAGGGAATGCAGATGAAGATCTTTTTTGATCAGTTTAATCAGTGTTCATCAGCGGTAAGGTTTTTCTTGGAGCGCGGTAGGATTTTGGCTAATTGCCAATTGCTAACTGCTAATTGCTTGTTTCGCGTACAACGGCGAAATCTCCCGCAGCCGGCCCACGGTTTCAGGAATCACGCTGATGGCGAAGTCCACATCTTCCTGCGTGGTCTGCTTGCCCAGGCTGATGCGGACGCTGGCCCGAGCGCGCTCATGAAGCAATCCCATGGCCAGCAAAACGTGCGAAGGCTCAATAGCCCCGGAAGAGCAGGCAGCGCCGCTCGACACGGCAAGGCCCTTCAGGTCGAGAGCAATCACCAGCGCTTCGCCCTCAATGTAGTCAAACCAGAGATTCGTCGTATTCGGCACGCGAGCCGCGCTTGCGCCGTTCACGCCCGCAGCCTCCACCGTGTCCAGAACGCTCTGCTGCAGATGATCGCGCATCGCGCTCATCTCCGCAGGGCCGTTGCCGCTGAGCCACTCCGTTGCAAGCTCCGCCGCCTTGCCCAGGCCAACGATGCCGGGAAGGTTCTCCGTGCCTGCGCGCCGCTGCCGCTCGTGGCTGCCGCCGTAGATCAGCGGCTGGATCAGCGTGCCTTTGCGGATGTACATCGCTCCAGTGCCTTGCGGCGCATGGATTTTGTGCCCGGAAATCGACAGCACATCACACCCAATCTTCTCCACGTCGATCGGCACTTTGCCTGCTGCCTGCACCGCGTCCGTATGAAAAAAGACGTCAGCCTCGCGCGCGATTCGTCCAATCTCCTCCACCGGCTGCAGCACTCCGGTTTCATTGTTGGCCATCATTACGCTGATCAGCCGCGTGTTTGGCCGCAGAGCCTTGCGAATGTCCTCAGGATCGATTTCGCCGCGCTCGTTCACGCCAACGTTCGTCACCTCGCAACCCATCTGCTCCAGTCGCTTGCACGTGTTCAGCACCGCGCTGTGCTCAATGGTGGAAGTAATGACGTGATCGCCCTTACTCACAAGGCCGAAGATGCCTGCGTTGTCGCCTTCCGTGCCGCCGCTGGTGAACACCACCTCCGCCGGACGGCAATGCATCAGTGCCGCCACCGCCGCCCGAGCCTTCTCCACCGCCGCGCGCGCATGCTGCCCGTAATGGTGTATGGACGAGGCGTTGCCGAACCGCTCCAGATAGAACGGCTTCATCGCCTCAAACACCTCGGGCAGAACCGGTGTGGTGGCATTGTTGTCGAGGTAAACCCGGCGCATAGCTATATTTTACGCTTCTCCGCTGGTGCAAGAGCATCGTCAGGTCGGAGCACAGAGCTGAAGGCCGTAGCAACTTCCTCAATAACAACTCAGCCCCTCTGCAGGAAGCCGAGGGGCTGAATGCTGATTGTTGTCTGCTGAGTGCTATCTCTGGTCCATCGGAATATACCGGTTCGGGTGCTTGGGTCCGATGTAATCCGCGCGCGGACGAATCAGCCGGTTGTCATCAAGCTGCTCGATAATATGGGCAGCCCAGCCGCTGATGCGTGAGAGAGCAAACACCGGGGTAAACAGGTCCATGTCAAGTCCCAGCGTCGTATAAGTCGATGCCGAATAGAAGTCCACGTTGGCGTTGAGGCGCCTGTCGCGCTTGATAAACTGTTCGATTTTCTCTGACAGGTCAAACCATTTCGGATTTGCCGAGCGTCCCAGGTCTCGCGACATCTGCCGCAGGTGCGTGGCTCGCGGGTCTTCCGTGTGGTAGACGCGATGGCCAAAGCCAGAAATCTTTTTCCCCTCGGCCAGCCTGCTTTTGACAAACTCCACCGGATCAGCGCCCTTCTTGTCGATCTCGAACAGCATTTTCATCACAGCTTCATTGGCGCCGCCGTGCAGCGGGCCTTTCAAAGCGCCAATCGCGCCGGTAACCGCCGAATGCATATCCGCAAGCGTGGCAGCAATCACGCGAGCAGCAAACGTTGATGCGTTGAGCTCATGGTCAGCGTGCAGAATCAGGGCAACGTCCAGCGCTCTGTCCGCCGTCTTGGACGGCTTCTCACCGTTCAGCATCCAGAGAAAATTTCCAGCGTGCGAAAGCGCCTGGTCAGGTTCAACCACGTTCTTGCCCTTGCGGATGCGGTCATAAGCCGCCACAATCATGGCAATCTGCGAAGTCAGGCGGATGGCCTTGCGCACATTCGTGTCATGGTCCATCTTTTCCGCTTCGGAATCGTAGGCTGACAGAGCTGAAACCGCTGTCCGCAAGACCTCCATGGGAATCGCGCTCTTAGGAAAGCTGCGAATCAGAGCAATAATGGCCGGATCAAGCTTCCGTTCTGCAGCCAGCTTCTTGTTCAGGTCGTCAAGCTCGGATCGGCTGGGCAGTTTCCCGTGCCACAGCAGATAGCAGGTTTCCTCAAATGTGGACTTATCAGCAAGATCGTGAATATCAATGCCGCGATACGCCAGAATTCCGGCGTCTCCATCAATAAAACAGATGGAGGAAGTAGCGGCAACAACACCTTCTAACCCTTTGGGCGGTACTGTGGTGGTGGACATACTCCCTTTTCCAATATCCTCTGTTGCACTGCGGGAAGCTTTTTGTGGCCAACCTTTCTTTATACTCCAAAGTGCAAAGAGTTTCCAATCTCCCCGAGTGTCGTAAGGGCATTTTCAGCGGGAGAAATGCCTGAATAGTTCGTAACATGAAGCTCTGCCAGAGCTTATTTTTAATCTGATCGGCGCAATTGTTTAACCGTGACGCAACGCCTCCGTAGGATCCACTGCGGTGGCGCGTCGTGCCGGTACATAACTTGCCACCAGAGCAATCCCCAGGAACACCAGCGTCGCCAGCGCGAACGTCATGATGTCGTGCGTTCCAATGTCGTAAAGAAAACTGGAGACCAGCCGCGTCAGCAAAACTGCGGCCAGCAGCCCTATGCCAAGACCCACGGCGGCCAGCATCATGCCCTGGCTCACCACGAGTCGTACGATGTCTGAGCGCTCCGCGCCCAACGCCATCCGTATTCCCAGCTCTTGCCTTCGCTGGGCTACTGAATAGGCCAGTACGCCATAAAGTCCAATGATTGCCAGAACCAGCGCCGTTCCAGAGAAAGCGCCCAAAACAAGCATGGTGAAGCGCGGCTGAGAGCGCGCGCCATCCAGTAACTCGTCCACCGTTTGAATGTTGGTCACCGGTTGGTCCGGATCAACACTCGCCAGTTGGCTGCGTATGGCAGAAACCATGTTGTGTGGATCGGTCGCCGTCCGCAGATACAAGTTCATGTTCGGCCACGGAAGCTGAGCATAAGGAACATAGAACTGCGGCTGCGGCGGCTGCGCCAATCCCTGATTTCTGACATCGCCGGCTACTCCCACCACCTCTTCTGGCACATCACGGCCCACCAGGACATGTTTTCCGATTGGGTTTTCATTAGGCCAGAAGCGGCGGGCCAGTGCTTGATTAATGATCAGCACCTTGGGCGCCTGGGCATTGTCTGCGTCGGTGAATGTCCGTCCGGCCTGGAGTGGAATATGCATGGTTTCCAGAAATCGCGGACTTGTGGCCTCGACGATAATGAAAGGCCGTTGCGCCAGCGGAACCACCTGTTGCCCTTCCGGCAGGATTGGAGTGATGCGGATGGGAGAAAGCGGAAGTGCCGCCGACACCGAAGCTGACTGCACTCCGGGCACCGCAGAGAGCTTGCGCAACAGCTCATCAAAGAACATCACCTGCTGGTCCGTTTTGGAATATTTTACTGTGGGCAGGGAGACGGACATGGTGAGCACGTTCTGCGAATCAAATCCGGGATCAACCCGCAGCAGTCGCCCAAAGCTGCGCACCAGCAGGCCTGCCACAATCAGCATCACCAGTGAAAACGCCACCTGGCATACCACCAGAACACTCTTTACCTGGGCTCGCGCGCGGCCTGCTGATGTGCCTCGTCCCTCATCGCGCAGACGCGAATTCATGTCGGTTCGTGAAAGCTGCCAGGCTGGAAACATGCCAAAGACCAATCCGGTAATTACAGACACTACCAGCATGAACACCAGCACTCTCCAATCGATTGCAATGGGAATGCCCGGCGGCAGATTGGCGGCGCCCAGCACCGTCAACGACCGGGTCGCAAGCCAGCTCAGCGCCAGCCCAATTGCACCCCCGACCAGGGCAAGCAGAACGCTTTCTGTCAGAAGCTGCCGAATGATCACGCCTCGCTTGGCACCCAGCGCGGTGCGCACAGCAATTTCTTTTTCTCTTGCCAGCGCGCGAGAGAGCAGCAGGCTCGCCACATTGGCGCATGCAATCAGCAACAACACACCTACCATGGCGCTGAGAAACAGCAGCCAGCCGCGCAAATTGGCAACCGTTAGAGTCTGAAGCTCTCCCACAAACGTGGAAATATTGGGCCCGCCATCTGGAGCCTTGGGATTTTCCTGATTGTATTGCTGGTCCAGGACTTTCAACTCTGCATCGGTAGACTTGAGTGTTGCCTCCGGCGCCAGCCGCCCAACACCCTGCAGATAAGCCACGCCGGCGCGGAGGTGTTGCGGCGTCATGAACGTGAGCTCAAAGTAACGCGGCGTCCACACGTCCGGCTGACCCAGGAAGGGAAACTGAATCCCTGCGGGAAGAATGCCGACCACGGTGTAAGTGTTCGCGTCGAGGTTAATCGTCTTGCCTACAATGCCGGGATCGCCGCCGAAGCGTGTTTGCCACAGCTTGTCAGAAATCATCACCACAAACTTGCCTTCGGGTTTGCCTTCGTCCTCAGTAAACGTGCGGCCCAACCGCGGTTTCAATCCCAGCACAGAAAAGAAATTGGGTGAAACGCGCGCAATCGGCACCTGCTCCGGCTCTCCACCGCCGGTCAGGTTGAATGAATCAGTGGCAAATACACTAAGCCCGGCGAAAGAACGGCTGCGTGCTCGCAACATGTCATATCGGTTCAGGGAAATACCGCCCTGGGCTTCTGCGCGATTGCCACGGCGTGCGGTGGCAAGTAGCACAAGACGGCTCGGGTCCCGGTACGGGAACGGCTTGAGCAGCGCAGAACTGGTGACCGTGAAGATTGCCGTGTTGGCCCCAATCCCCAGGGCCAGAGTCAGCACAGCAGCCAGAGTAAAACCGGGATTCTTGAGCAGGGTACGAATGCCGAAGCGAAGATTCTGGAGGAACGAGGACATAGCTGTGAATTATAGACTGGCACCAAAACCGGCGAGATGCGCTAAACAAAACTCAACAAAACTACCCGGCCCTTCTATTAAATAAACCTAGCGGGCTGGGTCAGCAAAATCAGCCATTTCCGTCTACCACAGCTATTACCAATCCGTCATAGCCTTTTGCTCCCACGGTTTGGAGCGCGGTAGCCGAAACACGTTTTTCTTTGGCTACGGCATCATTAAACCGGCGGATACCGAGCACCAGTTCATCCTTGCTTGCGGAATCAGCCACCGCTCCATTCCGCACCACGTTGTCAGCGATGATCAGGGTCCCGGGCCGGGAGAGCTTCAATGACCATTGAAAGTACTCGGTATATTCGGGTTTATGGGCGTCGATAAAAATCAAATCAAACGGTCCTGCCTGTTCTGAAACAAGCTGCTCCAGACTGCGTAATGCTGGTCCCTGCCGTAC
>DATEJX010000154.1:0-36341 GCA_035277785.1 Candidatus Angelobacter sp. | reverse complement strand
ACGCAGCACTCGGTGAAAGAGCTGCTCAGTATCGGAATCCAGCCGGATATTCTGCTGTGCCGCACCGACCGTTTTCTTTCCAAGGACATCAAGAGCAAGATTGCTCTCTTCTGCAACGTGGAAGACGAGGCCGTGATCACGGCGAAAGATGTGGCTTCCATCTACGAAGTTCCGCTCGTGTTTCATCGTGAAGCCGTGGACAAGCTCCTGCTGCGCTACCTGCGTGTGGACTCAAAAGAGCCTGATCTTGTCCGCTGGGAAGAGCTGGTACACAGAATTTACAACCCAAAAGACGAAGTTCATATCGGGATTGTCGGAAAATATGTGGAGTATGAGGACTCGTACAAATCCCTGAAAGAAGCGCTGATCCATGGCGCCATTGCGCACAATCTGAAGCTGAACCTGACGTGGGTGGAAGCCGAGGGCCTGGAGAGCAAGGATGGAAACCGCGATTACGAAGTTCAGCTCGAAGGCTTTGATGGCATCCTGGTACCGGGCGGCTTTGGCAAGCGCGGTATCGAGGGCATGCTGAATGCCATACGTTACGCGCGCGAAAGAAAGGTCCCCTATTTTGGCATTTGTCTGGGCATGCAGACTGCCTGCATTGAGTACGCTCGCAACGTGTGTGGACTGGAGCAGGCGAACTCCAGCGAGTTCGATCCCGCCACCCCCCACCGTGTAATTTACAAACTCCGCGAGCTGCGCGGAATTGACGAACTGGGCGGCACCATGCGACTCGGCGCCTGGACCTGCAAGCTGGAATCAAACAGCCACGCTTCGCGCGCCTACGGGGCGACCGAGATCAGTGAACGTCATCGCCACCGGTATGAATTCAACCGCGAATATGAAGCCGTTTTGACCGGCGCTGGATTAAAACTCACTGGCGCAACGCCAGACGGGACTTATGTGGAGATCGTCGAGATCGCGGAGCATCCGTTTTTCCTAGGCTGCCAGTTCCATCCTGAATTCAAGTCGAAGCCACTCGAGCCGCATCCGCTGTTCAGCGCCTTTGTGAAAGCTTCCTATGACAACGGATTCTCGCAGCGTGACAGCCGGGTACATGAAGAAGACGAGCTCTTCCGCAGATCGGAAAGAATTGTAAGACGGTAAATCTGCCAAAGGGCGGACGCACACATTGAGCAATGCGCTCGCCCTATTTCCCCTTCGCGATGATCAACGTGATGTCATCGTGCTGCTTCTTCGCGCTGAAGTTCTGCACTTCCTCGACCACTGACAAAGCCAGCTCTTGCGCCGGAAGTGATCTCTTCCGCCGTAACACGTCCGTCAGTCTGTCCTCTCCGAATTCCTGCTCGACGTCATTGAGCGACTCGGTGACTCCGTCCGTATAGAGAGCAAGCGTGTCTCCACAATCAATGCTGCATTCGAGGATGGAACAATCCCAGTCTTGGAAAAGGCCAAGGACGGTACAGGTGGAGTCCAGCTTCTCCAACTCGCCGCCGCTTCGAAGAAGCAAACCGCAGAGATGGCCGCAGTTGGCGTAGCGGAGCCGCCGCTTTTCATCGTCATAGCTCCCGAAGAACAGACTCGCATAAGCGTTATCTGCAGTATTTTCATAGAAGAGCTGGTTCACCGACCGGAGGAAGCGCTCCGGTTCCTCGAGTGCCACCGCAAATTGTGTTCGCAGGTTGGCCTGCAGGTTGGCCATAAGCAGCGCGGCTGCAATCCCTTTCCCTGAAATATCCGCCAGAACCATTCCCATGTGACCGTGACCCAGGCTCAGGAAATCATAGTAGTCGCCTCCCACCTGGAGCGCCTGAATGCATACGCCGGCGTATTCAATGGTGTTGAGCAGAGGCATGGACTGCGGAAACAGCTTCAGCTGCACTTCTTTGGCAATTTCCAACTCACGCGCCGCGCGCCGCTCAGCCTCCGCCTTTTCCGCGGCCAGCCGCCGCTGCGCTTCAATCGCATGGTTGATTTCATCCAGGCTTACCAGCCCAAAGGAATTGCGATCAGGGTCCTCAAAGCGGGTAAACACGCCACCCCACACTGGAGCCGGCTGCGCGGCAACAACTGAGGCCTCGCTTTGGCGGGCACCGGCTAACTGCTGGTACTTAATGCGCCGCAACCGTGGGGTATGCTGGAAGCGAACTCCTCTCCTGTGCCATTCACCGTACTTGGCGGCCACATCTTCCGTGACAAACGTGATCTGAGTGGGGCGGCCGATCAGTTGATATTCCTCAGACCCTGGAGCGGGCTCAATCAGGATCACTACAGCGGTACCGTCCGGCGGTGCAACTCCAATCCAGCGCTGGCCGGTTTGCGTAATCACATCAAACGCCACTTCAAACCCAAGCTTCTCCAGGTAAAACTGGAGGCTCTTTTCCAGGTTGTGTACATACACATTGGCCGACTGCAGGCGCAGATACAACTTCTCGGGCTGCTGGCCGTTTTCGGCAGTTGATGATCGCGCAGCAGAGTCGTCCATGGACGCTGATTATAAGGCGTACAGCACGGATGTCGCTGAGCAGGCAGATCATGTAAGCTTTGTTTAATGTCTCCTGACCGCCAGTTTCAAATTGGCCCGGTTGCTGTGGGCGGGCCGCTGTTCCTCATCGCCGGCCCCTGCGTCATTGAGAGCGAAGAACACGCCCTCAAAATGGCGGACGCGATCAGTGCTGTGGCTCGCAAACTGAGTGTGCCGTATATCTTCAAAGCCTCGTATGACAAGGCCAATCGCACTTCCCTCAAAAGCTTTCGCGGCCCGGGCCTTGAAGAAGGCCTGCGCATCCTTAAAAGAGTGAAACAGCAGATCAAAGTTCCCGTACTTACGGACGTGCATGAAGCCGCCGATGTGGAAGCGGTGGCCGCGGCCGTGGATGTAGTTCAAATCCCAGCATTCCTGTGCCGTCAGACAGATCTCCTGGTTGCGGCAGCCAAACACGCGGGTGCAATCAATATTAAGAAGGGGCAGTTTGTCTCGCCCTGGGACATGAAGCACGCCGTTGAGAAGGTGCGAGAGTCCGGCAACAACAACGTATTCCTCACCGAGCGTGGGAGTTCTTTCGGTTACAACAATCTTGTAGTTGACATGCGCTCACTGGCCATCATGCGGCAGTTCGCTCCCGCGGTTTTTGATGCCACCCATTCGGTCCAATTGCCTTCAGCGGGCGCAAACGGTCAGGCAGTTTCAGGCGGACAGCCGGAGTTTATTCCTCTGCTCTCGCGTGCTGCAGTGGCAGCCGGTGTGGACGGCGTATTTATGGAAGTCCATGACAAGCCTGCGCACGCCAAGTCGGATGGCGCCAATGCTCTCAATCTCAATAACCTGGAAGATGTGCTGAAGGAGTTGCTGGCGGTGCGGCGCGCAGTGCAACCGCAATGATTTGAGAAGAAAACGCGCCGCCGATTTACGACGGCGCGCCAATTCTTACATATGCCCGTGTGCACCGGTCAGATCAAGCGATTTCGCCTTTGATGCATCGGTAGATTGCGATTGCGCTGCCTCAGGATTCTTCATGAAGTCAATGATGAGTTGAACTTCATCCTGGTCCAGACGCAGGTTGGGCATGTTGACGTGCTTGTATTTCTTCCACAACGCTGTGGCGATAGGATCTTTTGCGGCCAGCACTTCATCGGGGGTGGCAATCTGCCGTTGCAGCCAGGCACGATCGCGGATGTCGACCACACCTAACAAGTCCGGCCCAATCTTGTCGCCGTGCCCAATGGTGTGACAGGCGGCGCAATGGCGCGCAAACAGGTAACGGCCGTCCTTTTGAACAACAGTGGCATTGGTGTAGCTGGGCAGAGGACCGTTTTTGTGGCTCTTCCAGCTGTTAAGCCAGTCGCCGATCATAATGGACATGAAGCGCGGGTTGTCGGTGGCGGCATCCAGCATCCACTGATGAGTGGGTTCATTGCCGATTAGCACGCCTGGCGCGTGGCCATCCCGATTGTTGGGATCAGGGTCTGAATAGAGCCCAAGTTTCTTGGCAATCAGAGTGATGTCGTCCGGCTTACCTGTATAAAAGGTCCACCCTGGCCCCGTATGGTACGTTTCTGCATACTGTTTAAGAACTTTCGGAGTATCGCGCTTAGGGTCGATGGTGATGGAATAGAAGAAAATATCTTTTCCCACCCTGTCCCCGAGCAATTTCTGCACCTGCACCAGCCGGGCAGTTTCCAGCGGGCACGAGTCAACGCAATGCGTGTAGATCATATCCAGGACTACGCTCTTGCCTTTAATGAGATCGTCATAGAAATGAACGGTCTTGCCGTCCTGGTTTACAAGCGGAACGTTGGGGAAGTAATCCGACCCCCAGCGTCGATTGTCAGCTTGGGCCGGATGCGAATCAATGACTGCAAGGGTGAATATAAAAATGACGGCAAGCGTCGCAACAATAAATGAATGTTTCCGTGGCATGGCAAGGGTTCCCTGGAGTGACTATTGTACCTGCAAAGGACGAGCAGGACCGGCGAATTTTCTTCATAAGACAAACGCCGGTCCTGGTTAAGAGTAGCGCATTTTATATCGTTGCACGAGCCTTTTTATTAGAAGGCGGTGGGAGCGATATCATCCGGTGGAACGAAGGTGACCCCCTGAGGCGTCGGGACCGGCGTGGGAAGCGGACGCAGGAACGGCGTGCCTCCATTATCGATTTCCCAACGAATCAGCATGGCGTTATCTTCATGCACGGTGTTGTGGCAGTGCTCCATGAACATCCCGCCCCAGTCGCGGAACTGCATGGTCAGGGTTACGCTTCCTCCCGGACGCAGACGATAAACGTCCTTGCGGCCTTTTTCCCATGCGGGAACGTTGCTGGCGCTGCCGTTGCGGGCCAGGATGACGCCTTCTTCAAAGTGGATGTGGATGGGGTGATCCCAGCCACCGCCACCGTTCTGCAGCGTCCAGATTTCACGGGTGCCGTAGCTCGGCGCGGCTGAGATGCGTCCCCAGCTTGCATTGAGCATTGGGCCGTTATCCGTTGCCACGCCCCACGGTCCAGGTTGATTGTTGGAGCCGGTGGTGTACGTCTGTTCGCTCGCCGGCAGGGGCTGTGAAGCGCCGCTGCCGAAGGTGAAGAGACGCTCGCGTGCGACTGGAACATTGGACAGATCCGGATTCGGGATCATGACCGCAGGAACCTGGCTTTGATCCGGCTGTGCGGGATCACGCACAATGCGGAACTCCAGGAACTTGCCGACGCATGGATCGGGCTGATCCGGCGCCAGAGCCTTGGAAAGCGTGAGGTCCTTGTTGGGTTTTCTGCCGTTCTGGTGCTGGGCGAGGTTCACGAAGTAGAGTTTGCGGCCGATGGCAAACTGTGAGAAGTCAATGACGATGTCATAGCGCTCGGCGATGCCCTGCTCATCGAGTTCCGTGAGAGGAACCGGCGAAGGCAGAAGGTTGCCGTCATTGGCAATCTGCTGGAACTGCACGGGATTGTTTAGATCGTCGCACAGAGCCACTTTGAAGAAGCGCGACACGCTAGCGTTCAAGATGCGGAAGCGATATTTGCGACGCTCGACTTCGAAGTAAGGCTTGTAAAACAGGTTCACGGTCATTACATCACCGAGGAACCCGTCGAAGTTGAAGATGTCGAAATAGAGCTGTCCGCTCGGATCGAACGCCTTATCAGCCAGCAGCAGGTTGACGTCGTATTCCAGATTTCCCCAGCTCTTCAGTGTGCCGGAGGGCAGACGGAGGTTAACGCCATCGTTGATGGCCTCATTTCCGCGATCGAGCGCGCTGTAGATGTTGAACATGGCAGCGTTGCCCTTGTACACGTTCTGTGAAGTGAACGTGAACATGTGATCGTGGAACCAGTGGGTTGACATGGTTTCACGCCAGTCGCCCGGGATCTTGGTGGATCCGCCGCTGTCATCTGGCGTGGCAGCCATGGGATCGGTGGCATTTGTGTTAATGGAAAGCAGGCCCGCCAGCACGATGGGCCAGTGATAGTCATAGAACTGGTTGGGGAAGAAGAACGCACCGGTGAAGCCGTCGTTCTCCGCGCCGTGGTGGCCGTTGTGCTCGTGGGTTGTAATAGTGTTGCGGCCAAAGCCGTTGTTCTGCGTCACATCAACGGGAAGTTTGTTGTGATGGCGGAACAGTATGGGCTCCATGTACCGGCCCTGGACCAACTTCGGCGGAATGGTTCCATTAAAGGTCCACACCGAGTTGGGATCCTGTGTGGGGAATCCAGGATGGAATTTCAACGGAATCGTGGCAGTCGGATCGATGCCGGAGTTGAATTGCGAAGCCACACCCGGGTTATAGACGGTGTTGTCTTGCGCCTGGGCCTGGGACATCTCCACCGAAACTCTCGGGGGGAAAGTATTGAACTGCTGGTGTGCCCAGATTGGCCCCGGAGGGCGGCCTTCGATTGGACCTGTTCCGCCGCCCAGAATGGGATCCACTGGCTGCTGCGTCTGGTTTGATTCCGCCTGCGGAACCGGCGTGAGATCCCCGCCCAGCGGATTGGTGCCGCGCGGGATCACATCAAAGCGCGGCATGGCCGTGCTGAAAGGCTGGACGCCGAACAGCGGGCTGAGGGGGGCTCCTGTCGGAATATCAAATACTCCCTCAGGAGACTGGACGGCCGTGCTTTGTGCGTGGACACTGGGCACGAACGGACTCAAGCCCCCGATAGGTGCGATGGCGCCTGCGGACGTAATCAGACCCCACTTGATCAATTCACGACGGGAAACTTTTCCCTGCGAATAGGCTTTGACGATTTCAAGCCTGTTTTTGCGTGCATTTTCGGCATCCCTTACACGCGCTTTGGACGCATCTTTGGGGATAAAGATATAAGTCATTTGGCTGCGCTCCTTAACTTGCACTATGGATTTAGTGAAGCTGTCCGAGCGGGTTAATTCCCGTCTTGCTGGCACGCGGAAACACACCCGGAAGGACGTCCGCGGGTGGCCTACTTTGCGGAAGGAAAGCCGGAAGTAACGTATCGGGCGGTATGACGACAATGTCGTCTTACGAACTAAGCCGATAAGAACTTTACTTTAGTGGGTTCTCACAAAACAAGCGGACGAAGGATTAAGTTTTGTAAACAGCACAATCAAGACTGATAAGCATCCGGAATTGTAAGACTTGGCCCGGTGTTCCATTTTGGGAAGAGTCCCGGTTGAAAACAAATTATGTCGCCTCGCGACTAATAGTGCGGCGCCGGAAGGAGGAAGCTATACACCTAACACGGCCTACGATGCAAATCGCGCAAACTTTCTGCGCCCGCTCATCAGCTGAATTCGGGTGGAAAAAAATCCGGCGAGCACTTTTTCTTTGCAAATGTGCTCGCCGGTGTGAATAAGGTTGTTATTGTTCCACCAGCCTCTTTAGAAGGCAGTGGGCTCGATATTGTCTGGTGGAACGAAGGTGACACCCTGCGGCGTCGGAATCGGACTCGGAAGCGGACGCAGGAACGGCGCGCCTCCGTTATCGATTTCCCAGCGCACCAGCATGGCGTTGTCTTCATGCACAGTGTTATGGCAATGCTCCATGAACATGCCGCCCCAATCACGGAACTGCATGGTGAGGGTTACGCTTCCGCCCGGACGCAGACGATAGACGTCCTTGCGGCCCTTTTCCCATGCGGGAACGTTACTGGCACTGCCGTTGCGGGCCAGGATGACGCCTTCTTCAAAGTGGATATGGATTGGATGGTCCCAGCCGCCACCACCGTTCTTGATAGTCCAGACTTCACGAGTACCGTAGCTCGGCGCAGCCGAGATGCGTCCCCAGCTGGCGTTGAGCATCTGGTTGTTGTCCACCCTGACGCCCCACGGTCCCGTCTGACCGCCGGCGCCGGTTGTGTAAGCTGCGGGATCGCTAGCCGGCAGAGGCTGAGAAGCGCCGCTCCCGAACTCGAACGTGCGTGTGCGAGAGATCGGGATGTTGGACAGATCCGGATTCGGGATCATGACCGCGGGCACCTGGCTTTGGTCGGGCTGGGCCGGGTCGCGCACGATGCGGAATTCCAGGAACTTGCCAACACACGGATCCTGAGATTGGCCGGACAGGGCCTCACTAAGCGTGAGGTCATCCGATGGCTTTTTGCCGTCCTGGTGTTCGCACAGGTTCACGAACCAGCACTTGCTGCCGATGCTGAACTGTGAGAAGTCCACAACAATGTCATACCGTTCTGCGATGCCCTGCTCGTCAAGCTGAGTCAACTGGACTGGCGAAGGGAACAGGTTGCCATCATTGGCAATCTGGAGGAACGACACGGCATGGCCATTGGCATCAGCAATCGCAACCTTGAAGAAGCGAGACACGCTGGCGTTCAGGATGCGGAAGCGGTACTTGCGGCGCTCCACTTCAAAGAACGGCTTGTAGATCAAGTTGACCGTCATGGCATCGCCCAGGAACCCATCGAACTGGAAAATGTCCATAAACAACTGGCCATTAGCGTCCCATGCTTTTTCGGCCAGCATCAGGTTGACGTCATATTCCAGGTTGCCCCAGCTCTTGGCTGTGCCGGAGGGCAAGCGGAGGTTGACGCCGTCATTGATGGCTTCGTTTCCGCGATCCAGGGCGCTGTAGATGTTGAACATGGCAGCGTTGCCCTTGTACACGTTCTGCGAAGTGAACGTGAACATGTGATCGTGGAACCAGTGCGTGGACATGGTCTCGTGCCAGTCGCCGGGGATCTTGTCGCTTCCGCCCGCATCGTTCGGAGTGGCAGCTTTGGGATCCGTAGCGTTTGTGTTGATGGAGAGCAGCCCTGCCAGCACGATCGGCCAGTGATAGTCATAGAACTGGTTGGGGAAGAAGAACGCGCCGGTGAAGCCGTCATTCTCCGCGCCGTGGTGGCCGTTGTGCTCGTGCGTGGAAATGGTGTGCCGTCCGAAACCATTGTTCTGGTTCACATCAGCTGGCAGCCGGTTGTGATGACGGAACAGGATAGGCTCCATGTAGCGGCCCTGGACCAACTTCGGCGGAATGGTTCCATTGAAAGTCCAAACCGAATTGGGGTCCTGCGTGGGGAGCCCAGGATGGAACTTCAGCGGAATAGGATCCGCAGGATTGATGCCGCTGTTGAATTGCGAGTCGACGGCCGGGTTATAGACGGTATTCGTCGTCGCCTGCGCCTGCGACATTTCAATCGAAATCCTTGGCGGGAAAAGATTGAACTGCTGGTGCGCCCAGATCGGTCCCGGAGGACGGCCTTCAATCGGCCCTGTTCCTCCGCCCAATAGTGGATCAACTGGTTGCTGCGTTTGGTTGGACTCGGCAGTTGGAATGGGCGTGAGATCGCCGCCAAGCGGATTGGTGCCACGCGGAATCACATCGAAACGCGGCATGGGTGTAGTGAAGGGCAGTACGCCAAACAACGGGCTCGGCGGTGCGCCCGTGGGGATGCCGCCTCCGCCACCGTCAGCGTGCATGCTGGGAACGAAGGGGCTTAAGCCGCCGATGGGAGCAATGGCGCCTGCCGATGTAATCAGGCCCCACTTGATTAATTCACGACGGGTTACCTTTCCCTGGGAGTATGCCTTCAGAATTTCCGCACGGTTCTTGCGGGCGTTCTCGGCATCACGCAGGCGTGCTTTGGAAACACCTTTCGGTAGATAGATAGAACTCATTGAATGCGCTCCTTAAACTTGCGGTAGTTGGACCAAAACCAGCGGGAGTTCCCATGTTTATTCCTGGCAAAGCGGCACGCCTGATGGGATATCCGCAGGTTGGCTTACTCTTTGCAAAACCAAAGCCGCTACTGGCTACGGAGTGATGGTCAGCGTCCCATCCGACACAGTGACTGCGTAATTCTTAAGTGTGGTGGCGTCGGCCTTCAGCGTGCTCACGATGGGATACGTTCCTGGCGCGCTGCCGCTCACCGCGTTGCTGTCAAAACTTGCGGTGATTGCCTCGCCATTCTTCACTCCCGTGACCGTGCCGGTAAACGCCGCCGGGTTTGGCTGGTTTTGGCCCCTGGTAAGGTCATCAGCCACAATGCTGAGCGGCGCAGGAGCAATTGACAGAGTGCCGGTGTTGACCGTGACCACATAGTTGGCCAGATGATGGTCCGGGTCATTCAGTGTAGCCACGATCTGGTAATCGCCTACCGCACTGGTGGAAGTGGCTGCTGACGAGTAACTGACCGTAATCGTGTCACCCTTCGCCAGTCCAGTGACGATTCCAGCGAATGCCGGATTCGCGTCACCATAAAACCGCGCTGCGTTCAGCGGGGTTACAACAAGTTTCGGTTTGGTCGTCGATGTGAGCTGGGCCGGAGCGGCCATGGGAACAGCCAGCATGGCCAAAAGCATGGCCAAACCGATTGTTGTGAATTTAAGGCATGTCCTCTTGCCAGTGGACAGAAGAGAGGTAGAGACGTGCACGATGTCCATTTGTTTCTCCCAAATGTCTCAGCTGAGACTTAAACGAGACGAATCATCACGGCGAGCCGTGAGAAACAATTCTGACTGCCTGGCGAGAGACCGCCTGGCACGAAAGGGTTAAAGGGACTTGGGCCCCGGAAGGATGGTGGGTCCCCGATTTTGCCAGATTGCAGCCCCAAAATGGCTGCGCCCAGCACGATAACCGAACTAAAGCGCCAGAACTTTACTTAGTACGCTCTAATAAAGCAAGCAGAGAAGGATTAAGTTTTGTAATCAGTCGTATTAAGACTTCAAAAGCGCCCGGAATTGTGAGACTTAGCCCTCGTTCCATTTTGGGAAAGCTGGCCCAAATTGGGAAAGCCAGATATGTCGGATCGTGATAGTAGTAGCGGAGCAGCCTGAGAGACTGAAGCCGGATCGCCAGTTAGACCAACGGTTGCAGGTCTAACCAAGCCCTTCCTATTCGTGAAACTTGGTGGATGGGAAAAGTCCGGCGAGCACTGTTGCAAACGTGCTCGCCGGTAATCGATCAATCAGGCAGCGCAGGCTGTCATTGCTTCATGCGCCCCTTTTAGAATGCGGTGGGAGCAATGTCGTCCGGGGGGACAAAAGTGACGCCTTGCGGTGTTGGAACCGGTGTTGGCAATGGACGCAGGAATGGCGCGCCTCCATCATCGATTTCCCAGCGTACCAGCATGGCGTTATCTTCATGCACCGTATTGTGGCAGTGCTCCATGTACATACCGCCCCAGTCGCGGAACTGCATGGTCAGGGTCACGCTGCCACCCGGACGCAGGCGATACACATCCTTGCGGCCTTTCTCCCACGCGGGAACATTGGCAGCACTCCCGTTGCGGGCCAGGATCTGGCCTTCTTCAAAGTGGATGTGGATCGGGTGATCCCATCCACCGCCGCCATTCTGTAGGGTCCATATCTCGCGCTTGCCAAAGCTGGGCGCCGCGGAGATACGTCCCCAACTCGCGTTCATCATTGGACCGTTGTCAGTAGAAACGCCCCACGGACCTTTCTGCCCGCCTGCGCCCGTAGTGAAGGTCTCTTCAGCCGCCGGCAGAGGCTGCGAAGCACCGCTGCCGAAGGTGAACGTACGCGTACGAGCCACCGGAATGTTGGAGAGGTCCGGGTTCGGTATCATGACCATGCCATCGAAACACTGGCTCTGGTCGGCCTGCGCAGGATCACGCACAATGCGGAACTCCAGGAACTTGCCAACACAGGGATCTGCCGAGGTGCCGGACAATGCCTGCGCCATCGTAAGGTCAGCGTTTGGTTTCTTGCCGTTCTGGTGTTCGCAAAGATTCACGAACCAGCACTTGTCACCAATGTTGAACCTGGAGAAGTCAACCACAATGTCATACCGCTCGGCGATGCCTTGCTCGTCAAGTTCCGTCAGCGTGATCACATTCGGGAACAAGTTGCCGTCGTTCGCAATTTGGAAGAACGGCACTTCGTTACCCTGAGCATCGGCAACAGCGATCTTGAAGAAGCGTGACACGCTGGCGTTCAGGATGCGGAAGCGGTACTTGCGCCGCTCCACCTCGAAGAACGGTTTGTAAGTCAGGTTCGCGCACATCACGTCACCCAGGAATCCATCAAATTGGAAGATGTCCATGAACAGCTGTCCCGTCGCATCGAAAGCCTTTTCATTCACCATCAAGTTGACGTCGTATTCCAGATTGCCCCAGCTCTTTAAAGTGCCTGAGGGCAGACGGAGATTCACGTTGTCATTGATGGCTTCATTCCCACGATCAAGGGCGCTGTAAATATTGAACATTGCAGCGTTGCCTTTGTACACGTTTTGCGAAGTGAATGTGAACATGTGATCGTGGAACCAGTGCGTGGACATGGTTTCATGCCAGTCGCCAGGGATCTTGGTGGATCCGCCGCTGTCGTCCGGCGTCGCAGCCCTGGGATCAGTGGCATTGGTGTTGATGGAAAGCAAACCCGCGAGCACGATGGGCCAGTGATAGTCATAGAACTGGTTGGGAAAAAAGAACGCGCCGGTAAAGCCGTCGTTCTCTGCACCGTGATGGCCGTTGTGCTCGTGCGTGGAAATGGTGTTGCGGCCGAAGCCGTTGTTCTGCGTCACGTCAACAGGAAGTGTGTTGTGATGGCGGAACAGGATGGGCTCCATATAGCGGCCCTGCACCAGCTTCGGCGGAATAGTTCCATTGAATGTCCATACTGAATTCGGAGCTTGCGTTGGGAACTGCGGATGGAACTTCAGAGGAAGGGGCTGGGTGGGATCGATGCCGCTGTTGAATTGCGAAGCAACGCCCGGATTGTAGACGGTGTTGGTCGTCGCCTGCGCCTGTGACATTTCCACCGAGACGCGTGGCGGAAATTGATTGAACTGCTGATGTGCCCAGATTGGTCCCGGAGGACGGCCCTCAATCGGTCCGAAGCCTCCACCCAACGCTGGATCGACCGGCTGCTGAGTCTGGTTTGCTTCTGCTTGCGGAACCGGCGAGAAGTCTCCACCTAGCGGATTGGTGCCGCGGGGAATCAGATCAAAGCGGGGCATAGGGGTGCTGAATGGCTGAACGCCAAACAGCGGGCTAGGCGGCGCACCGGTGGGAATTCCGTTCCCAACGTTGGCTGCATGCATGCTCGGCACGAACGGGCTCAAGCCGCCGATTGGGGCAATGGCTCCAGCAGAGGTGATCAATCCCCACTTGATAAGCTCACGGCGTGTAACCTTGCCCTGAGAAAATGCCCTGAGGATTTCGGCTCTGTTTTTCCGTGCGTTTTCTGCATCGCGCAAACGCGCTTTGGACGCGTCTTTAGGAAGATAGATATAGCTCATGGCTGCGCTCCTTAGATTTGCACTTGTGAAGTGCCCGACGGGAGCTCTCCCATCTGTCTGGCAAGCGAGACACACCCGGCGGGAGATCCGCAGATGGCTTACTTTTGCGGAAGAGAAAGCCGGAAGTCTCGTAAGGAAGTGCGGTGTGCCGAGTCGGCGGGCACCGTCGTTTGGAGTGAGCGAAAGTCTTACGGAACTAAGCCGAGCAAGAGATTACTTAGCAACCCCTTAGAAAGCAAGGAGAGAAGGATTAAGATTTGTAAACTGAGCGGCGCCCCCTGTGCCATCGCTTGAACTTCTGCCTGCTCACAACCGTATTTTCTAAGGACATCCTGAAACTGCAGTTAAAGAATGTCTTGCAGTCACGGCTCCAAGTTTCAGGAATCGTCAGAATGGGATTGGCATCTACATAACAGGAAAATTTTCATATGAATGGACTCAAAACAGCATTCCTGCTTACGCTGCTCACGCTGCTCGCCATTGGCATTGGCGACTATTTTGGCGGGCAGAGCGGAATGGTCATTGCCTTCATCCTGGCGGCAGTGATGAATTTTGTCTCGTACTTCTTTTCAGACAAAATCGCTCTCGCGGTTTATCGGGCCAAGCCGGCAACACGTGATCAGGCTCCGCGGGTTTACCAGGTGGTGGAACGGCTCACGGGCAAAGTGGGTCTTCCGATGCCGAAAATCTACGTGATTCCAACCGACTCACCCAATGCGTTTGCCACTGGACGAAATCCCAGTCACGCGGCCGTCGCCGTGACAGAAGGCATTTTGCGTTTGCTGGATGACGAGGAACTCGAAGGCGTCCTGGCGCATGAATTGGGCCATGTTCGGAATCGTGACATCTTGACCAGTTCCATTGCTGCCACATTGGCAGGCGCGATCACAATTCTGGCCCGCATGGTTACGTGGGGAGCCATGTTTGGCGGTTACGGCGGAGATGACCGGGACCGGCGTGGCGGCGGGCTTGGCGCTATTCTGATGATCGTCCTTGCTCCTCTTGCTGCTATGCTGATCCAGCTTTGGGTGTCACGCACACGCGAGTACGAAGCGGACGCAACCGGAGCGCATTTCACTGGTAATCCGTACGCCCTGGCCCGGGCTCTGCAGAAACTGGACGCGTACTCCAAGCGGATTCCTCTGGTTGCGTCACCTTCAACAGCGCATTTGTTCATCATTCAGCCGCTGGTCGGAATGGATTTTGCCAGCCTGTTTTCTACGCATCCCCCGATTGCCAAGCGCATTGAACGGCTGACAGGAATGCCAGTGGAGTTCCAGAGATAGATCTAATTTGCAAGGTCGGCGCCGGGAGCATGCGTGACTCGCCCTTTTTGAAAATTGCCAGAATCGCCGGAATTGCCAAAATTGGATTAGCTAATCTCAAGCACAAAATCCTGTTGCAATTTTGGCAATCTTGGCAGTTCTGGCAATTTTGGCAATTCCCCACTAGTTCGTCTTTCCTAGATCTTCGAACTTGACGTTTAAGATCGGATACTGCTTCCAATCCTTGTAATCAAAATGCCACCACTCCTGCGGATAGACTGTAAAGCCCTCTGCCTCCATTGCGCGCCGCAGGATTGCGCGGCGCCCACGCTCTTCTGGCGTTCCACCCGGATAATCTGCGTAAGCACGAGAGGACATTTCGTCGTAACCGCTTGGCATTTTCACCGGCAACCCGGTCTTCAGGTCGTACAGCGTCAGATCCACCGCGCATCCCCGGTTATGCCGTGAGCCTTCTTGAGGGTTGGCGACAAAAATCTTCTTGTCATCCGGAGTAGCGTCCCAGAACATTTTCGTCACATACCATGGCCGATATCCATCGTGGACCAGAAGTCCATAGCCTTCTTTCTGAAGAGAATGGCTTGCCCGGACCAGGGCCTCTGCCGCGGGCTTTTGCAGGAAGGCTCGCGCCTGTGAGTACATGGGCGTGCTCAGGAAATTGTTGTTGCTGGCGTAGCGGATATCGAGCTTGATGGTTGGATCCAGCTTAATGAGTTCCACCAGTTCAGGCTTGCGGAAGCTGCCGGTCTCATGAGGAGGCTTGGCCTCTAAAGCCTCTTTCTGCAGTTCCGCAACCGGACGGAGCGGCGTAATGCGGAAAGTGGTATCAGGAGACTGGGCCGCAAGCGGCAAAATCAACAACAGGGCAAAGAAGAATCTGAATATCTTTTCCGGGTAGCGCATGACGAAACTAATGTAGCAGAGCTAAAGAGGTGGCAACGAGCCCTCTGACGCCGAAGAAACACCTTTCGATTCTGCATCTTAGCTGTTTATCTCAAATTCAGGTCCGGTTGATTCCCAATTTACCCGCCGTGCATTGCCGCACCCGTCTTCCGGCGCGATGATGCCCGCATGGAGGACACAAAAACATGCAGCACACGTTCACTTCGAAAATCATTCTTGGCCTGGCACTGACGGTTATCGTGCTTACGCTTCTGATCACCGGTTCGGCAGCCGCCTGGGCACAACAGCGGGCCAATTCCAACGGACAACGGCCAGTGAGCCAGGGCGGATATCCGGCCTACGCCAGCGGGATCAACGGAACAAGGTTCGACGCTCAAGGTCGCTACCTGGGTCCGGCGCCGATTGAGGCATTTCCGGCAGGACTTAGCTCCATGCCTGCACCCCAGACGCAGCCAACCCAGAAACCCACAGTCGCGCCTGCTTCACAGCACCTCTCATTCCAGAACAGAGCGCCTCAGCCTGAAGAAGCAGCGAATCCAGATGCGGCCGATCAATCAGAACTGCTCAAAAATTCAAATGATCCAGATTTCATTCTGCGCAACTTTATGACCATGTGGGTGGACGCGCGCCAGGCGCAATATTTTGGCAGTGATCAAATGAAAGCTGCTCTTGGAGCCAACAAAGAATTTCGCAAGCTGAACATCAGAATTGTGGACGACCCTGGCGTGGCTGACGTGCTGCTGAAAGTCAGCTACACCTTTGCATGGGATTATCCTTTCCAACTGAAACACCAGAACACCACAATGGTGCTGGTCTCAGGCAAAGGAGAAGGCCCCTTCTCCGGCCCTTTGGGCGCAGCCGATGTAGCGCGCCAGTTTGTCAAAGCCGTCAAAAATTACCGCACTGAAAAGAAGACAGCGACGAGGTAACAGCCAAACGCGCCTGAGTGCAAAAAACAATCGGGCCACCAGTCCTGGTTCAGCGGATTGTGGCCCGAGCAATAGGTCTTTGGAGGATTATCAAGCACTCACGCAGGCACCTGCTTGACTCCTTTGCGCAATTTGAGCTGTTCAAGGATATGTGCGCCCAAATGAGACACGTTCCCTGCGCCCAGAGTAAGGATCATATCGCCGGATTCAGCCACCGCGGCAACACTTCTGGCGGCCTCTTCGAATGAAGACAGATGACGAGCATCTTTGCCGCCCAGACTGCGAATCGCTTCCGCCACTCCTTCTCCTGTAATGCCAGGGATGGGCGGCTCGCTGGCGGGGTAGATATCCAGGACAAACACGCTGTCTGCATCAGCGAATGCGGCGCCAAACTGGTCAAGCAGATCACGGGTGCGGGTATAGCGATGCGGTTGAAAGACTACATGCACACGATTAAACCGGCACTGCCGCGCTGCGGCCAGAGTCGCACGAATTTCGGTGGGATGATGTCCGTAGTCGTCGATTACACTTACGCCGCCGACTCTACCTTTCAGTTGGAAGCGGCGGTCCACACCGGCAAAGTTCTCCAGGGCCTCGCGAATCTTGTCTGGTTTGATATCCAGTCCAATGCCTACCGCGATGGCCGCCGTGGCGTTCAGGATGTTGTGCTGGCCGGGAACCTGTAAGTGAAAATCTCCAAGCGACTTGCCCTGATATTCCACTTCAAAATGGGAAAAATGTTTGCTGCTGGAACACTGAGTTTTGCTGCGCAGAACATGGAAATCAGACTCGGTATTCGTACCATAAGTGACGGCGCGCCGGGCAAGACGGGGAAGAAGGCCACGCAGACGCTCATCGTCATTGCACACAACCACGATGCCATAGAAAGGCACACGGTCCACAAACTCAATGAACGCCTGTTCCACGTCCGCCATGTCGCGGTAGCAATCCATGTGCTCGCGATCAATATTGGTTACCACGGCCAGGATGGGAGAGAGCTTGAGAAATGAGCGGTCACTTTCATCCGCCTCAGCGACGAGATATTGCGATTTGCCGAGCCGGGCGTTCGAGCCCAGGGCATCCACGCGTCCACCGACCACAACCGTTGGGTCCAGTCCGCCAGCGGCGAGCACTGCAGCCACCATGCTGGTGGTGGTGGTCTTTCCGTGCATGCCGGCGATAGCGATCCCATATTTCAGGCGCATCAACTCAGCCAGCATTTCCGCGCGGGGAATCACCGGGATGTGTTGCGCGTGTGCGGCGACCACCTCAGGATTGGTTCGACTGACGGCAGAACTCGTCACTACCACTTCCGCGCCTGTAATGTTCTCCGCCTGATGGCCTGTGAAGATGATGGCCCCAAGTTCTGCCAGCCGGTCTGTTACGGATGAGGACCTGAGGTCGGAGCCGGAAACCTTGTAGCCGAGCGTGAGCAGGACTTCGGCAATTCCGCTCATGCCGATGCCACCAATACCGACGAAATGAATACGCTGGATTTTTGCAAACATTTATTTCTGTCGCTTCGCTCTAAACCGCTCAGCAGCTTTGCTCACGATTAACTGCCTTAGGCCGTCTGGCAGCGGGCTCGCCACGCAAGCCGGGCTCGCCCTTTGGCGTCGCAGCATGCGTCCTCTTGAAACTTAATCGGCTGAATGCTGAGTGCTGATTGCTGAGTGCTTCTCCTCTGCCAACTCGGCCACCATGCGCGCCACCCGCCCCGCGGCATCATGGTGTGACAACGCTCGCGCGCGCTCTGACATCTCGTGCAGCCTGCCGCCATCAGTCATCAGTTCGACAATCGTTTGCGCAAGGCGCTCGCCTGTCAGTTCCGCCTGAGGAATCAACAATGCAGCGCCTCCTTGCGCAATGGCTTCAGCGTTGCGCCGCTGGTGATCATCCGCAGCCTGGGGAAAAGGGACAAAGATCGCCGGTTTTCCTGCGGCTGTTACCTCGGCTACGGTGCTGGCGCCGGAGCGACAAATCAACAAGTCGGCGCTCGCAAATGCCTGCGGCATGTTGTCTATGAACGCTGAAACTTCTGCCGGAATGCTGGCGCGCGCGTATGCGGCCCGGACGTCATTATAATCGCGCTCGCCTGTTTGATGGATGACCCGCAAGTTGGGAATTTGCCGTAGCACTTCTGGCACGGCTGCTGTAACCGCCTCATTGATGGCATGCGCACCCTGACTGCCGCCAAAAACCAACAGCGTTGGTTGGCGAGGAGCAGATGCGGGGGGAACTGCGAAAAATTCCTGCCGCACCGGAACCCCAACCACATGCGCATTACGGAAATAGCTTGCTGTTTGCTCAAAATGCACTGCCGCCGCGGACACGTGCTTACCTACCATCTTGTTGGCAAAACCTGGGACGTAATTCGGCTCAAAAGCCAGTGTGGGAATTTTGCCGAGGATGGCCGCTGCCATCGCCGGGCCAGAAGCATACCCGCCCACTCCCACCACTACCTCAGGGGAAAAGACCTTGATGATCTTTCGCGAATCAAGAATGGCAAGAGGAAGATCGATCAGCGTGCGCAACCGGGTAAGCATCCCTACGTTCTTGAGCGCGCCGACTTTGATCTTCATCAGTCCAAAGCCGGCTTGTGGAACCAGACGGTTTTCAATCCCCCGAGCGGTTCCCACAAACATGACTTCCGCGTTGTAGCGGGACTTGAGTTCGCGGGCAATAGCCAACGCTGGAATCACATGTCCACCGGTGCCTCCACCGGCAATCAGGATGCGCATGTCCAACCGAGTTTACAGGAGATCAGCTTGTCTCTGCTTTTGCGATATTCATATAGTCATCTGAAATGACTATGGTATAATAATATGGTCATGAATGAGATTTCCGCATCAGAATTCAAGGCAAAATGCCTTGCCATTCTGGACGAGGTAAATAAGACCAAGAAACCGGTTCGGATCACGAAGCGGGGCAAGGTTGTTGCTGAGTTGGTGCCACCCTCCCCGGCAAAAGAACACAAAGGCCTGCTCGGACGCATGAAGGGGCGGGGAAAGATTATTGGAGACATTGTTGCTCCAGCGACCGACCCTGAGGAATGGGAGGTCTTGCGCGATTGAAACTCCTGCTGGATACGCACATCTGGCTATGGAGCGTTCTCGAACCTCATCGGATCCATCGGAATCTTGCTCGCGAACTTTCGAGTGAAGCTAACGAGTGCTGGATTTCGCCGATAAGTATATGGGAGGCTCTGACCCTGCAACGAAAGGGCCGTGTTCAGATGGAAGGCGATTTGCGTACCTGGCTCGCTGATTCCTTGAAGAATGTGAGGGAAGCTCCTCTCACGAATGAGATTGCAATCGAGGCACAGTTTCTGAACCTGCACGGCAATCCTGCAGACCGTTTTCTCGCAGCCACCGCCAAAGTTCTGGATCTGACGCTGGTCACAGCCGATAAGAACCTGCTTGGTCTCGGTGATATCGCCACGCTGGCCAATCGCTGACAATCTGATTCAAAGAAACAGACGTCAGCAAACAACATCCAGCCTCTCCCGTCCTCTCCTGTGATCTACACCAGATTCTGCGTGTCCCTGAAAGTGGTATTATGCCCGCTTATAAGCCTGAGGCTGTGACCGGAACCGCTGTTCTTGCGCGCCGGACCTTTTCTTCAATAAGCGGTTTGCCGGAACTCACACTCGCTTCACCAAAGCTATAAGGAGGCCTCACCGTCATGGCGACATCCGTCCACACTGAAAGCGGAATTGAGCAACTGCTGCGCGCGGAAACTGAATTTCATCCTCCAGCCTTTCTGAAAGACCAGGCGCGACTCAAGGACCACGCCGCTGAATACCAGCGCTCCATCGAGCAACCGGAAGCCTTCTGGGCGGAGATTGCCAAAGAACTGGAATGGTTTCAGCCATGGAATACCGTTTTCGACTGGAAGTATCCGGCCTTTGAGTGGTTCCAGGGCGGCAAGACCAACATCGTGTATAACGCCATCGATCGCCAGGTGAAAACCGGCCGCAAGAACAAAGTTGCCTACATCTGGGTGGGCGAAGATGGCGCCGAGCGCCAGATCACTTACGGCCAGCTGCTTGACTTTGTCAGCCGCACCGCCAACGGCCTCAAGTCACTGGGTGTGAAGAAGGGTGACCGCGTCATCATTTATATGCCGCTGTCGCTGGAAGGCGTGGTCTCCATGCTGGCCTGCGCGCGCATCGGCGCAGTGCATTCAGTGGTCTATGCAGGATTCAGCGTGCAGGCGCTACGCAGCCGCATTGAAGACGCCCAGGCGCGCGTGATTCTCACTGCGGATTTCACTTATCGTCGTGGCAAGCGTGTGGGGCTGCGGTCCATTGTGGAAGAGTCGATTTCTGGACTCGAGGTCGTCGACAAAGTTGCTGTCTGGCGTCGCGGCGATCCGCCCATTGAGCTCACCTCGCATGAAGTTGATTTCTACGAGCTGGTTAACAAGCAGAAGGCCGACTGTCCCGCCGAAGTGATGGACGCCGAGGACCCGCTCTACATCCTCTATACCAGCGGCACCACCGGCAAGCCCAAGGGCGTCGTTCACGTGCATGGCGGGTATATGGTCGGCACGTACTACCACATGACCCGCTTCTGGGACATTCGCGACGACGACGTCTTCTTCTGCACATCAGACATTGGCTGGGTTGTGGGACATTCTTATATTGTCTACGCGCCGCTACTCGCCGGCGCCACCACTCTCTTCCGCGAAGGCGCCATCGATTTTCCGCACCCGGCGATAGCCTGGGAACTGGTGGAAAAATATCGCGCGTCAGTGATCTTCACCGCGCCCACAGCCGTCCGCATGTTCATGCGCCACGGAGACGAGCTGCCCAAAAAATATGATCTGCGCAGCATTCGCTTCTTCACCTGCGCGGGCGAGCCTCTGAACCCTGAAGCGCTCATCTGGACCAACCGCGTGATCTGCGACAATGGCAAGTCCGCCTTCGTCGCTGACAACTGGTGGCAAACCGAAACCGGCGGCCCATGCCTCGGCACCATGTGCACCTTCGCGCAACGCCCCGCCAAAGCAGGCAAAGCCCTCCCCGGCGTTGTCGCTGAAGTCGTGGACAAGCAGGGCAACAAGCTGCCTCCCAACAAAGGTGGATTGCTTGTCCTGCGTCGTCCCTTCCCGCACATGTTCCGCACCGTCTGGGGCGATCCCGCGCGCTACGCGCAGGACTGGAACAAAATCCCCAATGGCTACACCACGGGCGACGTGGCCATCTGCGATCAGGATGGTTACTTCACCGTCGTGGGCCGCGCTGACGATGTGCTGAACGTGGCCGGCCATCGCATCGGCACCGCCGATGTCGAAGGCGCGCTAGTCAGCCATCCCGCAGTTGCGGAAGCGGCGGTCATCGGACGTCCGGACGAAATCAAAGGCGAGAACATCAAAGCCTTCGTCATCCTCCGCGTGGGTCACACGGCTTCACCGGAGCTTGAACAGAAGCTCAAGGACCATGTGCGCCATACTCTGGGATCCATCGCCATTCCCGCGGAGATTGCCTTTCCGGAGAAACTGCCCAAGACCCGGAGCGGAAAGATCATCCGGCGACTGCTGAAGGCGCAGGAGTTGGGCCGCGAAGTCGGCGATCTTTCCACTCTGGAGGAATAGAAGCGGAGCAAAGCTGTATTGGCCACTGCGGTCACGGCGATCGCGCGCGATATTTTCCAATGTGGATTGTTTGGCAATTTTGGCATTTCTGGCAATCCTCTCCTCCGCGATTCCCCTGCAGTTGAGGCTTCTGGTAGATTTCCTTCATGCCAGCATCGAAAATCCGCTGCTCCTGGGCCACCACGGAGCAGATGATCACCTACCACGACCGCGAGTGGGGTGTTCCGCAACATGATGATCACGTGCTCTTTGAGTTCCTGATCCTGGAAGGAGCGCAGGCTGGTCTGAGTTGGTCCACCATCCTGGCCAAACGAACTGCTTATCGCACTGGCTTCGCCGGATTTGATCCCGCTGCCGTGGCCCGCTTCAATACCCGGGACATCGCCCGACTTCTGAAGAACGACGGGATCGTGCGCAACCGGCTCAAGATCCAGTCGGCGGTTGCCAACGCGCGAGCTTTTCTTGCGGTGCAAAAAGAGTTTGGCACATTTGATCGCTATGTCTGGCAATTTGTCGGCGGCCGCCCCAAACTGAATGCCTTGCGCTCAGGCAAAGACGTCCCCGCTGAAACTGATGAATCACGGGCGATGAGCAAGGACCTCAAAAAGCGAGGCTTCAACTTCGTCGGGTCCACCATCTGCTATGCATTCATGCAGGCTGTGGGCATGGTCAATGATCACCTGACAGACTGCTTCCGTTACAAAGAGCTGAATGTTCCTTGACCGGCAGCTAACGCAATTTCTGCCTGCTTTAGTTGCACGAACGTTCCCCGCCCGGTCGCCCGTCTCTTTTAAGCCGTAGAGATGAAATGTGCTCTGGTAGTTGGTCGCAACAGATAAATCAGGAGCACGCCAGCAACGATTACACCCAGCACTCCTTGCATAAGACGTCCCAGCAGGATGTTTCCCACATCGCCGGCCAAATGAACAATCAGAATGATCACCGCCAGCCGCCATCCCCACGGACGGCTCTTGAACCATCCAATTGCTGCTACCGCCAGAATGAAGCTAAGGAGTACAAACAGAAGGCCTGCCCGGTTTCCCACGGCGGTAAGTTGCCGTTGCGCAGTGGGGTTCAGTACCCAGAGCTTGTCCAGGAACGTGCCCGGCAAGAGTAAGAGGGTGGCAGCCAGCATTGCCATGCCCGCACCGAAGCAAAGAAATATCCCGAACGCAATTCTGGAGTGCGCACCAGACGGCATGAAACCACTGTAACGCACTCAAACCATAAAAAAATCCTGGCTTTGTTGACAGCCAGGATTTGCCAATGGGTTTTGCTCTTTTTCTCGTCTTTATTCCTGCTTTGGCGGTTCCTGTTTCGGCGGTTCTTGCCCCGGTGCCGTCGCGCCTGCGGGTAAAGCCGTGATGTCCACTTTGCGGCCCGTGCCTGTGCCGGTTTTTGTCTGGATCCGCTGGCCGTCAATGCCCTTTGACTTGGTCAGGTACGTCTTTGCATTTTCAGCACGCTGCGTCGCCAAACGCGGTGGCTCTGGATCCTCTGCACTGCCGGAAAGAACCACTGTGCTCGCTGGATCCTGCTGCATCTTCAATGCGACATCATCAAGGATTGCCTTGGAGCGGTTATCTACATAGGCGCTATTGGGTTTGAAATCGAGTTCCGTAAGCTGCTGAGGAGTCGGCGCCGGAGGTGTTGCCGCTTCAACGTTGACCGTGGTCACTGCCGTGGCGCTGAGTTGCCTATCGTCAAAAGCTGTGGCGCGCACCGCGATTGGTCCCGCACCAGCGTCCGCGGTATCCAGGGTCGCCTGGTTGCGATTGGCTGAAAGCTTGCCTCCGTTCGAGACAAAGGCAATCGATAGCGGCCGGTTGTCCGGACTGGTGGCTTCACAGTTAATCCCAGCGGTCTCGCCCACCCGTACAGTCGCGGGTGAGGCTGTGCAGGAAATCTTCGGCGGATTCATGGCTGCTGTATCGGTTGTAGCTGCAGGTTGTGGCGAAGTAACCGAGGCGGGCAGCACAGGCTGAACCTCAGGGGCGTCTGCTACGTCCATAACTTCCACGCCGTCGCCCACGTGGATATCTTCCAGCGCGGTAAGAACCATGGCCGTGGCGCTCTTCTTATGAACATTCAGCACTATCATGTCGCCGAGCGTGCGGCGCGGCAGGCTGGAAAGCTCGCCCATAGGAAGTTTGTACGGATGGTCCTGTGTATCCTCAACGGCGCTGGCTTTGAGTGCCATGCCCGCATCCGGATCGTGGTAGCTGTAGGAGTAAGTCCGCGTGGCGCGCAGGTAATCTCCAACCTTGAGGCCCTTATCCGCGCCAATGCTCAGATACACCTTGTACTTGGTGCCGATGAACTGATCAAAGTCATTCGCCATAATGATCCGGCCCTGGGTCTTGCCGTTGGGCGGAGCAAAACGGTTGAGCGTTACGCTGCGAAACTTGGGGGCTTCGCGCTCCTCGAAAGGAACCGCCAGGTCGCCGGGAACAATGTCCGCACAGCTCAACTCAGGCTTGGCAATGCCGGTTTCCTTTTGCACTTCAATGATGCGAACGTAGCCCAGCTCAAAGTACGCAACGCCAGCGTCACGGATGGCGCCCGCTTGTCCTCGGAACAGTTCGTAATGGTTTGGATCTTTAACACGCCGGATGATTTCGTAGCGCTCGCCTTCTTTAAGGTTGCGGCCATGGATATAAATCGTGTCAACCGCTCCGGCATAACGCGTCTGGTCAGGGCTGTTCCAACCCGCGGCCACAAAATGATCGCTGGGAACATGATCTGAGGTGATGAAACCGGAACAGTAAATGTCCGCAGGAGTTGGTGTGTTCCCGATACTGAGCGCCGGATTCTGCGCCGGCTGGGGTTGCTGAGCGGCAGCCACGGCACAAGCGGCTATTGCAAATAGAAAGGCACGAAATTTTGTCATGAGTCCTCCTGCGAAAACACGCGGGCATGAAACGCTCAAAGAGCGTGGGACAAGCCAGAATGTTGGGGGGCACACTTGGGTCCGCGGTGGAACATACCACCGCTTTTCCCTCGAGTTCAACTAAACTCTTGTTAACTCAGGAGATACACCTGATTACAGAAGTACATTTTCCATCTTGCATTCGGGTCTTGCATCTGTGATTTTCGGTGCGTATGATGGCGGCTTTTGTGCGCTATCAATAACTTGCAATGAATCCCACAGGATCCAGTCTGGCCCCGCGCTTCCTCCCCGCGCGCCTTCCGCGGGTATGCGTGGCCATTGCTGCTGCCAATCCGGCGGACCTGGTCCAGAAAGCGGACGTGGTCGTCCGTGAAAACCCCTTTGTTGAGTTCAGGTTAGACTACCTTCCCAAACCAGCCCAGGGACTGCAAAAGCTTAAGACTTTTGTCGAGTACCATCCCGAAGCTCTCATCGTCGCGACTTGCCGGAGGGTGGCGAACGGCGGCAGGTTCCGCGGAACCATAGCATCCCAGGTTGACATACTGGTCAAAGCTGCGCACCAGGGCTGCCATTTAGTCGATATTGAGTTGGAGACAGCAGCTCACCTGAAGACGGCTGACTTTAACCGGCTCCGGCAGTCAGCCAACCTGATTGTGTCTTTTCACGATTTCCGGGGAACCAGGAAGCTGGAAGAAACCTTTGCCCGGATGCGCGAATACCCTGGAGACTTTTTCAAAATCGTGACCACGGCCAATTCCCTCTACGACAACGTGGTCCTTATGAAGTTCCTGGAAAAATACTCCCATCAGCATTCGCTGGTGGGCTTCTGCATGGGAGAGCAGGGCGTGATCAGCCGGCTTCTTTGCGTTCGCGCCGGGAGCCAGTTCACCTTTGCCTCTGCCAGCCCTGGAGAAGAAACCGGTGCAGGCCAAATCGCCGCCCGAACCCTCCGCGAGACTTACCGCATTGACCAGGTGGATGCCGCCACCCGTGTTTATGGCGTTGTAGGCGATCCCGTGGCGCACTCCCTTTCTCCCATCATGCTGAACACGGCTTTCCGCCGGGAAAATGTCAACGCGCTTTATCTGGCACTGCACGCCAAGGCAATGGACGACGTGATGGCATGCATTCGTGACATCCCCATCAGCGGACTGAGCGTGACGATGCCTTATAAGGAAGAGATTCTGAAACACCTCTTCAAAACCGACCCACTTACGGCAAAGATTGGCGCCTGTAACACCGTGGTGCGAGGGCAGGATGGCAAATTGTTCGGCTTCAATACAGATGTGACCGGCGTGGTGCGACCGCTGGAGATGCGCCTTCGCCTCCAGGGAGCAAAGGTTCTCGTGCTCGGCGCAGGTGGATCAGGACGAGCGGCCGTCTTCGGCCTCAAAGAGCGTGGCGCGGAAGTTTACATTCTCAACCGCACACCGGGGCCGGCGCAAACGCTGGCCAAACAAGCAAAGGCGAAGGCGATCAATCGCACCATGCTGAAGAAAATGGAATTTGACGTGATCATCAATGCCACTCCGGTTGGCATGGAGGGCAATCGCGATCCCTTGCCCATCCCCGAGCAGGACTTTAAAGCAAAATATTTCTTTGAAATGGTTTACACGCCCGCTGAAACCAGGATGGTGAAGCTGGCGCGCGCAAAAGGCATCCATGTAATCCTGGGCTCGGAAATGTTTGTGCAGCAGGGTGTGCGCCAGTTTGAAACCTGGACCGGCAAACCTGCCCCGCTCACGGAAATGCAGCGCGTGGTGGAATACGCACTCTCCCAGCGTGCGGCTGCCAGGGCCAATGAAAAAGTCAACGGTAAGAAAGCCGGCAAGTAACTCTTCTCAACTATTCAAACCACAGTCGTACCATCTCCGATCACGGTAGTCCATTTGCGGACACGCCACTGCCTGACAAGTCCGTTCAAAACATAGGGATCGTTTTTGGCAAACTGTTCAACGAGTTCGGCGGAGTCACCGCGGAATATCAGGACCGCGCCATCAATTGGATCGGCCAACGCCCCGCCGAGCACAAGTTCACCACGATCATAGGCAGCACGCGCATGCTTCAGGTGCAGTTCGCGGAATTGCCCCCGCTTTTCAACATAGTCGTTGACCACGTCATAAAAAAGAATGTAGTGCATATCCATTCCTTCGGTTCGCCAGATTGCTGCAAGCGCTTGCTCGATTGATAGCAGAATTTCTGTGTCTGCGGCAAGACGCGCGCCTTGAGGAATAAAGAGTAGAAGAAGAACGCGGGCTTCAGGGCCCGCAGCCCTGAAACCCTGTGAAAGCAAGGGGCCAATCGCCCTAGGTTCCCATGCTTTCTTTGTGATGAGACACCCAAGGGAGCGGTGCAGAACAAGAAACTTCAATGAATTTTTGCGAGAGCGCGGCCCGAAGCGACTCAGGCCGAGCTTTGTTAATACGAATTGGTCTTCCCGACTAGTCTGGCCAACTAGTTTGGCGTCCTGGCCATATCGCCGACTTTCGCAGCTGCACCGCCATCCAGCATCGCCGTCGCGGAATCGGCATCTACTTCCGTCACTGTGGCCTGGCCTATTTTGCTGGTGATTGTCTTTAAAACTTTTCCGGTGGTTGGGTCCTTTACCGTCCGCACTGGCCTGCTGATCTCAATTTTGTCTCCCACCTGTACGCCGGCCTTTGATCCTACATTCAGGATCAGAGTATTGCCACTGACGTCTGCCACCACACCGGAATATTCAGACTTGTGTTCCGGCAGTTTTTCCGATGAAGAGTTCAGCTGTTGGCCAACCGAACCTACAGCCTGCAGCACAGCTTCACCAAGAAGCGTCTGGCCAAAGTTCGAAGCATGAGTGTCAAAGCCGCCCGCGCCAAGCCCGCCCGGGCCCCCGCCTGCGCCAACCAAAGACGTGCCGGAACGCTTAGACTCACCGTCACCGGTCACCGCGGCCAGGATTTCGCCAGTACTGGTGTCAACCATACGTGCGCTAACGCCGCAGACAGCTTTGGCTTCATTTCTCTTTACCCCGCCCAGGCCGAAACGTCCGGCTGTCGCGCCGAGGCCGCCAATGGATTTAGATTTGTCATCCCGGCCGAACTTGGTGACCGATCCTATGATGATTGCATCCACGCCCAGCACTCGACCAATCTTTGCTGCGGTCGTGGCATCGGCGCGGTCACTGTTAGAGAAGTTCTGCTCTGTCAGAATTTTGTCCAACGCCTTGCGTTCGATCACTGAGTATTTCCCGTCCTGCACCAGCTTCTGCACCAGCAGATCGGAAATTCCCTTGCCTACATCCTGATTGGTTCCGTAAATGCCATACACGTACGATTGCACGGTGCCGTAATCGAAATCCATAACGGCCACGCGTTTCTTCTTCTGTGCCATGGCGCTTGAGGCCAGGATCAGCAGAATTGCCACAAGGCGAGTCATCCGCATAGAAATGCTCCTCACAAAGCTAAAATTTCAAGGGGATTTCGGGGTAACCAGTGCTGGAAACTGTAACACAACATGCAAAACTGGTATTAAGAATTTAACCGCCGAGCAAGCCTGCCGGGGTAGCTAAGCGCGGTGCTCGCGAGTGCCGCCTCCGTGATCGGCCGGTTCACTTCGAATGGAAATTTGCCGGAACGAATGGCAGCCTCTGAAAATTTGCTTCCCGGCTATATCAAAACCGGTGTTCTTCACTCTACTACTACAGAAGCAGGCTCATCCGTCGACTGCTAAATCGAAAAGCCACAGACCCGGAAGCTGTGGCTTTTCTTTTTGAGGCACTGGAGTCGTGAATACCGTGGCCTGCTTCAAGAGGAGCTGCATTCCCACCTGATTTTTGAGATTAGCCTTTTTAATGTGATTGAAGTCGCTTTTTCCTCGCGCAGGCGTGTGTTTTGCTCTAGAGTGTTCCTGCTGTTCTGTTGACACTCAGACGATGTCTTCCTCTGCTCCTTCATTCCGGCGCGTCAGCAGCACAACATCACGGCTTATCGAGTCGTACTGCTCTGATTGCGGCTTGTTTATCGCCAGCAGTCCCACAGAAAAAATTATTGAGCTGATGGAACGCCTGCATCAGTGCCAGGCCCCCGTGCCTGAGATGTCGCGCGAAAATATTGAAGGCCTTTTGCAGCAGCTGGCTCGCAAGGAACAGCAATTGATCGACTGGATTCAAACCTCGGAACGTAATACTCAATGGTTTGCCAAGGACCCAATGAGCGCCATTCGCGCTGCCAATCTGGGTCTGGACGAACACATCCTCCAGCAGCTTGAGATCATTACCATATCAATCGCCAAAAAACTGCATCGTGCAAACTAAAACCGCACTCGTTGCTTAGACCCGTTCCTCGCCAGACTGATCGATAACGCTCTCAGCGCCTCCGCCGCAAGCCGTTTTGCCCGCTTCCAGCGCGCAGTTTAAGATAAATAATTCGCGCTCATGAGCACATCAAAACTCAATCCGGAAGCCGCTCCCTCCGTCCCCACGCAATCCAACTTCATCCGCGACCAGATGATTGCAGACCTCAAGGCCGGCAAGCATGAGGGGCGGATCTGGACCCGCTTCCCTCCCGAACCCAACGGCTATCTGCACATTGGACATGCCAAAGCCATCTGCCTTGATTTTGGTCTGGCGGACGAGTTCGGCGGTGGCACCAATCTCCGTTTTGACGACACGAATCCGGAGAAGGAAGAAACCGAATACGTCGAGTCCATCCAGGAAGATGTGCGCTGGCTTGGCTTCCAATGGGAAAATCTGCTCTATGCTTCCGATTATTTCGATCAGCTCTATGAATGGGCTGTGCAATTGATCAAAGCGGGCAAAGCTTATGTGGACGATCTGAGCGCTGACGAAATCCGGCAATATCGTGGCACGCTCACCGAACCGGGCAGGGAAAGTCCGCACCGCAATCGTACCGTGGAAGAAAATCTGGACTTGTTTCAGCGCATGAAGGCCGGTGAGTTTCCCGACGGCTCACGCTGCCTGCGGGCAAAAATTGATATGGCGTCGCCCAATCTCAACATGCGCGATCCTGTCATGTACCGCATCCTGCGCAGGCCGCACCATCGCACCGGCGACAAGTGGTGCATCTATCCGCTCTACGATTACGCGCACGGCCAGTCAGATTCGCTGGAAAAGATCACCCACTCCATGTGCACACTGGAGTTTGAGGACCATCGCCCTCTCTACAACTGGTTCATCAAAGAGCTGGGCATATTCCCTTCGCAGCAGTTTGAGTTTGATCGCCTGAACCTCACCTATACGCTGCTGAGCAAGCGCAAGTTGCTGCAACTGGTGCGAGAAGGCCGCGTGCGCGGCTGGAACGATCCGCGCATGCCTACCATCTCGGGAATTCGCCGGCGCGGTTATACCTCTGAAGCCATTCGCACATTCGTCGCCAACATCGGCGTCAGCAAGACCCAGGGCACCATTGAGTTGGCCATGCTGGAACATTTTGTCCGCGACGATCTCAATAAGCGCGCGCTGCGGGTGATGGCCGTGCTCAAGCCGCTTAGAGTGGTCATTGACAATTACCCTGAAAACCAGACGGAAGAGATGGACGCAATTAACAATCCTGAAGACGCAAGCGCCGGGACGCGCAAAGTGCCGTTCAGCCGCGTGCTTTACATCGAGCAGGATGATTTCCGCGAGGTGCCGCCCAAAGGCTACTTCCGCCTGTCGCCGGGAAAAGAGGTGCGCCTGCGCTATGGCTACTTCATCACTGCGCAAAGCGTGGTGAAGAATGCGCAGGGCGAAGTGGTGGAAGTCCATGCGACGTATGATCCGGCAACCCGTGGTGGCAACGCTCCAGATGGTCGGAAAGTGAAATCCACCATTCACTGGGTCTCAGCAGCGCACGCCATCGACGCCGAAGTACGACTCTACGACAACTTATTTTCCAACCCTGATCCCGGCGATGTTCCGGAAGGAAAAGACTTCACCGCCAATCTCAATCCCAATTCTCTCGAGATTGTGCCACAAGCGAAGCTGGAGCCTTCTCTGAAACAGGCAAAGCCCGGTGATCGCTTCCAGTATGAGCGCCTGGGATACTTTTGCGTGGATCTGGACTCAACGCCGGAGAAGCTGGTCTTTAACCGTACAGTGGCGCTGAAGGATACATGGGCTAAGGTGGAGAAGAAACAAAACATTTAGTGGCGTTTAACTCGGAAGCAGGGGCTTACCTCCGAAGTCCCGAGCGAAGCGAGGGATCCCTATGATCCTCAGTGCAGTCGGCGTCTAACGTGTCAGCCCGAAATGTTTGGATACAGTGGTGATCCCTCACTACGTCCGGGATTTCAAAACCAACCTGGATCTCATCCCAGGAACTTCAAAAATCCGCGGTTCTCAAACCCCGGAAATACTCTTTCCAAATTCTCATTTCCCAGGTGCCTGCTCACGGCTTCGCCCAGCACCTGGCGGAAGTCCGTAGTTAACGCCAAGTCGCGCCCTTCATAAAGCTGTTCCGGAGCAAGTCCCGGCCACCGGCCATAGACCTTGCCGCCCTTCACCGGTCCGCCCAGAACAAACATGACGTTCGCATGCCCGTGGTCTGTCCCGCGATTACCGTTCTCTCGAGCCGTGCGGCCAAACTCTGACATGGTCACTATTACGGTCTCCTCGCCGAGATCGCCCAGATCAGTCCAGAACGCCGCTATGCTCTGCGAGAACTCGCGTGTGATATTAGCAATCTGCCCCTGCACGCTGCCCTCATTGACGTGATGGTCCCACCCGCCGATATCGGCAAACGCCACCTGCACTCCCAGATTGGCTTTCACCAGTTGGGCCACTTGGCGAAGGCTGTCGCCAAAGCGTCCTCGGGGATAGTTGGCTCCTGAGGCAGGCGTGTACTTCTCCGGATCGGCGGCGCGCAACATCTTCACTGCCTCAAACGTTTCCCCGCCTGTTCCGTGCAGAACGGTGTCGACCGACTGCTCGTACATGGCTTCAAAAGTATTGCTTGCCACCTCTGCACCGGGCCCCCGGCCGCCCACGCCGAAGCTGCGAATGTCACTCATGGCCACAGCGGGGACCGGACCGGCAAGCGTACGCGGCAGCGCTCCGCCCATGGCCACAGCCCGGAAGGGCGAGCCGTTTGCATCTTTGACTCCCGTAAGTGCGCGATTGAGCCATCCATCTTCGGTTGACTTCACGCCGGGCGTTCCCGATTCCATGTAGTCCTGCGCATCGAAGTGCGAGCGTGTGTTGTCCGGCGAACCCGCAGCATGCACAATGGCCAGATGCTTCTGGTCCCAGAGCGGCTTGAATGCCGTCATGGAAGGATGCAGGCCAAAGAAGCCGTCGAGATCGATAACAGATTGAGCTCCGTTGCGTGGACGCGGAATGGCGATGCTCGGACGCATGGCGTAGTACCCCTGCTCGCCGTGCGGTACCACAATGTTCAGCCCATCTGCTGCGCCGCGCTGGAAAAGCACAATCAGCCGTTTGTTGCCGGCCCCTGCTGCCGCGTCCGCTGCGTAGACTGCGCGGGCAAGAAAGCTGGGTACAATGCTCGTCCCTACAATTGCCAGCGCGCCATTCTTAAGAAATACTCTGCGAGTGATCGACATCGATTGCGTCTGCCTCTCTTGCGCGCGATGAAGCGCAGCACTCACCTTCTCTGAAACTCCGGTGACCCGATAATCAGTCCGGCAATTGCGCCCACATTCGGCGGCCTCTTGGGATCGTCAAACTTGCGTTCCGTCACTTGCGGATCATTCAATTGTTTGAGCATCACAGCGTGCGTCTGCGCGGAAACGTCACCAGCCAGAATGTCTTTTTCAAGCAAAGCCAGCGTTTGCGGGCCGTCCGCCGGTTCAGCGCCGCGCAATAAAGCTTGCTGGTCCAGTGACATTCCTGGCAGCCTTCCCGAACAAAGCGCCAGAGCAAAGTTCATGCGATTCAGCAAGGCTGATGAATTTACCCACGCGTCAGCTTTCATGGAGTAGCCGGTGGGTGGCTGCATGCCATAGAGCGGCATGCCCATGCGGTTCAGGAATTGCACCAGCGGCAGCGCGTTCCGCACGTCCACTCCTGATACGCGCGCTGCTGACGCCACAAATTCCAGCGGCGTTTTCACCTTGGCGCGATAAGCGTCAGCAGACCAGAATTCAGGTGACTTGAACATGGTGCGCAGCACTTCGCGAATGTCCCCGTCCTTCCTGAGGAAGGTGTCTGCCATACGGTCTACAAGGCTCTGCGGTGGATTGTCAGAAACAAATCGCATGGCCAGTTTGCGCGAGATGAACTTTGCCGTGGACGGATGGTGCGCCAGAATGTCGAGCGCTGCCATGCCTTCGGCTTGTCCGTGCTCGTCAATCTTGTGGCCGAGCACGTACTTTGTCCCGGGCTCGTGAGCAATCTCGCGGAAGCGGAACTCGCCACCCTGCTGCGGCTTCTCAATTCCCCAACCGGTCAGAACCTTGGCCAGTTCCGTTACGTCTTTCTGCGTGTAGCCGCCGTCAACGCCCAAAGTGTGCAGCTCCATGATCTCGCGCGCGTAATTTTCATTCAGGCCGGTAGGCAGTTTCTTAGCCTGGGGACGCTGGCGTGGGAAACGCGCATAGCGGCGTCCACCCACGTGCGGCTTGCCACCCGGACCATAAAGAGCCAGTTCAGAATGCGGCCCCACACTCTGCCAGTTATCAAGATAGAAAAGCATCGCCGGACTTTTGGCTGTCGCTACCAGCAAGTCCTTGAACTTGCCCAGCGCGTGCGGACGGATCACATCTCGCTCGTAGCTGGCCACCATATAACGGTCCAGCCCCTTGCCGACAAAGACATTGAAGTGGTTGTACCAGAAGTCGGTCATCACCTCGTCAAGCTGGCGCTCGCTGTAGATGGCGCGGAGCAGCTTGGCCTGCGAGACCTCTCCCACAACCACCAGATTGGGATTGACAATGGCTTCCACTGTTTCCTGCTGCTCCGGTTTCATCCCGTCCGTCAGCCTGAATAAACGTGGACCACGATAATTGCGAGCCAGGTCGAGCAACTCGTCCTGGTTCATTTTAAGGATCTTGTTGTAGCGATCTTCTGCCGTGAGCTGCAGAAGTGAATCGTCGTTTGTCACGGATATAGGTTCGCTGGACGGTTCGCCCTCGGCGGGCTTCTTTGTCTTGCCCGTACCCAGATCGGCGTACATCGTCTCTTCCTCATTCTTCTGTTCTTGATTGGCTTGGTCTGGTACCGTTTGCCTGTCATTGGCGCCGAATTTCGAATTGGCCGACGGATCCTCTTTTTCCGCGGGTTTCATCTCCTTGCCGTCCGTGGACGAATCCTGTTTCTTCTGCTGCCGAGCTTCAATGGCGGCGAGGCGTGATTCGTAAATCGCGCGCTCTGCAGGATCACGCGGCATGGAGCGCCTGCCATTCTCAACCGCTTTTAGTACCTGCCCCGGCGGGAAGTTTTCGACCATCTCACGCGAACTCATCCTGATGGTGCGCAATGGCGCAAGCCTGGCTTCCAGAGCGTTGTCATTGATCTTGTCGGGATGAAGCTGCTCTTCAAACCACTTGTCCAGACCCATGGCCCGAACCTGCTCCACATCGCCGGGCCGAATACCGAAGGTAAAGCGGTTCAGTGCATGGACAATCTGCTTGTCTTGCGGCATTTGCGCCGGTTTGGCCTTATCTTTGGCGGCGGGGAGAACAGCGAATGTGAGGAACAGCGGGCCCAGTAGTGCCAATGCTCTACGAGTGGCGGGCATAAACGCTCCAGGTGCTCTCAGGTTCAGAGAACAATAACCCAACACCAGGTAAAAGTTGTGGCCGTAAAAAGATTACGTGAGGGTGGCTTTGCCGCGATGGGTCCTGTGGTTCAGGTCAGAAACAAAGTGGTCGATGTCCGTAGGCGAAATATTGCAGCGATGGGTGGCATCGAGAAACGGCTTGCGCCCGCGTTCCGGTTGCGGCGCCCACGGGCGCGGAGGCGACATCATGGCCACCGCATCACGGCGCAGCTGCACAAGCAACGCATGGACCACATCAGCATCCAGTTTTGCCGGAGCCAGCCAGCTTAGTTGTGCGGCAGCCTCTCCCAGCGTCATGCCTTTGCGATAGGGGCGCTCGCTCAGCATGGCGTCAAACGTATCCGCAACAGCGACGATGCGCACCGGCATGGAAACATCTTCATTGTGCAGCTTGTCCGGGTAGCCTGAGCCGTCTGCTCGTTCATGGTGTGAACGAACTACCTCAGGAATGTTTGGCCACGGGAACTGCACTGTGGAGACGATGCGATGCCCCAGCACAGTATGATCGGCCATCTCCTGGAATTCGACGGGCTCCAGCGCTCCAGGCTTGGCGAAGATGTACTTATCGACAGTCACTTTGCCGATGTCGTGCAGGTAACCGGCAGCGCGCATCTCGCCAACCTCGCTTGAGTTCATGCCCAGCGCCTCAGCGATGCCAGACGCATATCGACCCACGCGCAAGGAATGGCCCTGCATCTCTTTTGATTTCACGTCAATGGTGGCAGCGAAGGCGGCCAGGGCATCGTCCCAGAAGGAATGGACGGAGGCTATCAGCTTCAGGTTCTCCGCCGTGCGCTCCTCCAGTGACATCATGAGCTGGTGGTTATAAATCGCCAGTGCGATGAACGGCGCCAGATCGCCAAGCTGCTTCAATGTTTCCGGAGTGTACTCCGTACCGCCTTCGCGCTCGCCCAGCATCAGCGCGCCTATCAACTTGCCGCGCACTCGTAGCGCTGCAATCGCACGAAACCACACACTGGAAATATTTCCGGCCGAGCTCAGAAAGATATCACTCCGCTCACGCACGATTCGCTGCGGTGAGGGCACGGTGGTCAGGGCATGAACATGCTTGGGTTGCAGGGGAAACACAGCCGTTTGCGGGAAAACCACAAAGCCCGATGCGGCAATCGAGCTGAGCATGGCCGGCTTTTCCTGGAATCGAAAAATCGCGCCTGAAGCGGCGCGTACCGCCGCCATCACGATCTCCAGTGCCGCCGAGGCAGTGTGCGCCAGGTCGCGCTCGCCCGTCAGCACCGGCCCCAGTTCGGCCAGGACCTGGGATGCGAGTAAAGGAGGTCTGCTTGTAACCAGTGGGTCGCCCAAATTTACGTGGCGCGAGCTCCAGAGCAGCTTCAGAGTAGCAGCTTAGGCAGGGTTACGAAAGGCTTGGTACCCTGCTGGTAAATAGACACGGCGCAAAACTGTACAAATTGCCAGACGACAGCCGGCCTCTTTGCCATGGAGCTCTTTTGCATAAAATTGAACTCAGCTATGACCGGCGAGTTCCATGTACGGGTTGCTACACCCGCTGACGTTCCCGTGCTGCGAGAATTGATTGCTGCATCGGTTCGCGGGCTGCAGGCAAGCGACTACTCCCGGGAACAACTGGAGGCGGCACTCGAGACCGTGTACGGAGTCGACAGCCAATTGATCGCGGACGGAACATACTTCGCGGTGGAGGCTGCAAATGTTCTCATAGTCGGTTGTGGCGGCTGGAGCAAGCGCAGGACGCTCTTTGGCGGGGATGTGTGGCGTGGCCGGGAAGACAGTCTGCTTGATCCGCACAGCGAAGCAGCGAAGATTCGCGCCTTTTTTGTCCATCCTGAATGGGCGAGGCAGGGCATAGGAGGCATCATTCTTGATGCTTGTGAGGCAGCCGCCAAG
>DATEJX010000153.1:0-3742 GCA_035277785.1 Candidatus Angelobacter sp. | reverse complement strand
GTCCGGAAGGGAAGAGATAAATTCGTGCGCCCGGGCTGCCTTTGCGGCTTGCATGATTTCTTCCCGGCTTGCATCCGGCCGTCCGTAAGCGATGTTCTCCGCAACCGTGGCCGAAAAAACCACCGGCTCCTGCAGAATGATCGAAAACTGCCGCCGCAGGTCCACCAATCTGTATCGGCGCAGATCGCAGCCGTCCAGCGTGATGTCGCCGGAAACGGGATCGTAAAATCGCGTCAGCAGGTTCACCAGAGTGCTTTTCCCGGATCCGCTCGGGCCAATCACGCCCACACGCGTTCCCGCTGCGATCTGGAATGAAACCTGGTCAAGCGCCCGGCCTGAAGTGGGGTATTCGAAGATGACGTTGTGGAAGGTAACATTGCCCGCCGCCCGCTCCAGCGGCGCCGCATTCTGTGGTTCTGCAACTTCCGGCGCTTCATCCATCAGCGCCAGCGCGCGATGAATGCTCACCATCCAGCCCTGCAACTCCGGCAGCTTGCCGCTGATGGTGCGCAGGGGATCATAAAGCTGCGTCATGTAGGCCATCACCAGCAGCAGTTCGCCCAGCGTGAGCACGCCCGACTGCACATGACGCACGCCCACCCACATCGCCACGGCTGAACCAATCGCAATGGTAGTCGTGATCAGCACGTGGAAGCCGGCCTGCATCGACGCAACCTTGACCTGTTCTTCCATGCGATGGCGCGAGCGCAACTTGAACCTGTGGTCTTCAAACTGCTCCTGCCCAAATGCCTTTACTACGCGGATAGAAGAAAGCGCCTCGTACATCACCAGCATGGCTGAGCTGTCCAGCTTCTTAATGCCATCCCAGCCCTTGCGCGCGCGGCGGCTCGATTTGCGCGTCAGATAAAAAAGCACTGGCGCCACGGAAATTGCAATCATCGCCAGCACCCAGTCAATGCGGATGGTGACGTACAGCAGCGTCAGGAAGCTCAGCAGGGAGGTGACCAGGGGCATTACGCCCTGGATGAAAACGTACTGTATTGCCGGCGCGTCATTCTGAATGCGGTATGCAACTTCGTTTGTGCCGCGACGGTCATGGAACATCAGGTCCATGCGCTGCACATGCCAGAAGATCTGCGTGCGGAAGTCGAGTACCAGCTTTTCCCCGGTGTAGGTCTGCAAGAGCCACGCCGCAAACGCCTGCAGATTGGTGATGAGCGTCAGAACAAGAAGCAGTCCAACCGCCAGCCCCAGGTTGGCAGCCCGAGAGTTATAGGCCCATGATGGCAGAAGCATCTGGAGTGCGTGCGGCAGCGGCTGCCTGCCGATGACGTTGTCCACAGCGATCTTCAGTGGGAAGGCCAGCAGCAGCCCGATGGGCGCGCCGATGGCGCTGAGAACGAAGATGCCCGTAAGGTGCGTCCAGTAAGGCCGCGCCAGACTCAGCAGTCGGCGCGTGGTGCTTCGGTTCCCGGCAACGTCGTAGTCCATGACTCCACACACCCGCACCGGGCCGCTTCAACTCTGTTCCGGCCGGTCAGAAGATGAATTTTTGACGAGTGCTGCTGGAATACTAGCAAGAGTTACGCAAAGGTAAGTTCCTTTTTGTGAAAGTAATTTGGGGGATGGCTAGGAGCTTTCCAGTAGAACCTTCTTGACATCATTGTGCCAGCCTAAGCCACCGAAATCACATACCGCGAGTTTGGCGCCTACGCCTATGTTGCAGGACTGTGCTGAGAGCAATCACAAGAACTGCGAATATCGGAAACAACCGACTCCAATGGGATTCGCTAAAGGCAAGGAAGCCCGGCATGAACCTGCCAACCGCCCAGAAAGTCAGCACAAAAAGAGCCGCTGCGATCAAGATGCCGAAAAGTACCGGCAAGGCTCGGACATTCCAAATTACCAAATTACCAATTTACCCAATTACCAAATGGCTTCAGTCGTCCGCACTGACCTGCGGCTCGCCCACGCCCAGTTCCTGGTCTTTGTACTGGAGTTGGTAAAGTTTCCAGTAGATGCCGCGTTGGGCCAACAGCTCCTGGTGGCTCCCGATCTCGCGCACCTTTCCTTTATGCATCACAATGATCTTATCCGCCCGCTGAATGGTCGACAGACGGTGCGCGATGATGACCGATGTGCGGCCTTCCACCATGCGCGTGAGCGCCTCGCGGACCCGCAGCTCCGTCTCTGTATCGACGCTTGAAGTCGCTTCATCCAGCACCAGAATCTTCGGATCATGCGCCAGCGCGCGAGCAAACGAGATGAGCTGCTTCTGCCCCGTGCTCAGCGTGCTGCCGCGCTCCAGCACCGGCTCCTTGAACTTGTTTGGCAGCGTGCGGATGAAGTCCGCCACATTTACATTCTCCGCCGCGGTTTCCACCTGCTTGTCGGTCACCCACTTCGATCCCAGCCGGATATTGTTTTCAATGGTGCCGCTGAACAGGAATGGATCTTGCAGTACCACTCCAAACCTCCGCCGCAGGTCAGCCAGGTCCATTCGCTTGATGTCCACACCATCAATCCGGATCGAGCCCTTCTGTATGTCGTAAAAGCGCATCAGCAGCGAGATGATCGTGGTCTTTCCTGCGCCTGTGTGGCCCACGATGGCAACGCTCTCTCCGGGTTCGATGGCGAAAGACACGTCACGCAGCACCCAGTCAAACCCGGAACCATCGTCATGCGGATGACCGTTCTGCTCCACTGCCATGGGCTTCAGCCCGCTTCCGCTTGTCTCTTCCGCTTCAATCTGCCGGTAGGCAAACCATACATGATCAAACTCAATGCGGCCCTTGCCTTCGGCCTTTACCGGCAGCTCAGGAGAGAGAATCTCCACCGGCGTATCCAGCAGCTTGAACACCCGCTCCGCCGACGCCATGGCTGATTGCAGAATGTTGTATTTTTCGCTCAGGTCCTGAATAGGCCGGAAGAACCGCTGCGCGTATTGGATGAACGCCGTAATCGTGCCCAGTGTAACTGCCCCAACGAATACCTTCAGTCCGCCAAACCACAAGGCAGAAGCAATGGCAATGGTGGAAAGCAATTCCACCACGGGATAGTAGATGGCGTAAGCCCAGATGGCGTCCTTGAACGCCTCCATGTGCTGCGCATTGATGCGGTCGAATTTCTTGTACGCGCGCCGCTCGCGATTAAAGAGTTGTAGCACCACCATGCCGGTGACGTGCTCTTGGAGATAGGCATTGATCCGGGCAATGGCCACGCGGATGCGCCGGTAGGATTCACGCACCGACTTTCGGAACTTCATGGTCACCCAGAAGATCAGCGGCAGCACGGCAAATGTGATCAGCGCCAGCCACCAGTTCATCCGCAGCATGACGAACATGATCCCGCCGAGAACGAACACGTCCTCAAAGATGGATACCACACCGGCGGTGAACATTTCATTCAGGGCGTCCACATCCGTTGTGACGCGCGTAACCAGCCGGCCCACGGGATTCTTGTCAAAGAAGCCAACGTGCATCTGCTGCAGATGGCGAAAGATATGGCTGCGCAGGTCGAACATCACCATTTGTCCGGTCCACTGCATCAGGTAGGTCTGCAGAAACTCCAGGACAAAATTGAAGAGCAGGGAACAGAGATAGATTCCCGCAATCTGGCCCACGCCGATCCACGGATTCGCGCTGAGCCAACGGTCAATAAACCAGTGCCTGCTCTCTCCGAATGCCAGGTATTTATCAATGACGGTGGCCGTGAGGAAGGGGCCAATCACATCCGGCCCCAGCACCACCTTGAGCAGGATGGCAGAGAGCGCGACAATCGT
>DATEJX010000152.1:0-6919 GCA_035277785.1 Candidatus Angelobacter sp. | reverse complement strand
GGCTGCAGGAAGGCCAGGCTCATTATTCGGCTCTGCTCTATCCCGAAGGCACGTTCGTGGACGACGTGATTGTTCATAAGCTGGGCAACAATGACTACCTGCTGGTGATTAATGCGGGCACACGAGAGAAAGACTATGGCTGGGTCAAGAAGAATGTGGGCCGCTTTCACTGCCACGCCGATGATGTCGGCGACTACTACACGCAGATCGCCATCCAGGGACCAAAAGCAGAAGCTACGCTGCAGAAACTCACAGACGTGAATCTCGCAGAGATCAAGAATTACTGGTTCAAGCATGGAACCGTCTGCGGGCTGCCGAATACCATGGTTGCGCGCACCGGCTATACCGCCGAAGACGGATTTGAGATCTACGTCCCTTCTGACGTGGCCACGAGCGAGCGCGTCTGGAACGAGGTGACTGAAGCGGGTAAGGAATTCGGACTTGTTCCCTGCGGATTGGGCGCGCGCAACACGCTGCGTCTGGAAGGACGCATGGCGCTTTACGGTCACGAGATCTCTGACACCATCAACGTCTGGGAAGCCGGACTGGACCGCTTCTGCAAGATGGAAAAGGAAGATTTCATCGGACGCGCAGCGCTGGAAAAGGCCAAAGCTGCGGGCCTGACACGCACGCTGATCGGACTGGAGGCGATGGATCGCGGCATCCCGCGCGATGGCTACAGAGTGCTGGACGAGGCCGGTAAGGAACTCGGCTACGTCACCAGCGGATCCTACGCGCCGTTCCTTAAAAAGAACATCGCTCTGGCTTATGTGCCGCCACCGCACTCCGAGTTAGGCCACGAACTTTTTGTTGAGATCCGCGGACAGAAGGTGAAGTGCAAAGTAGTGCCGACTCCGTTTTATAAACGGCCAAAGAAAGCATAACGACGCCAGAAGAAGGACAGAGGGCAGAGAGAATGGCATATCCCAAGGACTACAGGTACACCAGGGAACACGAGTGGATCCAGGTAAGCGGCAACACGGGACTGGTTGGCATTACTGACCACGCGCAGGAATCGCTGGGTGACATTGTTTTTGTTGAACTGCCAAAGGTGGGCGGCAATCTGGACGCGGGAAAGACCTTTGGCACTGTGGAATCAGTAAAAGCTGTTTCCGAACTCTATGCGCCGGTGGCCGGAAGGGTGGTGGAAATCAATGAGTCCTTGAACCAGTCGCCCGAGCAGATTAATAAAGATGCGCACAGAGCCTGGATGGTAAAGATTGAGCTGACTCACCCGGACGACCTGAAGTCTCTGATGTCCGCTGAGGAGTACGAGACGTACATTGCGGAAGAAAAGTAGGCACTCCATTTTGTAATTAAGTAATTTGGTAACTGAATAAGGCGGGGCAGTCGAGTGCACCGCGAGTGTATGCCCCTGCGCACTTGCCAAATTATTCAATTACCAAATTACCCAATTACCAAATCATCATGCGCTATCTTCCTAAATCTCCTGCTGACCGCCAGCAGATGCTGCGCGAGATCGGCTGCAAGTCAATCGATGACTTGTTTGCGCCCATTCCCGCGGAATACCGTCTCAACCGTGATCTCAAAGTCCCGCGCCAGATGGCCGAATCCGAGATCATCGATTACTTCCGCCACTGCGCGGAAACCAATGCCGCTGGCTATGCTGTTTTTCTGGGCGCAGGCGCGTATCACCACTATCGTCCTGTGGTCATCGATTCGCTGATTTCGCGCGGCGAGTTCTTTACTGCGTATACACCCTACCAGCCGGAGATTGCCCAGGGGACCCTGCAAGCTATCTTTGAGTTCCAGACCATGATCTGCGAACTGACAGGCATGGAAGTGGCGAACGCCTCCATGTATGACGGCTCGACCGGCGCGGCCGAAGCTTTGCTCATGGCTGCGCGCATCACCGGACGCAAAGCGGCAGTGGTTGCACGCACTGTCCATCCTGAGTATCGGGAAGTGATCCACACGTACATCCAGCACCAGGGCGTGCCGATGACTGAGTGCGGGTACCTGGAAAACGGGCGCGTTGATATGGCGAGCCTGGAAAAACAGATCACGAATGAGACAGCCTGCGTTCTGATCCAGTCACCGAATTTCTTCGGCACCATTGAAGATGTGGCAGCAATCGCAGAACTCGCGCACAAGAAAGGAGCGCTGCTGGCGGTCTCGATTGCAGAGGCGTTGTCGCTTGGAATCGTGAAGCCTCCGGTTGAGGCTGACATCGTTTCCATGGAATCGCAATCCTTTGGCGTGCCGCTGGGCTTCGGTGGACCGTACGCCGGCGTGCTGGCGACAAAAGAGAAGTTCGTCCGGCAAATCCCCGGACGCCTTGTGGGTGAAGCTCGCGATAAGAATGGCAAACGCGGATTCGTGCTGACGCTCTCCACCCGCGAACAGCACATCCGGCGCGAAAAAGCCACGTCCAACATCTGCACAAATCAGGCGCTGATCGCCACCATGGCCACCATTTATATGACCGTGTACGGCCGCGAAGGCTTGAAAGAGCTGGCAATGCAAAATCTGGCCAAGGCCGCATATGCCGCTGGTGAACTGGGCAAGAAGGGCAAAATCCTGTTCCAGGGCGCGCCCAGGTTTAATGAATTTGTAGTCCAGACTAGTGAAGATCCGCACGTGATCAATGAGCGCATGCTGCAAAAGAAGATGATTGGAGGTTTCACCTTGCGCAAGTTTTATCCGGAGTTGGGCAATGCCGCTCTATGGTGCTGCACGGAGATGAACAGCAAGGAGCAGATTGATGCAGCGGTGAGGGTGGTGGGCCAGTGAGCGATCAGGACATCAAGAAGGCCACCCGGCACGTTAACCAGAATGAGGCGCTGATCTTTGAACGCTCGTCCCCAGGTAAAAAAGGCTATCGTCTGCCGCCGCTTGACGTACCGGAGGTGGACCCAAGAAAGGCACTCGGCGAATGTGCGCGAGAAAACCTGGGCGACATGCCGGAAGTGAGCGAAATGGAAATCATTCGCCATTTCACCCGCATGTCAACCTGGAACTATGCCATAGATCTGGGCATGTATCCGCTGGGCTCGTGCACCATGAAATACAACGCCCGCGTAAACGAGGTTGTGGCGCGGCTCTATGGTCTGGCGGAAGCGCATCCTTACCAGCAGGAGCGGATCTCGCAGGGCGGGCTGCGCATTATGAAGACGCTGGCTGATTGCCTGCTGGATATTACCGGCATGGATGCCATCACTCTGCAGCCTGCCGCCGGTGCGCATGGCGAGATGACAGGCATCCTGCTGATCCATGCCTGTTTGAAAGAAAGAGGCAATCCACGCAAGAAGATCCTGATTCCGGACTCGGCCCACGGCACCAATCCGGCTACGGCAGCCATCTGCGGATACGCCGTGGAGAACCTGAAGTCGAATTCGCAAGGCATGGTCGACATTGGCGCGCTGGAAGCGCAGATGAACGACGATGTAGCCGGATTGATGCTGACCAACCCAAACACACTGGGCATCTTTGAGCAGGAGATCCACAAGATCGCTGACATCCTGCATCAAAAAGGCGGCCTGCTCTACATGGACGGCGCCAACATGAATGCCTTGGTGGGAAAAACCCGCCCCGGCGACTTTGGCGTGGACGTGATGCACCTGAATCTGCACAAAACGTTTTCTACCCCGCATGGCGGCGGCGGTCCCGGCTCAGGGCCGGTGGCATGCAAGAAAGAATTGGAGCCACTTCTCCCCAAACCGATCGTTGTGGAAAAGCCAGACGGTTCGCTCGGCTTTGACTATGATCGTCCGAAATCTGTTGGGCGCGTACGCATGTTTTACGGCAACTTCGGTATGCACGTTCGCGCGCTGGCATACATCATGGCCAATGGGCCTGACGGTCTGCGGCAGACGACGGAAGACGCCGTCCTGAACGCAAACTATCTCCGCAAGAAACTCGAAGGCGAGTACGAACTGCCCTACAAGAGCGCGTCCATGCATGAAGCTGTCTTCAGCGACCGCCAGCAGTCACTAAAAGGCGTAAAGACCGGAGATATTGCCAAGCGGCTGATTGACTACGGCTTCCATCCTTATACCGTCTCTTTTCCGCTGGTGGTACCGGGCGCGCTGATGATTGAGCCCACGGAAAGCGAATCTCTTGAAGAACTCAATCTTTTCATTGACGCCATGAAGGCAATTGCCCGCGAAGCCGTAGAGGACCCTGAACTGGTCAAAAACGCGCCCCACACCACGCGCGTTTCCCGGCTGGACGAAACTGCGGCAGCCCGCAAGCCGGTGCTGCGATGGAGGCCAGGTAAGGCGCAGTCAGCTGGAGAATAGCGAAAATGGCTTTCACCGCAACGGGCGCAAAGGTCGCAAAGAATGAAGATGAGCTAAGCAAACTCATTCTCGACGCCGCATTTATCGTCCACTCAGCAATCGGTCCCGGACTGCTCGAGAGTGCGTACGAAGCTTGCCTTGCCTATGAATTGCGCCAAATCGGGCTGCAAGTGCACACGCAGGTACCGGTACCGCTCGCGTATAAAGAGGTCAAACTCGACGTGGGGTATCGGCTGGACCTGCTAGTGGAAGATTTGGTTGTGATTGAGGTGAAATCAGTAGATTCACTTGCGGCGATACACCAGGCGCAACTTTTATCTTATCTAAAGATCAGCGGGAAGAAGCTCGGTATCCTGATTAATTTCAATGAAGTGCACCTTCGCCACGGGATAAAACGCGTGGTAAATGGCCTCAACAATACCTTTCCTTCGCGTCCTTAGCGCCCGTTGCGGTAAAAGTAAGACTGCCTAAGGTAACGTCACCGCTCAGGAGAATTCGGGTACACTTTCCTTACCATGCAATCAATCAGGCCTTTTTTCATCTGGCTTATTCTTGGCCTTACGGGCACGTATGTCCATGCGCAGTCCAATTCCGCGACAAGTGCTGATCCGGTCCTGCTCAAAACCATGCAGCAGGAACTTGATCGGGCCATGACGTCGCTCAGCAAAGCGGACCCAGCGCCTTATTTCATCAGCTACTCTGTTGACGAAGAATCCGGCAAGTTCATCATCGCCAGCAATGGCGCACTGGTGGCCACCGTGAACCGTCACGAGCGGACTGCCGATGTTTCTGTCCGGGTAGGCAGCCGCCAACTGGACAACACCCACGGAGAAAACCGGTTAAATGCCACGACTACAACTTCCCTGCCGCTGGATGACAAACCAGATGCCATTGCCCGGATTCTCTGGCTGGCTACGGACCGGGGATATAAGAGCGCCGCGCAGACTTTCCTGGAAGTAAAGACCAACACCCAGGTCAAGGCCGCGGAGGAAGACGCTTCTCCCGATTTCAGTGAAGAGAAATCGCAGGTTTCCGTCAGTGCTCTGAGCACGACTCCACAGTTTGATCAGAAAACGTGGGAGGAAAAAGTCCGGCGGCTCTCAGCCATCTTTAATAAATACCCGGAAATTGAAACCTCCACGGTCATGCTGCTGGTGGATAATCCCACACAATACTTCCTCTCCAGTGAAGGCTCAAAGATCGTGACCTCCAAACCGCTCATCCGGCTTCTGGCCATGGGCAGCACACGCGCGAATGACGGAATGGAACTGGCCCGTTCAGAAACCTTTGACGCGTCCTCCTTCGACAAGCTTGCGTCGGACGACGTGATGACTGCGAAAATCGAGAAGATTGCGCAGGACCTCCGGCAACTGAAAGCCGCTCCGGTGGTTGAGCCATTCAGCGGTCCGGCGCTGCTCTCCGGGCGCGCAGCCGCGGTCTTCTTCCATGAAGTTGTGGGTCACCGTCTGGAAGGACAGCGCCAGCGTGGTGAAAATGAAGGGCAGACTTTCACCAAGATGATCAACCAGCGGGTGCTGCCGCCGTTCCTCAGCGTGGAAGACGATCCCACGATGGCCAGCCTGGCCGGAGTGGAGTTGAGCGGCCACTACGCATATGACGATGAAGGCCAGAAGAGTGAAAAAGTAGATCTGATCTCCAACGGCATCCTCAAAGACTTCCTGATGTCGCGCATGCCGGTGAAGGGCTTTTTGCATTCCAATGGTCACGGTCGAGCACAGGATGGATTGATGCCGGTGGGCAGGCAGGGCAACCTGATTGTCACCTCATCCAAGTCTGTGCCGGATTCTGAGCTACGCGCAAGGTTCATTGAGCAAATCAAGAAAGCTCACAAGCCGTATGGACTCTACTTTGAAGATATCGCCGGCGGCTTCACGTTGACCATGCGCAACATGCCGCAGGCATTCCAGATCATGCCGTTGATGGTGTGGAAGGTCTTTCCTGATGGGCGTCCGGATCAACTGGTGCGCGGTGTTGACATTATTGGCACGCCACTGAATGCGTTAAATCGCATCATCCTCACCGGACAAAAGACTGAGGTCTTTAATGGCGAATGCGGTGCGGAATCGGGTTCTGTGCCGGTGGCCGCTGCCGCGCCGGCCATGCTGTTTTCTGAAATTGAAGTGCAGAAGGTAGCGCAGGGACATGAGCGTCCTCCGGTGCTGCCGCCGCCGGGATTCGATAAAACGGCGAGCGCGCAACCAACCAGCACTACGCAGGAGGCCCGCTAATGCGCCGATTTGCTCTCACTATTTTTCTTCTTCTGGTTGGTTCACCTTTCGCGGCGCTTGCTGACGGTCCCGCGCCCCCGCAGAAATCTTCGATTTCCTCTGATGATCACGGCGATCCCATGCTGAAGGCCATGCTGGCTGAACTCAAACGCTCAGAGCAGGAGTTGCGGCTGGGCGACATGCAGCGTCCGTACTACATTGATTATCAGGTCACGGATCTGCAGGACTATGTGGCCGACGCCAGCCTGGGCGCGCTGCGCAGTGACACGTCTAATATCGGACGGCTGGTACGCGTGGTTGTGCGGATTGGTGATTACAAGCAGGACAGTTACTATGCCGAAGGCACGGGCAGCCTGGAGATCATGCCCATTGAGGACAATGAAATTGCTCTTCGCCGCCAGCTCTGGC
>DATEJX010000151.1:0-5621 GCA_035277785.1 Candidatus Angelobacter sp. | reverse complement strand
TGGCATCCATAGCTTCTTGCTGGACCGAACTCACATTTCTTGCCCGCGGGCTCGTGGTTCAAATGTGCAAAGCCGTGTTGGTGAACGCGCAAGCGTTCCGGATGGGCCGCCATGCGTCGCGAGAGCTTCTGGGCGAGAGCGGAATTCAAAGCGGCAGGTATGGCGGCAAGATCTACGGGAACATCGAAGTCAGCAAAGATTTCCAGCAGCAACAACAGTCGGTCGTCGGCCCAGCCACAATCATCATCCCGGAAGAACACGCTGGCCGGCTCGCTAAGGCCATCAAGCACATTCTGTACCGGAATCAGCCATGCCGGATTTCGGTCTTGCTGGTTTGTTAATCCTTTTGCGGGACGTACTTGCTTCTGCCGGAGCATGTCTTTAAGCACTTGAGCTGTATTCGTCACGCCATTCATGTCGAGTTGAACAGGGTTGGGACGGAAGTGAAAAAGCGACTCAATTTCTTGCGCCATCCCTTGCGCGTTGCAACGTTCCTGTTCGAGTATTCGCAGCGCGCCCAGACGTTCCAGACGGCGCGCCCGGTTCATCTGTTCATCTTGTTTGTCGCCACTGAATGGCACCACCAGCGCAGGCACACGCGAGCGCAATATGTCCATTGCCGTGTTGTAGCCGCATTGGCTGATGGACGCTGCGGCAGTTCGCAATTCCGCCCCAAGGTCCGGCACAGACCTGACCAGCGAGATGCCCTGCTGTTTTCCGGCAAGTTCTACCAGGAAGTGCCATGACTGTTCTGGTATGAAGGGTCCGCCTATCAACCGCATCTCCGGTTTGTCGGGAGCAGCCAGAAGTTCGTAAGCCTCAATCGCAGTGCGCAGCAGGGCTTCACCCACCAGGCCCCCTCCGGCAGAGACCACGATACGCCCTGTACGTTGCAGTTCCTGGTCTGGAGCTTCTTCTCGCTTTCTGGTCACAAAGCCGGTGTAGTGGACAGGAATCTTGAGCGGCGATTGAGAATGAAAAGACTCTTCGAGCTGCGCAAAGCGCGCGTCAGAATGGACAAGAACAGCATGGAAATAGCGGTTTGCCCGGTGACATGCAAGTTCGTCATGGTGCTGATTGCGCTGCACTAAAATATCCCGCAAACTGCAGACTGCCAGAGGGGGTGTGCTCAAAGTGCGAGATTGTTCAAGAAGCTCAATCAACTCGCCGGCAAACTTTTTCCTGCCAAATGGAAAGAGTTCGATGAGGAGGATTTCAGGGCGGGTCGAGTAGAGAGCTTTGCGCATGATCTCTTGACGAAGCCGTTGCGCCTGAGTGACGCTATGCCGATCATCCCGGCTGAGGAGCTGCATTTCCGCATCGAAACCCAGCGGCGGAAGGTTGATGATCTCTACTCCTTCAGGCGGCTTTTGTCCTTCCGGCAGTGGCCCGCCGTTCAGAAAGACAACGTCGAAATCATTTGCGAGGCCCTCCGCCAACGCGAATGAGCGAATGAGATGCCCCATTCCCAATGAGTGCTGGCAATAAAAAAGAAGCCGCGGGCGCTTGCTCATCAACACTACTCCTTCGATTCCCTGAAACTAAACCGGAGAGACATCTGAATGGTCCTGGCCGGCAAAGCGTTCGTGGCCTGGCCAAAGCGCGGAGACGACACTTCGCCGATGATGTTCGTCAGGTTCGTGTGGTTAAACAAATTGAATGCGTCGAACGTCAATTCCATTTTCGTGAAGCCGCTCACATCACCATCGCTGTTCAACGGTCCTTTGTAGAAATTGAATACTTTGCTCACGCGCAAATCCGTCTGCAGGAAACCCGGTCCCTGGCCCGTGTTGCGTGTAACTCCCGGCGGGCGGTCATTCGCCACGCCGTCACCGTTATCGTCAGAACCGGTCGTGATGTTAAAAGGTGTTCCTGAATTCGCCACCAGCATCAGTCCCAGCTTGAATGCCGCGGGGAGGTTAGAGGTGCCGGCCAGCACAAATCGGTGTTGTACGTCGAAGGAAGAACGCCCCCACTCCGGTCCCAGGTTGCGGCTGTCGGCGGGCAGTGCCAACGGCCCATCGGTATTGTCGTCACTGCGAGAGAACGTGTACTGCGCCTTGAATTTCACCGCTTTCCCTATCCAGCCCTGCAGGCTCGCTATGAGCGCGTTGCTTCGCAGCAGTCCGGTGGATTCCACTACCCTCTCCAGAAAGAAATTGGGATCAGGTCTGACGCCGGCCAGGGGAGCATTCACGTCGAGCGCGCGGAACAGATGGACACCCCGCAGATACCGGTATTCGAGTGTGCCGCTCAAGGTCCGGAACACTGGATGCTCTACGCTCATGCTTGCCTGAAATAAATACGGTGATTGCGCATTTGGATCAAGCAGCCAGACGCTCGGCTTGGCGCCACTGAATGAAGCAACAGGAAAGGATGGATGCCTAATGATAAATTCTTTTTCTTGCTCGCCGTCCAGCAGGCTGACTTGCTCCATTACATGGTCGGAAAGGCGATCGTAAAAAACCCCTGCGCCAGCGCGAAATACTGTTTTTCCGCCTCCCGGCGCGTAGCCTAGAGCCACGCGCGGACCAAAGTTCGTATGGTTGGTCAGATGTTCTTGCCAGTCATAGCGCAGTCCCAGCATCAGGCTGACATGAGACTGGAAATTGGTTGTGTCCTGGATAAATCCATACGCCTCGTGCTTTGTGAAAGAGAGGTTGGGGTTTCCAGTTGCCGCCTGAAACAAGACGGGTGTATTGCCGTTGAAGGCGGATAGATCAGGAAACGTGAAAATGCCGCCGAAATTGGTGGAATCAGTATCAGTAAAGAACTTTGGAAGAAAAGCCGCTCCTGCACGCAGAGTGTGGCTTCCATGGACATAGTTGATTACATCTTGTATCTCCATCCTGGTCCCGTCTTCTTTAAATGCTGATTGATTGGGGCCTCCGAGGAAGGCGCCGCTTACGTCGAGTTCGGGAGCTGATGCAAGACTTCCCAGGCGTTCGTGCTCGCGTTCAAAGCTGAACCGCACTACATTCATGAAAGTCGCCGACCCGGCAGTCGTGTATGACAACTTGAATTTGTGCTGTGTGCTGTCGGACGTCGTAGCATGCTCCGGAAGCTGCAGACCTCCGACGTCCTCGTTTTCCCGCGGATTATTGTGGAAGCTATAGAGGAGAGTAAGTGTGTCGTCCGGGACGGGCTTGAAGTCCGCGCGGCCAATAACGCTGTTTGTGGTCTGCGCGGTCGGAACGTTTTGTATCAGTTGGCCCTGTGGCGTCGTGGCATTCACAATTGCGTCCTCGTCATTTGAGAGACGAGAGGCACTCACGAAAAAACGGGCATGGCTGATGGGCAGCGGCCCACCCAGGGTCGCCTCCCAAAGGCGTCGATTGAGGTTCGGCTTTTCATCAGCAAATGCATTCTGGGCATCAAAAATGTCATTACGCGCGTAAAAAGCCAGCTTGCCTTCAAAATAAGATCGCGAGCCATAGCGCGTAGTTACGTCAAGCCTTCCCGAACCAGGGCGCCTGAACTCTGCCGAGTACGGATCCCTGTTTATATAAATTTTCTTGATTGCATCTGTGGGCTCGTTGAACGTGCTGCTCTCAACTCCGTCCACGACAATGGAGGTGCCTTCAACGCCCTGAGCTGCAGGTGAAAGAAAATTGCTGACAACCGGGAGGATGTCCTGGCTTTGAGAAGGGAGTCCTGCAAGGAAGTCAGAGTTCACGTTGAGCGCGTCGGCGTTGTTTTCCGGTGCATCCGGACGTGAGCCTGAAGCGCTTACTTCAACTTCTTCTTCGGCGCCACTGATCGGCATTGTCGTTCGAACATTATTTAGTGTTTGGTTTCCAACCGAAACTGGCGCTTCGAAACGCTTGAACCCCTCCGCCTCACTCCTCAGAAGATATTTGCCGGGAGCTACATTCGTGAACACAAACTTGCCCTCTCCACTGCTCCGCACTGCAACGGCCTGATTTGTGGCGTTGTTGATCAACGTAACTCTCGCGTCCGGGATCACGGCTCCGGTTTGATCTTCCACCGAACCGCTGACCGTAACGCCGGTTTGGGCGCTTATGATGGCGCTCGATGAAAAGGCCAGTATTAGGAGCAAACATACGGTTTTCATACTTACCTCACAACCGCTGATCCACATCACCGGTCATTTCCAAAAACGCTGGTCTCAAAACGGATCACCTTCTGACCTCACTTACAATTCCGGTGCGCCCTCTGAATTCCCACAAATCGCGATATTGCCCATTACGCAGCAGAAGTTCCTGGTGAGAGCCCTGCTCGATGATTTGCCCATCGGCCAGCAACAGAATCAGGTCAGCTTCTGAAGCTGCTTCAAGATCATGCGTAATCAAGATTGACGTCCTGCCCGCCATCAGCCGTCGCAATGCCTCACGCACCGTTGATTCACTTTCAATATCAAGGCCCGTCATAGGCTCATCCAGAATCAGAATGGGCATGTTGCGGATAAAAGTCCGTGCAATCGCAATGCGCTGTCGCTGTCCCCCGGAAAGTGTGGTCCCGCGCTCGCCAACCACCGTCTCATAACCGTTCTCAAGCTGCATGATGAAGTCATGGGCATTCGCGGCCTTTGCAGCTGCCACGATTTCCTGCTCCGTGGCATCCAGCTTTCCGTATGCGATGTTCTCTCGCACTGTGGTAGCAAAGAGTAGTGAGTCCTGCAGCACAATCCCGATTTCGCGCCGCAGGCTCTCAAGCCGATACTTCCTGACGTCAACTCCATCAATGCTGATGGCCCCGGCCTGAGGATCATAGAGACGCAGAGTCAAGGCGCTCAAAGTCGATTTCCCTGACCCTGACCTGCCCAGCAACGCAACCTGCTGCCCCGGAGCCACAGTGAAGGAAATATTGTTCAGCACGGGTGCGCCGGTTTGATAGGCGAAGGACACATCGTTGAACTTGATTTTGCCCTTGAGATCTGCGGCTTCAATCGCGTGAGGATCGTCTTGAATGTCAGGCTCACGGTCCAGAACCTCAGCAATCCGGTGTGCTACGACTGCGGCTCGGCTGATGCGACTGGAAAGCTTTGCCAGGTTACGAATCGGCGTGTACATGCTGTTCATGTATGCGGCAAACACCAGCACATTGCCCGGCGTCATCTGCCCCATGAGCGCTTCCAGGGAGCCAACCAGGACGACGGCCCACGTGCCGGCCGCTACGGTGAGATCGGCCGCACGCGCCGCGGCCGCTTCAAGGCGAGCCGTGCGCACGCTCTCTTTCAGGGCTTCAGCGCTGTCATTCTCAAAGCGCTCCTTTTCATAGCTTCCTCGCCCGAATGCCTGCACCAGATGCATTGACGAGAGGACTTCACTGGCTTTAGCTGCGATCTGGCCTTCTGCTCTCCGCTGCAGTCTGGCGGAATCCCTGATCTTGCGGTAACGCAAAAGAGACAGAAAAATCAGGACCGGGGTCACCGCAAGGACGATCAGGCTTAGTTTCCAGTTGATCGTCACCATGATCACAATCATTCCCAGCAAAGTCAGGAACTCAGAGACGAAGGTGAGAACAAACTCAATGAGTGCATCCCGGAGCACGTTAGTGTCCGAAGTGATGTTGGTGAGAAGCTCACCCGAGCGCATGCGGGTGTGGAAAGACAACGAGAGCCTTTGCAGATGAACGAACAGCGCGCGGCGCAATGAATG
>DATEJX010000150.1:0-5137 GCA_035277785.1 Candidatus Angelobacter sp. | reverse complement strand
CGATCCCTCGCTGTTGCTCGGAACTTCGGAAGCAGCTTCTCTCCGGATTTCAGAAGTAGCCACTCTATAATCATTCTTGATGGCAAACTTTCCACCTGTAGACGAACAACTGGCCTACATCAAAAAAGGCGCGGCCGAAATTATCCATGAAGGCGAATTGCGGCAGCGTCTGGAGAACTCGCTCAATTCGGGCAAGCCACTTCGAGTAAAGGCCGGCTTTGATCCCACGGCGCCGGATCTGCATGTGGGTCACACGGTGCTGATGCGCAAGCTCAAACATTTTCAAGACCTCGGGCATACTGTGATTTTTTTGATCGGAGATTTTACCGGCATGATCGGCGACCCAAGCGGGCGCAATGTTACACGGCCACCGCTGACCAGGACTGATGTCGAGCGCAACGCCGAGACTTACAAGACGCAGGTGTTCAAAATTCTGGATCGTGAGAAGACGGTCATCGACTTTAACTCGCGCTGGTTTTCCAAGATGAGCGTGGAGGACTTCATCCGAGTGTGCGCGAAGTTTACCGTCTCACAGATGCTGGAGCGGGAAGAGTTCCATAAGCGTTTCCATGAGGAGAAGCCGATTGCAATCCATGAACTGCTCTACCCAGTTGTCCAGGGCTATGACTCGGTAGCTCTGCAAGCTGATGTGGAACTCGGCGGTACCGACCAGAAATTCAATCTGCTGATGGGGCGCGTGTTGCAACGCGATTACGGGCAGCCTCCGCAGATTGTTTTGACCATGCCTCTGCTGGAAGGCACGGATGGCGTGCAGAAAATGTCCAAGTCCTACGGCAACTACATCGGCATCAACGAGCCTCCGCAGGAGATCTACGGGAAGGTGATGTCGATCTCGGATGAACTGATGTGGCGCTACTACGAACTGCTCACGGACAAAAAGGTGGCTGAGATTGAGCAGATGAAAAGCGCCATGCACCCGATGGAAGCCAAGAAGAACCTGGCAGCACAGATTACCAAAGACTTTCATGGTGAACAGGCGGCCAAAGAGGCGGGCGAGAACTGGGCGCGGCAGTTCCAGAAAGACGAGGTTCCGGAAAATCTGGAGCTGCGTGAAGTTGCGCTTGGAAGTGTTCGCTCAGGTTCATCGGCCGATGAGTCAGCCAATACACCCGTGGTTCGCATGGACAAACTTGTGCTGGCTGCAGGTCTGGCCGAATCAGCCACAGATGCTCAGCGCAAGAGAGCGCAGAAAGCGGTCAAGATCCGGCTCAATGGCGACGTGGAGAAAACCGTTGAGGAGCCTTCGCTGGCGGTCCCGCTCAATACCGAATTCGTTCTGAGAGTAGGCAAGCGGATCACGCGCGTGAAGCTGGTGTGAGTCTCAGCGCGTAACAATCCTGGGTACCTCATAGCAGAGACTCACCTTCCGGTGAGCCAGTCATATTGTTCCTTGGTCAAAGGCACAACCGAGAGCCGGCCCTGGCGGATGAGAGGAGAATCAGAGAACAACTTACTTCCTTTGATTTCAGCCAGTGGAACGGGATGTGAGATGAGATGTCCTGCCTTGATTTTGACTCTGGGATTTTTAAGGTCGGAGGCGTCAACTGTTTCCACTGCGGCTGTTCCCACTGCCTGGCGCTCATCGCCGGTGTGATAGATCACCAGCTTGTCTCCCTTGTTCATGCTCCGCAGGTTCTTCAACGCCACTGGGTTGGAAACGCCGTCCCAGGTGGTGGAAAGGTCTTTTTGCAGGTCAGCAAAGCCGTATTCGGAAGGCTCAGTCTTAAGCAGGTAGTACATGCAGAGCTCCTGGCTGGTGTGCCGCTGTTAGTAAAACAGAGAGGACGAGAGATACGCAAATGGGACGAGCCGCAAGCAGTTGGCGCTAGCCTTTAGCACTTAGGTGCCAACGGATCGATGCGGTGGAGCAACTTGATTTTCGCGGTCGATCTGGTAACATTCGGGACTCTTTCGAGCCAACGGAAGGTTTACAATTTCAGGGAAACTGCCATGGACTCTTCAATCATTCGCCAACTCAGAAAGATCGTGGGCCAGGAATGTGTGCTGGACCGTCCGGAAGAGCTGATGATGTACGAGTACGACGGAGGCGTGGACAAGAGCCGTCCCGGCGCAGTGGTCTTCCCCGGCAACACGCAGCAAGTCTCGCAGATCATGCGGCTGTGCTCGCAGAATAAGATTCCGGTGGTTCCGCGCGGAGCGGGAACGGGGCTGAGCGGAGGAGCCATCGCGCGCAAAGAGGCCATCATGCTGGCTATGGCGCGTATGAATAAAATCCTGGAGATTGATGTTCCCAACCAGCGCACAGTGGTGCAGCCAGGTGTGGTGAACCTGGAAGTCAGCAATGCGACGGCGAAGTACGGCTACTACTACGCGCCGGATCCGTCCAGCCAGAAGGCCTGCACGATTGGCGGCAACGTATCAGAAAACTCCGGCGGGCCGCACACGCTGGCCATGGGCGTAACGGTGAACCATGTGACCGGACTGGAAGTGGTTTTGCCGGATGGAAGAATCGTGGAATTCGGCGGAAAGACACAGGACTCAACCGGGCTGGATATGGCGGGGTTCTTCGTGGGATCAGAGGGCACCATGGGCGTGGTAACGGCGATCACGGTAAAACTTACCAAGCTGCCGGAGCACGTGACCACGCTGCTGGGGATTTACAACTCAGTTGAGGACGCGGCAAAAACGGTAGTGGCCATTACCCAGAGCGGCATCACGCCGGCGGCGCTGGAGATGCTTGATTCATGGATGCTGCGCTGCGTGGAAGAGAACGTTCATGCCGGTTATCCGGTGGATGCGGCGGCGGTGTTGCTGATTGAGCTTGAGGGCGTTCGTGAGGCAGTGGAAGAGCAGGCCGAGGCCGTTGCTGCCGTCTGCATGCAGCAGAAAGCGCGCGAGGTGCGCCGCGCACGCGATGAGAAACAACGACAGTTGCTATGGCTGGGTCGCAAGACTGCTTTTGGCGCCGTGGGCCGCGTCTCTCCTTCCTATTACACACAAGACGGCGTCATTCCACGGACAAAAGTCCCGGCGACACTAGCAGAAATCCAGCGCATCAGCGAGAAATACGGGTTGATCATTGGAAATGTGTTCCACGCCGGGGATGGAAATCTTCATCCTCTGATCCTCTTCGATCCGCGCGACCCTAAACAGATGCAGGCCAGCCATGACGCGTCGCGCGAGATCATGGAGTACTGCATCAAGGTAGGCGGGTCCATTACGGGCGAGCACGGGGTGGGATCAGAGAAGATGCACTTCATGCCCGCGCTGTTCAGTGAGGACGACCTGCAAGTAATGATTCGGCTGCGGAACGCATACAATCCGGAATCGATTTTGAACCCGCAGAAGATGATTCCTGACCTGCGCTTCTGCCGTGAGATCACGGGCGATCTGCCAAAAGCCAAAGTTGAGCCCGTTGAAGGGTTACCGGTATGAGCACCGTGGTAGCAGCGGAATCCGTGCAGCGCGAGCTTGCCGCGATTGTGGGCGAGCAGAACGTGCAGCAAACGGGGATCGAGCAGTTCGCGATCAACGGAGTTGTGCCCGCGAGTGTTGTGAGTCCGGGCTCGCCAGAAGAAGTTGCAGCGGTGCTGGCACTGGCCAACAGCAAAGGGCTGGTGGTCGCTCCGGCTGGCGGGTTCACCAAACAGGATATTGGCGGCGTTCCCGAGAGAGTGGACATTCTGCTGCGGACGGCACGCCTGCACGGAATCCAGCACTATGATCCGGGCGACCTGACAATCAGCATTCATGCGGGCACGCCGTTTGCCGAAGCTCTGGCGCAAATGGCGGAACACAAGCAATGGGTGCCGTACGATGCGGCGAATCTCAAGACGGCCACCGTGGGTGGCTGCCTTGCCACAGGAGCTACCGGGCCGCTGAAACACATGGCCGGAGGCCTGCGCGACTACTGCATTGGCGTGCAGTTTGTGATTGCTGAAGGCAAGATTGCCAAAGGCGGCGGCATGGTGGTGAAGAATGTTGCCGGCTACGACCTGATGAAACTGCTGGCCGGCAGCTATGGCACCATCGGGGTGATTACGCGCGCCAATTTTAAAGTGTTTCCACGCCCGCGGCAGACAAGGACTTTTACCTGCAGCTTTGGCTCTCTGGATCAGGCGCTGGAATTTCGCACCAGGATTCTGCAGTCACCGCTGACGCCGATTTGCCTCGAGATTATCTCTCCGGGAGCGCCGGAATATTTGAGCGATGCCGTTCCGGTGAAAGATCCTGATCATTACGCTCCGACAGCTCCTGTGGCCAAGCCGTCCGGCGAGTGGCAGGTGGTGTTGCGCGCTGCAGGAAGCGATAACGTGCTGGCCCGCTATGCGAAAGAACTTGGATCCGCGGTCACGCGAACGCTGGATGGAGCGGCCGAAGCGCAGTTCTGGGCGTGGGTATCAGATTTTGAGTACAGCGTGCTGCGGCGGCATCGCAACGCCATGGTGATGTACACGCACCTGACCATCCAGAGCGTGGGGCCGGCGCTCAAGGCATTCGAGAAGGCGGCTCTCGACTGTAACTTTATTCCTGCTGTGCTGGGGCGGGCAGCGACTGGAAACCTGGTTGCGGCATTTGTGCCGCTGTCTGTCGATCCACCTTCAGCCATGCAATACGCCAACTGCGTCTCGGCTTTTCGCGGCATGTTGCCGGCGGGGTCATCGGCGGAGGTGGCGCATTGTCCCAGGGAGGCCAAGCCACACTTTGATGTCTGGGGCACTACGCCGAGCGACATCACGATGATGCGCGCGCTCAAGAACGCGATTGATCCGAACAATATTTTGAACCGAGGCCGATTCATTGTCTGAGCAGAGCACAGTATCCGCCCCTTCCCCTCACGTGCACGACCCTAAACTTGTGCCCGTCAGCGAACAGGACCAGCCCACCTGGGAACTGCTGCGCACGTGCGTGCATTGCGGGCTCTGCCTCAACCACTGCCCCACCTACAAGACTTTGGGCATGGAGATGGATTCTCCGCGGGGACGTATCTACCAGGTGCTGCAGGTAAATGAAGGCCATCTGGAGATGGGCGAATCATTTGCCACGCATATAGACCGTTGCCTGGGTTGCGTGGCCTGCGAGATCGCCTGCCCGTCGGGTGTTAAGTACGGGCGCATTGTGGAGAGGGCGCGGTCACAGATCGAGCAGAAATATC
>DATEJX010000149.1:0-35792 GCA_035277785.1 Candidatus Angelobacter sp. | reverse complement strand
ACAAGTTCTTCCTGCGTGTAATGCGCCGGATTCGCATCAAAATCCAGCCGTGCCGGCGAGCCGTTCTGCCGATCATAGAGGACGATGGACAAATCACTTACAGGGCCGTTGGAAAGATTGTGAGTCGTCGACGTGCATTCTCCAAACCGCAAGTCATAATCAAACGACATCACATTTACGACCGCGCCATACAGATCAGGATCAGCCGGTTGCAGACCCAGATCAGAGCGCAACTCCTCCATTCGATAACGCTGGTGCCGAACCATATCCGCTTTGCGCTTTTTTATCTGCCGCAGGACATCAGCAAACGTCATCTCCGCTGAGAAATTGACGCGCAACGGCAGAATGTTCGATGCCATGGCGGGAATGGAACGCATCTTGCGACCGACACGAGCCGTAAGCGTAGCGCCGAGCACAACATCATCCGCGCCGGTCAGCCGGTGCACATAAACAGCAGTTGCGCCTTCGAAAGTCTGCGCCAGAGTTGTGCCACATCGGCGGCCCGCGTCTGCGAGCAACTCAAGCAGTGAAGCAGGGATTGAAGAACTGTGACGAATGAACGAACGCGATGGCGCGGGCGCCTCGCCGGAGAGAGTGGCTACCTCCGGGCAATTACCTATCGCGCCCAGCCAGTATTGCCTGTCAGCAAGAAGTTGTTTGCTGCGATAGTCCGACTCCTGTTCAAGCAGTTGAGAGAGCGGCAAGAAGTTGCTGGAAGTAATTTGATTGTGGCGAACCAGGCTGGAATAAATTTCCGCCGCGCGCTTTGCAATCAGCGCGCCGCCGAAGCCATCCATAGCGACATGGTGGTAACGCACGTACCAGAGGAAATGTTCTTTCGCCAGCTGAAGCAACGCGTAGCAAAACAGCGGCTCGCGATCCAGTTGCACGGGACGGGAAAGATCTTCGCGCATCCATGACTCAGCAGCAGAGAAAGGATCTGCGTGTGAGATGAAATCCAGCACAACCGGTTCCCACGATTCATAGTCTTCAAAGTACTGCTCAGCACCTTCGTTTCCAGGCATGATACGCAGGCGCAACGCATCAGTTTCATCTACAACCTGCCTGAGCGCAGTTGAGAACAAGCCCGGGTCAAGCTGTCCGTGAATGTCTACGTATTCAGCGATGTTGAAAGCGGGACTTTCACGATCAAGCGTCTGCGCTATCCAGACAGCCAATTGTGCAGCCGAAAGTTCAAGCGCCTGAGCGGTACGGACTGGATTCACCTGCAGCTCCACGGAGAAAAAGGGAGACACATCTTACAGCTCATCATTGATGGCGGAAGTCTCCGAACATATGGTTACGAAAAATGGAACAGGTACGCCGCTTTATGTTAAAAAAACTGCGGTCATTTCCCCATTGGCCAGAACTTTTATGTTTTTGCGCGCGCTCGGCAGTGGAATCTGCGTCCGAAGTGCCTGCGTCAGTTACCGATTTTTAAAGAGCGGGGAGAATCGCCGTCGCGCAAACGTCGTTCAAGCTTTAGCGTGCTTCAGTGAATCAACGTTTCGGCCTCGCCGCATTCCACAATTCTTTCGTGTCGTGTGGTTAGTCTAAACATCAGGCGCATGCAGCGCAAGTTCACAGAGCAAGGAAAGATGCAAGATTCATTCCCATAATGGAACACCAGTGCGACAAACTTAAACTTGATAGTAGTATTGAAGCTATACCTTAATGAAGTAAAGCTTCCCAGTCTGAACCATTTTTAAATAAGTTATCTTTTTATTTGCTTCCTGCAATTTCCTCAGTCGCTGAATAGAGGAATTCCACAAATTTTCCGAAGCCAATGATGTTCAAGCGCTCATCGTTTCCGTGAATGCGCTTGAGGTCTTCTGCACCTACAACGGTGCCGATGTCGTATGCCTGCACCCCTTTGGCCCGCATTTGGGCCGAGTCTGTGGCGCCGACCTGCATGATGGGGAGGACAGGTGCGCTGGAAAAGGTTTTGGCTGCGGCATGCTCCAGGGCGTGGAAGGCGTCTGTGTCCAAACCTGAAGGCGCGGTCGCAGGGCGTGAGTTGCTCTGGTCAGCATCCACAATGGTGATAGCAGGATCGTTGATGATGCGGGCCAACTCAGCCTTGAGCGCCTCCATATTCTCATCGGGAAGGGCGCGCACATCAAAACGCGCTTCAGCTTCAGCAGGAATTACGTTGGAGCGGAATCCGCCTTTGATGATTGTGGGCACAATCGATGTGCGCAGCATGGAGTAGTATCCTGGATTTACCGCGCGAATCTTCTCCTGGACAGCGGGATCTTCTACATGGGAGTACAGAGCCGCCTGTTCGGGCGGACTGATGGTTGCGATAATCTTGAAGAACTTGCGCGTGGTCTCATTCAGTCGCATGGGAGGAGCCCAGTGAGTAACTTTATCTACGGCTGCGGCCAGATGTGCAATGGAATTGTCAAGCCGTGGAACAGATCCGTGTCCGCTGGTGCCGTGCGCAACCAGGCTGAAGCCGCGTGGAACCTTTTCGGTTGTTGCAATGGCCACATACTGGACCTTATTTTTTTCTTCTGCAATCTCGCCGCCTTCATTGAGCGCATATTCACAGGCAATTTGATCCCAATGGTGGGCGATCATGTAATCAATGCCGAACTTGGTGGTTCCCTCTTCCCCGGCTTCGGCGAGCAGAACCACGTCGCGCTCCAGAGGAACTTTCAGCCGATGCAACAGCAGGAAAACTTCCAGGTTAGCGGCATCCATGCTCTTATCATCGATTGAACCGCGTCCGTACAGATAGCCATCTTTGATGACCGCTGCGAAGGGATCTACCGTCCATTTGTCTCGCTCAACTCCAACAACGTCCAAATGTCCCATGAGCAGCAGGGGCCGCTTTTTGCCGCTGCCTTTGAGCCGCGCTACCAGGTTGCCGCGTCCCGGAGACGACTCAAAAATCTGCGCAGAGATGCCTTCAGTGTTGAGAACACTCTTGATGTATTGGGCCGCTCGAGTTTCGTTGCCAGGAGGGTTGCTGGTATCAATTCTCACAAGTTCCGATAAAAACTTGATGGCTTCATCCTGAGCCTTTTTCGAATCGAAGACCGATTGCGCGGAGAGTTGCGTAGACGCCAGGAAAAGCGCGGCAATCAATGTGTATTTGAGGCGAACGGAAAATGGCAACATAGTGGGTCAGCCTAAATCCTGCTGCCCACTTCCTGCAACAACCGGGCGAGTTGTTGTGAATCCGTTGTGCCTGGAGGAAATCCTCCCTGCGCCATGTTTGCCGAGCCGCCGCCACGTCCTCCCACCTGGCTGAGAGTTTCTTTGAGCAGTTGGCCCATGTTTGATTTTCGGCCGGTGCTCTGAGCGAAGACTAGAGTGGGCTGCGCAGCCAAAGATGCAAGCAAAGCAACCACATCCGGCTGCGTTGCTGTCAGCTTCTGCGCGAGCAGTTTGATGAAAACAGCATCTCGATCCTGGAAAACAGCGCAAATAATTCTCGGTGATCCGCTGCTCCGCGCCAGCATGCGTTCGGCTTCAAGTGCGGCAATCTCTTCCAGGAGCTCGTGCTGAACCTTGCCGGCAGCTTTGGTATGATCCAGCGCCTTCTTTATCTGCTGAGGAAGCTCATGTATATGGGCTGAAAACAGAGTCGCGGATTCAGTAAGCGTGGTGTAATCCTTGCGCGCAAGAGTTACGGCCCGATGGCCGCACACGAACTCCACACGAATTCCCTGCTTCACCTTTTCAGTTTTGCGCAACAGAATGCAGCCGATTTGTCCGGTAGAGCGCACATGGGTGCCGCCGCACGCGCATAAGTCAAAGTTTTGAATGTCAATGAGGCGAAGATCACCAGTCTGCTTCGGAGGCAACTTGCGCAGGCCAAGCTGGCGTGCTTCTTCGAGCGGGACAAAACGAATCGTCACCGGACGGTCTTCCGTGATGATCTGGTTTGCCAAACGTTCCGCCTCTTCAGCCTGTGCCGGTGACAGCGATGAGGTTTGCAAATCAATGGTGCAGGTTTCCGCTCCCATATGAAAGCTGACCGTGGGCATATTGAACAACTCAATGAAAGCGGCCGAGAGCACGTGCTGGCCGGTGTGTTGCTGGACGTGATCAAGTCGTCGGGATTGATCGATAAGCCCGTGAATCGCGGTATCCACCGCAATCGGCTCAGCTACGTAGTGCAGTACCCGTCCTTGCTCGTCGTCAGCAACATCGGTCACCGGCACTTCGACTCCGTCGAACAGGAGCTTTCCCACGTCGTGCACCTGCCCTCCGCTGGTGGGATAGAAGGCGGTGCGGTCGAGGACAATGATGTCGCGACCGTCCATCTGGAGAGACTCAGTTATGCGAGCGTCGAACTCGTAAAGGAAGGAATCGTGATAGTAAAGGCGATCAGTAGGCATGATTTGTCTTTCAATCCCGATCCGGCGAAGCGGCAGAAGAATCACTATGGCAATAAACAGCCTGCGTGTCTTAGTTGTTGAATATGCGCTAAAGCATTGTTGGAGATTATAGAGATCCCTCGCTGCGCTCGGGATTTCAGAAAAAGCTCGGGCTTGGCACTAGAACCCTAGTTGGGCTGAATGATTCCTCCAAGATTTCTCGCGGCTGGCGCGACCATTTCTTTTTGTGGCTGGCCTGCGCTGATCTTCAGCGCACTGGCAACCACATCAATATATTTGAGACCGGAGCCGGTATTAAAAAGTACGACCTTGTCTGTCGGTTTGAGGAAACCCTGCTTCAGTAGCATCTGGTAAGCGGGCAGGCATGCGGCGCCTTCAGGAGATGCGAATACGCCTTCTTTACTGGCCCATTCCTTAACTCCCGCGAAAATTTGCTCATCAGTTACAGCTACCGACGTGCCTCCACTCTTCTGCAGAATGTCCAGAACAATGTAGTCAGCGTAAGGCTTGGGCACGCGTAGTCCGGCCGCAAGTGTATGCGCATTTTGCCATGCTTCAGCAACGGGCTTGTGCTCGTTCCACGCTTTGACCACCGGGGCACAGCCTGCTGCCTGCACAGCAACCATCCTGGGGCGCTTGCTGCCTGTCTTGAGCCAGCCCAGTTGCTCCATCTCATCAAATGCCTTCCACATGCCGATGAGACCCACACCACCACCTGTAGGATAAAAGATTGCGTCTGGCAGTTCCCAATTGAGTTGCTCTGCCACCTCATACCCCATCGTCTTCTTTCCTTCGACGCGGAATGGCTCTTTGGTGGTAGAGATATCAAACCAGCCTTCAGCCTGCTTGCGCTCATTCACCATGCGGGCGCAGTCAGAGATGAGACCATCCACAAGCGTCACTTTGGCGCCATATGATTTGCATTCCACCAGGTTGGCCAGTGGAACATCCCTGGGCATGAAGATATTGGCCTCAATTCCCGCAGCCGCCGAGTAGGCAGCAAGTGCGCTGGCAGCATTGCCTGCCGAGGGAACCGCCAACTTTTTGAGTCCATACTGGCGTGCCATGGTCACAGCCGCGCAGAGGCCACGCGCTTTGAAAGAGCCGGTGGGATTCAGGCCTTCGTCTTTTATATATACATGCGCATTTTCCCGGCTTCGCAGCATGGGAGTGAGGCCTTCACCCAGCGTAACGGGTTGATCGCCGGGCAGAACCTCGTGATAGCGCCACATGCTGGCAACGCGTCCACGCAGAACATCCGGTGTGAACTTGCCTTTCAGCGCGGCGAGATCGATGCGGACATACAGGGAACCGCCATCTTTAGGGCAGATTGTTTGAGGTTGATCAGGACTGATGTGTTCGCCGCATTTAGAGCATTCAAAATATGAAATTTTTGCCATCGCTTAAAGAGTGTAGCAAACGGAGCGCAGCAAGCAGCAATCACCGATCGACACGGAAGTGATCAGCAACCCCGCCAGAGCTCCGACTGTAATCAGAAAACCTCCGAACCATCGGAGAGCGACAAATTAAGAAATTTAATCAATTTTCAATGACTTTTTAATCTTTGCTCGATCAGAGTGCATGAGCTCTGTTCCACGAGGCAATTCCTCGTGTCTCACTTCATGTTGGCGAAAGTTCAGAGCAACCAAGATTTCAACCGCTACTGGATTCGCCAGCTATTACTCGGGCCCGGCTGATCATGTTTTATCCCGTGCCGATGATCCGTCGCCTGGACAAAAACACGGAGATAATCCAATGAAGAAACACCTCTTCCCGACCCTGGGACTGATTCTCACTTTCTGCTTTTTCCTGTTCATTCCACAGATCGCGAAAGCCGCAACGCCGCCAGCGCCTAGCCTGCTCTCACCTGCTTCGGGAGCCAGCGTAAGCGCTCCACTCACCATTTCCTGGTCGGCAGTGACTGATCCGAGCGGGATCATCGCATATAACTGGCAGGTCAGTACATCCTCTACGTTCTCCACCATCACCACCAATAATTCAACCATGGGCGCCACGCAAGATACGGTAAGCGGGCTGGGCAATGGCACTTATTTCTGGCGAGTACAGTCCGTTAACAGCAACTTTGTCCAGAGTGCATGGTCAGCGGCAAGAAGCTTCACCGTAACAGGCGTAAGCGCAGGCGCTCTGGCTGCTCCGACCCTGGGACCGACAAAAGGGTATTCCACGTTTCATCCGCTGGAGGTCATGACATTCAACTGGAGCGCTGTCCAGGGAGCTACGAGCTATGAGCTCCAGGCATCTACGGATCCGAACTTTCCTGTTTCAACCAGCTTTTCCATGAACAACATTCCGAATCCAACCTATTCTTTCTCCACCCCCAATGAAGGCAATTACTTTGCCCGGGTGTTCGCAGTGGATTCCAATGGCGTACTCAGCGCGCCGTCCAACGTCATCACGTTCTCGATCTCTTACAACAATCCTCTTCCCGCGCCTCCCAACGTCATCTCGCCCACGAATGCGGGAACGCTGACGCTTCCTGTGACGCTGACGTGGAGTGATGTTCCTAATCCGCAGCCCAGCGGATACGAAGTTGAAATCGCAAAAGATTCCGGCTTCCAGACCATAGAAGAATCCGATCCGCAGCTCAACGATCCCAGCCGCACTGTGCTCTCTCTTACGCCGGGAACAAAGTATTGGAGAGTGCGTTCGCATCAGGGCGACGCCTCACCAACAACGGCCGCAGTAACCAAATGGTCTGCAAGCGGCAGCTTCACCGTGAGCCAGGCTCCGGCAGCACCAGTCTCACTGGCTTTCACCAGCAATCCTCTTTACAGCGGCAACTCCACATGGGTGCAGATCCAGCTCAGCACCGCGGCGCCGTCCGGCGGAGCAGTTATCAAGTTGACCAGCTCCGATCCCAATGCGGCCCCGGTTCCGGCAACAGTCACCATGCCAGGAAACACCGCATGGATGCAGTTCCAGATGAAAGCCGGACAGGTAACAACGGAAACGCCAGTCACCATTACAGCCTCGCTTAATTCCGGATCAGCTTCAGCACAACTCACGGTGCTGCCACCATCTATTAAGTCGCTCTCCATCTCACCCACTACATTCAACGGCGGGATTTCAGTCCAGGCCATTGCCATGCTCAATGGTGTTGCGCCGGCCAATGGAGCATCCATCAGCTTCAGCAGCAGCTCGCCGGCAGTTCAGGCTCCCGCGGCCGAAACAGTAGCCGCAGGAAGTCCTTCTGTAGTGTTCCAGATTCCAACGAGCAGTGTTACCGCTAACACGCCTGCGACCGTGACTGCTACCTACAATGGTCAAAGCGTACAAACGCAGATCACACTCACGCCGCAAGGACAGCCTAGCGCGCTTTCGCTCAATCCGTCTTCTGTGACAGGAACTGCCGGATCGCAGGGCATAGTTCAAGTGGCTTCCGCCGCAAACACGGACCAGATATTCTCTGTGAGCAGCAACAACCCGGCCGCAACCGTGCCCAGCACCGTGGTGATCCCCGCGGGTTTCGTAAGCGCCGGCTTCAACATCAACACCAGCCAGGTGAGTGCGCAGACTCTGGTTACCATCTCCGTTTCCGGAGGCGGCGTGACTCGCTCAGCCACCCTCACACTCAATCCTCCGCCTCCCGCACCTTCCACTGCCAACCTCAGTGTCACAGCGGGAGGAAGGCAGGGTGAAAGCATCAGCTCAACCCCTGCTGGAATTCATGCAGTGGTTGGCAGCACGTCAACAGCAGCATTCGCTCCCGGTACCAAGATCACGCTGACGGTCTCAAACGGGCGTGATGCCATCTGGTCAGGCGCGTGCTCAAGCGGCGGCAACAAAGCCAAGAGCTGTACATTCACTCTGAACACAAACTCCACAGTACTGGCGAACGTGCAATAAAGCAGTAAAGTGCGTCCTGGGCTCCCGGAAATAACGGGAGCCCGATTTTTTGTTTCCGGTCAATGCATCATCTTTTAGTGACCTGCGGCGGAAGCCGACTGCTTGATATCCGGACCGACACCTTTTTGCAGATTCACGGTCTTCGTATTGTCATCCGGTACGCGATCAATCAGCAGCGCGAAGGGATCAATCCCTGCTTTGTCAGGCAACGAATCCGTCACAAAAGTGAACGTCGAATCTTTCTCCGTGATGTGGACGCGCCGACGATACAGCGTGTCGCCATATCTTCGATTCTTCGCTGGCTTGGCGAACGCGCCAATATCGATATAGTCATTCACAGGAACTTCGGTTTCGTTCCCTTTGGGGTCGGCTTTGAATTTCTGGGCTTCTACTTTGATGGTGACATCAAATTTTCCGTCAGCCCGCTTTTGCGCGGTCGCGTTCAGCGTGCGATTGGAAAAAATGGTGATGTCTTCGAAAAGGTCTTTGATCAGGTATTGCAGATCGGGCGGAGTCTCTTCTTTGAGAGCATCCACAAGCGCGTAAGAAGTGGGATAAGGCGGAGTCGCGTATGCGTATTGGTGGATTACTTTCCGCAGAGCGCGGTTCACGGCCTCTTCACCAATCATCTCTTTCAGGTAATAGAGCACCACGCTGCCCTTGCGGTAATGCACATAGCCCTGATTCGCCTCCACCTTCAGCAGAGGACGTTCTTTCAGCCGCTCCGTCCCGCGCGAGCGAAGATAGTTGTCCATTTCATATTTCAGGAATTTGCGCATGGCGTCGCGGCCATATTCGTGTTCCATGACCATCAATGCCGAGTACTGTGCAAGGGTCTCAGAAAGCAGCGTAGCGCCTTCCATGTCAGCACCAACCACCTGATGCGCCCACCACTGGTGGCCCATTTCATGCGCAACCACATAGAAGACCATGTCAATGTCATCAGGCTTGTTGATATTTGCAATGAATCCAATGGCTTCCGAGTACGGCATGGTGCCGGGGAATGCCTGGGCAAAGCGTGCGACCCTTGGAAACTCAATGATGCGAGCTTCCTTCTGGTAATACGGCCCAAAGTTTTTGGTGTAATAATCCAGCGACTTCTTAAGCGAATTCATCATCCGCGGAACGTTCCAGGGATGCTGCGGATCGTAATAAACCTCCAGCTTCAGCCCGTTCCAGTCTTCCCGGTCGACCGCGTAGCGCGCTGAAAGGAAGGAATAGAAATTCAAAGCCTGATGGTCAAGCTTGTATTCAAAATATCGGCGGCCGTTCTCCTGCCACTCCCGCACCAGCGAACCCGGTGCAATGGCCAGTTGATCAGATGACGTGCTGACAACTGTCTGGACATCAACCCAGTCTGAGTGACCACCCAGGTAGTTCTCGCGACAGTCATCCGTGCAGTTGCGTTCCAGCAACGGCATCAGATCGATTTCCTTGAGACCGAACTTGCGGCGGTCGTTCGGGTCTGTAAGCTGGCGGCTACTGTCATAGCCGGTGATGGGTCCGACTCTGTTGTTGAAAAACGTTCCGTTCTGCACCAGTTGCACCGTGCTCACATCGTTCTCAAACCCGCGATTCTTGCTCTTCACCGTGAAGTGCATGGTGCGTCTCTCATTGGGCTGCAACGGCGAATCGAATTTATAAATTCTGTAATAAAGCTGCTTATCGTCCTTGCTGAGCGAGGCTCCGGGAATATCGATATCGGTATCGTAGTTCTGGTTGAGGGTGAAATGGACCTCTTTAAGCGGGAAGGAGTAAGGATTCTGGATTACCTGCTCAGCGCGCATCACGATATTGCGCGTTTCCGGATAAATATCGATCGCGTACTTCACGCTGCGAACACGAGGCTCCGGCAGCTTCTCATACTGCTTGTACTGCTTTTCGTAATCGGCCTGGCGATGTTGCAGCGTCTTTGGCCCGATCACGCGGTTGATGACTGCGGTGTTGTACCAGATCCATGCTCCGGTGGAGATGAATGCCACCAGGCACAACAGTGCAGCAGAAATCCAGCCGCCATGAAAGCGCAGCGCGGCATTGCGACGCTTCCCTGCCCAGCGGTCCTGCTTGCCGCGCGGCCAGAACATTACGGTGATAATGGCGAGCAATGCGGAAAAGAGAAGCCAGTAAAACGTGTACCAGTCCCATGACGCACGGTAAGGAGCATCGCCGAAGAAATCAGAATGGACCACATTGGGCGTTCCGGCAAACTGGACCAAGTTCGTAGCCACATTCAGCGGCCGCCAGACAAACGCATTAACAGCGATAAAACCAACGTATACCGCGTAGCCCACATACTTGTTTGGTGATAAAACGTGAATGAAAAACGCAAGCACAGACAGCAGGACAAAAAGAGAGAAATCGCGCACCAGGAGTTCGTGCCCATAAAGGCCTAACTGGAACCGGTGATAGCCATGCCACGCTTGAACCGCAAGGCCCGCAAACAGAGCAATCACCTGAATGAGCATCACCATCAGAACCAACGCCACAAGGCGCGTGGCGTAGGAAACCCATTCCGGTACCGGTGTGACATCCACAATTTCATCCATGCGTTCGTCTTTGTCTTTCCACACCAGAGCGCCGGCGTAGAAGGTAATCACCGGAATAATGAACAGATAAAGCGTGCCGCGGATGAGGTCAATGACCCAGTACGTCACCGGCAACGTGGAATTCCCATATCCCTCAGTAGCGTTGAACATCAGCCCGAGCAGGCAGTTGATCCCTCCGGCCAGCATAATGATGATGAAAGGAATGCTCACCAGCATGCCGCGCATATGGATTCTCAATGATTGAACCAGTTGCGCCCAGGCAGATGCGCTCGTCGCGGGGCTGGGAATGGGACGGCCTACCGCGATGGGCTGCGCCTGTGATTCCGGCTCAGCAGGCTTGGCTTTACTCGCCTTCTCGGAAAAACTGAAGCGGAAGTAAGCGAAAACAAAGATCACGACCGCGATAGACATCCAGAGCAGGCGATTCCAGAGCATCAGGCCGCTGAACGCGACTGGAATGCTGTTCTTGTCAGCAACCGTCCAATATTTCGCTGTGAGCGCGAAGGTGCGTATCCCGAACGGGTCGGCGAAGATCACGTATTGCTCGTGACGCAGGTCCTGGAGCAGAATTCCCGCGACAATATACCCGATCAGCAGAACCAGAGCGCCGATAAACGGCACCAATTCATTGCGGGCCAGCACCGCAATAGCATAGAGAATCGCGGCGATAATCAGAGCATTGGGCAAAGCAATGACAAAAATCGCATGCAGGTGTGCTGACCAGTTCACCGGGCCCCACTGGTCAGGATCAGCCCATGGCATGTACTTGGCGGCCAGGATTCCGGCAGAAACACCCATTATGGGAATCGCAGAAACAAAAGTCGCGCCTATAAAACGGCCGAGCAGGTAATCGCGTCTCCGCATCGGGGTAGAGAAAATCATCTGGTTGGTATTGAAACGGAAATCGCGCAGCGCGGCTGAATTTACAAAGGCGGCGGCCATCAGCAAGGCGAACAGGCTCAGAAAGCCATAATAGCCACTGATCACAAACGGAGCATTGTGATGCGTGTTGGTCAGCACGATGAATAGCTGCACGTCAGAGGTGCTCACAGCGGCAAACACGATGAGCGCGATCACTCCAAAAAATACCCACAGCATCCTGGACCGCAACCAGTAGGAAATCTCAAACCATGTAATTTTCCAGAACATGATCTCTCCTTAGTTCCAGTTGCGGATCTTGGTAAAAAACACATCTTCAAGATCGGGCTGGCTGGCAACAAAACCGTCACCCGGCGGCTGTTCTCCATAGACATGAAGAAACGGCCTTCCTCCTACAAGCTTGTTGGAGACGACGCGGAACGTCTGCTCGTAATGGGCAAGTTCCACCTTCTCGATCGTCCGCTGCCAGATGCGTCCGCTGAGGCCGGCGATGGCATCCTGCGGCTGTCCCTGGTAAAGCACCTTGCCTTCATGGATGATGGCCATGTTGGTGCACAGATCCATCACATCTTCGACGATGTGAGTGGAAAGTATGACGATTACCTGCTCGCCCACCTCAGCCAGCAGGTTGTAAAAGCGATTGCGCTCACCGGGATCAAGGCCCGCCGTAGGCTCATCCACGATCAACAACCGGGGGTTGCCGATGAGTGCCTGGGCGATCCCGAAGCGCTGCCTCATGCCGCCGGAGAAGCCTGTGAGAGCTTTCTTACGGACGTCATACAGGTTGCAGCGTTGGAGCATGGCTGCCACCACTTCCTTGCGCTCGCGGGAATTGGTAATTCCCTTGAGCAGTGCCAGATGGTTGAGCATGTCCTGGGCTGAAATGCGGGGATAAACGCCAAACTCCTGCGGCAGGTATCCAAGGCGGCGGCGAATCTCGTCCTTCTGCTTTAGCACATCAATATCGCCCAGCAATATGGTTCCAGAATCAGGCTCCTGCAAGGTGGCCAGGGTGCGCATCAGCGTAGATTTGCCGGCGCCATTCGGCCCCAGCAGGCCATACATCCCGGTGGGGATGTTGAGGGACACGTCATCAAGAGCCTTGACTCCGTTTTTATATGTCTTGGAAAGATTCGCAATCTTAAGTTCCATGCTCATGCCTTTCAGTACGCGTAGGCGCGGGATAAGTTCCAGCGAAATGTTGTGTTCAGGAGAATAGGATTTGGCTGGTGTGCCTGATATTCAGACGAAAACCCCAAAAACTCGTTATCAAGAGAGCGGACGGGCGCGCACACTTTTCCTCCTCCGCATACCCCCAAAAATCTGGCACTGGCTCAGTGCAAGCAGTTTAGCCAAGCTAAGGCTTGAAATCTACTGGGGGTCACACAATTTGTATGTAGTTATGTTTCCGTTTGGCCGCAAACACGAGCAACCCACCCTAAGACGTTCTTACGTGCTCGCGGGCGCCTGACCCTCATTTGCACATTCGTCAGCCACCGGATAATCTCTTTAGCGGATTTCGAGATCCATGCAGGAGTACGTCTATGAGAAAAACTGTTGCTCTCCTCCTCGCCACCGCCTTTCTGTCGTTTACAGCCGTTGCCCAGGAACACGAGCAGGACCGGCTGAAGAATGCCGGCGAAGTGCTCACTGAAATTCTCGGCATGCCGGATTCAATTCCCAAATATTGGCTTGACCGCGCTGAGTGCGTGCTCGTCTTTCCTTCCGTGAAGAAATTTGCCATCGGTGTAGGCGGCAACTATGGCCGCGGAGCCATGTCTTGCCGCAGTGGCGCTACGTTTACCGGACCATGGGGAGCTCCATCCATGATGGCGCTGGAAGGAGCCAATATCGGGTTCCAACTCGGCGGACAGGCAACTGACTTCGTTCTGCTGGTTGTCAATCCCAGCGGCGTGAATTCCATTCTCCGGAGCAAGGTCAAGCTCGGTGGCGATGCGTCGGCGGCCATCGGTCCCAAGGGCCGCGATGCTGAAGCCGCAACTGACGTCACCATGCACACTGAAATCCTTACTTACTCGCGCTCGCGCGGCCTCTTTGCCGGCGTGTCTCTTGAAGGCTCAACCCTGCGTCAGGATAACGGCGCCAATGAGAAGATTTATGGCCGCAAAGTTACTGCCAAGGAAATCGTGATCGGTCATGGCGTGGGAGCCACCCCAGCTGGACAAGTGATGGTCTCAGCCTTGCGAAAGGAATCGCCAAAAAACCTTTCTGACCCTAAATCTCTTCACGCTGAACCTGCGGCAAACAAGAAGAAATAAAACCAACGGGATTGGGGGCCTTAAAGTGGTACTTGCGTTCTACTTCTGAGTATCGCCAACAGGCCCCACCCCCTCTTTCTTGTATCCTTCGTTGCAAATACAGCTACTTAGCTGATTTCGACCCTTGCGTCACGCAAGAAATCCACTGGGTCACCCAATGTTTTCCACTGGGTCTCCCAGACTTTTCCATAGGGTGGCCCAAGCTTCCCATTTCAGCAGAGGGTCGTAACCAGAACCTTCCTCCATTACACGGGGCTGTTCGCAGTGGTAATTGCATCTTTCATGCTCCTGAGCCCGGCTCAATAATATCGCTTTTTGTTCGTCCTTGCGATCCCGGAGCAGCAGGGAATCCCGTCTCGCTTTCCCCATGGGCCTATCAGTAGTAGCTTTTCTGGTCCCACGCGAACCCGGGAGATGCCGCTGAGCGGTTGAGCAACTGATAGTCCTGAACTACGTATTTCAGTTCCACCTTCTGATTAGGAACATAGCGCATTACCTGAAAGAAGAAGAACCCGCGAACCTCAGGCTTATTGATGAGCAAGCCGTAAGTATGCCCTTCCAGCACAGGCACGCTTTGAGAAAACTGGGCGTAAGCGCCTGCGAGTCGTCGCGGAGAAAAGACCTGCTGCGCTGTGAGATCTTCAATGGGCCACTCACCGTAATCCGCTACCACGTCCAGGTCGTCGCCTGCAGTGGCAGCCTCAAACGAATCAGCAGAACCGCACGCGCCGTTGAATAGCAATTCAGGGCTGTTCATCCGCTGAGAATATGCGGAGAGAAAAAGCGCGGTATTCTCGTAGCCCTTTCTGAAATCTTCCGCCGAACGGCAGGAGTAACTTGGTGACAGCGTCACGCGGTTGATTTTGTGAAGCTCAGGAAGGCTCGAGTTCTCCGTCGAGATGGTTGGAGCCACGGACCTTACGCTGAGTACCAGCGCTACAACGCTGAGAATGGCTTTCATTTCGGCCTCTCTTTCGTGTTTCAGCAACCGAAACCATCAGCAACTTTGCACACCAATATACGCGGGAATGTATCTCATCCCCCGCAAACCCGGAATGGTCCGTGGATGGTGTGCAAAACGCGCTTGTTTGCTGTATGATTCGCGGTCAGCCTACCTCCTCCTGTACTGGAGAATCTTATGAAGACAATCTTCAAATACATCTTTGCATTTAGCCTGGTATTGGCCCTTAGCGGTACTCTCACTCTTGCGCAAGGGAATAAACTCCGCGATTCAAAAGCAAGCAAGACGAAGAGCGCCGACAAGAACGCTCAGAAGCCAGTGGAAGCTGCTCCCACTGTGAGCAAGGGAAACGCGAGCGATGAAGCCAGCAAGGATCCACTGGCCAACATTAAGTTCCGCAATCTCGGCCCCGCGGCCGGCGGCGGACGCGTGACCTCAGTGGTGGGAGTTCCCGGCAAGCCCAACATTTATTACGTCGGCGCGGCGGGAGGAGGAGTGTGGGCTACCCACGATGGTGGGTTGACCTGGAAACCGATCTTCGAGAAGGAATCTACTGCCTCCATCGGCGCCATTGCCCTGGCACCATCCAACCCCAACCTGGTCTGGGTAGGCACGGGAGAAAAGAACATCCGCAACGACGTGATAACCGGCAAAGGCGTCTTCTTCTCCTCTGACGCCGGGTCCACCTGGAAGTTCATGGGTCTCCGCGATGCGGGACAGATCGCGAATATCGTCATCGATCCGCGCGATCCCAATATCGTGCTGGTGGGCGTGCTTGGACACGCCTGGGCGCCGAATGCCGAACGTGGCGTCTTCCGCACTACAGATGGCGGAAAGACGTGGCAGAAAGTCTTGTTCGTCGATGATGAGACCGGTGTCAGCTCTCTGGTGATGGATCCTGGCAATCCCATGGTGCTGTTCGCCGGACTTTGGCGCGTGCGCCGTTATCCCTGGACGCTCGAAGATGGCGGCACCAGCGGCGGCATTTTCCGCTCCGTAGATGGCGGAAGCACATGGACCAAGCTGAAAGATGGCCTGCCGCAGGAACCAACGGGAAGAATTGGTCTGGCAGCAGCGCCCAGCAACCCGCGCCATATTTATGCGCTGGTGGAGAACAGGAAAGGCGTGCTCTATGACTCGGTTGACATGGGCGACCATTGGAAGATGGTGAGCAACAGTCACGAGTTGGCGGCCCGCGGGTTTTATTTCAGCGAGTTGCTGGTTGCTCCCAATGATGAGAGCCGCGTCTACTTCCTGTCCTTCAACGTCATGCTTTCAGAGGATGGCGGCAAGACCGCGCACGTGGTTTCCCAGCGCGTGCACGTAGACCATCATGCATTGTGGATTGATCCCGAAGATCCCAACCGCATGATCAACGGCAACGATGGTGGCGTGTACGTGAGCACGGATGGCGCGCGCACCTGGCGCTATCTGGATAACCTTCCGATTGAGCAGTTCTACATGGTCGCGGACGATGACTCCACGCCGTATAACCTCTGCGGCGGTCTGCAGGACAACAACGGCTGGTGCGGTCCCTCGAATAGCCTGAGCCGCGGCGGCGGCACTGCCTTTGACTGGTTCACCGTAGTCGGCGGCGACGGCGAATACGTGGTCCCGGCCCACGGCAAAGACACACACATGGTCTATGCAGACTCTCAGAACGGCTTCATTCAACGCGTCAGCCTGGAAAATGGCCGCTCCAGCTTCATTCGTCCCTACCTCGAAGGCGTTTCAATGAAGAAGCCCTCGGACCTCAAGTACCGTTTCAACTGGACTTCACCCATTGCCGTTTCACCAACCGATCCCAATGAGGTGTACCTCGGCGGCAACGTTCTGTTCCGCTCGACGGATGGCGGCACAAACTGGACGCCTATCAGCCCGGACCTGACCCACAACGACAAGAGCAAGCAGGTTTCCAGCGGCGGGCCGGTCTTCCTTGATCTGAGCGGCGCGGAGACGTTTGATGCAATTCTGTCCATTTCCATTTCTCCGGTCGATCCCAAGACCATCTGGGTGGGAACCGATGATGGATTAGTGCAGGTAACACATGATGGCGGCCAGAGCTGGCATAACGTGACGTCTGCAATGCAAGGTCTGCCGGAGTGGGGAAAAATCCAGCAGATTGACGCTTCCCCCAATGACGTCAACAGTGCCTATGTGGCGGTTGATCTGCATGAAATGGACAACAACAAGCCCTACGCATTCAAGACGCATGATGGGGGCAAGACCTGGACTTCCATCGCGGCCGGACTGCCGGCGGACGATCCTGCCCGCGTGGTGCGTGAAGACCCCAATCGCAAAGGCTTCCTGATTGCAGGCACTGATACTGGCCTCTTCTATTCAGCTGACGATGGCGGCCACTGGACTGCGCTTAAGGCCAACTTCCCCACGGTTCCAATTTACGACGTGAAATTCATCAAGCAGCATCATGATCTGGTGGTGGCGACCCACGGTCGCGGGCTGTTTGTGCTGGATAACATTACTGCGATGGAAGAAACTGGCGGCGATTTTGCCAAGAGCAACTTCCACCTCTTCCCCATCCTGCCCGCAACCAACTGGCATATGTGGAACAAGCATGGATTCGCTTCTGGCGGTTACGTAGCGCCGAATCCGCCGACCGGAGCTGTGATCTCCTACTACCTGCCGGCCGAACTGAAAGTCACACCTGAGATGCGCAAGAAGCATGAAACGCCGGTGAAGATCACAGTCGCCGACAGCAGCGGCCAGGTGATTCATACCATGTATGGCCCGTCCAAAGCAGGACTCAATCAAGCCGTGTGGAACCTGCGTTACGACGGTCCGAAGAAGTTGAATTTCCTGCCTGCGCGCGAAGACGAAGAAGAGTTCTTCTTTGACACCAATCAGGGCCCCACCGTGCTGCCAGGCACTTATAAGGTCTCAGTCATGACGAACGGCAAAACGGAAACACAATCCGCGGAGGTGCAGTATGATCCGCGCTTCAAGCTCGATCCTGAGGCTCTGCAGGCACAGTTAAAACTCGGCCTGCAGCTGAGGGACGAAATGTCTGCCCTTAACGAAGCTTTGAACCGGTTGAACAGTCTCCATAAACAGATTGGCAGCCTGGAAGAGCTGCTGAGTTCGGACGAAGAAGGCGGCGTGGTGAATGCGTCCTATAAACCTGTGCTGGAGCAGGCGCAGGCACTGGACAAGAAAATCATGTCAATCCAGGAGCCACTCTACAATACTGAGATCCAGCAGGGAGCATCCGATGACATCCACTACCTGCAGCGGTTTAATAGCCGTTTGCAGGGAGCGATGCGCGCGGTGCTGGGCCCGTACGGTGAAGCGCCAGGGCCTCTGGTGGTGCAGGAAGCGAATGAAGTCCATCAGGAGTTGGAAACCCATCTCCAGCAATTCAACGCATTCCTGAATACGGAAGTAGCTTCGTTCAACAAAACTGCAACGGAACATGGATCCAGCACACTATTTGCCGGTGCCCCTGTGCAGATCAAGGCAGGAGCAGGCGCTGCGGGTGCAGGTTCTGGTGACGAGCAGGACAACAACGACGATGATCAGTAGAAAAACAAAAATCTAAAACTCAAAGGACCCGGTGAAAGCCGGGTCCTTTGAATTGGAAGTTATCTAGCGCTAATCAATCCACTACAAACGTCATCTCGAGCCGCGTCTCACGACGGCGCGCACTCTTCAGCGCCGGAGTAGCGGCGAGAGACCTTGTGCTTGCACTGCTTGCAGATCATCCCGCCCTTATGCCACAGCCTTGCCGCCTTCCGCGCCGTTATAGTTCAGCGCTTCCAAACCGAGGAACCGCGCCGATTCATCCAGCTCTTCTTCAATGCGAAGCAACTGGTTGTATTTGGCAATGCGGTCTGTGCGCGAAGCAGAGCCGGTCTTGATCTGGCCAACGCCAGTCGCCACGGCGAGATCGGCGATGAAGGTATCTTCAGTTTCGCCCGAGCGATGCGAGATAACCGCCGTGTAGCCGTTGCGCCGGGCGAGATCAATGGCGTCAAGCGTCTCACTCACGCTGCCAATCTGGTTGACTTTGATCAGGATGGAATTGCCGACTCCTTCTTCAATGCCGCGGCTGAGCCGCTCTGTGTTGGTGACGAAGAGGTCATCGCCCACCAACTGGATCTTGTCACCCAGTTCTTCCGTGAGAATGCGCCAACCGGTCCAATCATCTTCGGCCAGAGCGTCTTCAAGAGAGACGATTGGGTATTGCCGGACCCAGTCCGCCCAGAAAGCCACCATATCTTGCGAAGACTTTACGGATTTATCAGACTTTTTGAAGATGTATTTGCCGCGATCTTTGTCAAAAAACTCGCTGGCAGCGGGATCAAGCGCAATGGCCACATCCTGCCCGGGCTCATAGCCCGCCTGGCGGATCGCTTCAAGGATAAGTTCAATCGCTTCGCCATTGGCCTTCAGTGAAGGAGCAAATCCTCCTTCATCGCCCACGGCAGTGTTGTAGCCGCGCTTCTTCAATACCGACTTCAGAGTGTGAAAGACTTCAGCGCCCCACTGCAGCGCGTCAGAAAACGTTTCTGCACCCACGGGCATGGCCATGAATTCCTGGAAATCTACGTTGCTGTCTGCATGAGCTCCGCCGTTGACAATGTTCATCATGGGCACCGGCAGAATGTTGGCTCCGATTCCTCCCAGATAGCGATACAGTGGCATCTTAAGGGCATGTGCTCCGGCGCGAGTGCATGCCATGGACACCGCCAGGATCGCATTGGCGCCAAGCTTGCTCTTGTTCGGGGTACCATCCAGTTCCAGCATGATGTCGTCAATTCGGCGCTGGTCAGTCACGTCCATCCCTTGCAGCGCATCGGCAATGGGAAGATTTACGTTGCCCACCGCGGTGAGCACGCTTTTGCCCATGTAACGCTCTGAGTCGCCGTCGCGAAGTTCCACGGCTTCATGTTCTCCGGTGGAAGCTCCGCTGGGGACAGCAGCGCGGCCCACTGAGCCATCGCCCAGGGTAACTTCGGCTTCAACCGTCGGGTTTCCACGGGAATCCAGAATCTGACGAGCGTGAATGTCGACAATAGTCAAGTCCATGGCTGGCCTCACATGCAATGCAGAACGGAGCATTATAAATGTTCGCTAGCGTTGCGCGCCGGGCGGGAGCAGCTGCTGTTCACAGCGCGACCGATGATAAGGCTGAGTTGAAAAGATTCTCAGTGAAGCCTTAGGACAATATCGAATTGTTTGCGTGTGTCGAATGAGCTGATGATTTTGGTATCACTCCTGGCGCCGTGGAACTCAGCATGAAGTTCATAATCCACGTCTGAGGCGAGCCAGGGGAACCGGTAGCTTCCATCCTGCTCAGTAATATACGTTCCCGCTACCTTTGTCCGCGTATTTTTCAGGTAAACCACCGCTCTTGAAACAGGCTGGTTATCTTTGTCGAAGACATGCCCAGCCAGAGAGCGCTCTCGCGGCGCATTTTTGCCGCGCTGAGCTGCAGCCGATGATTGAAAAAGACAAAAGGCGCCGAAAACTGATGCAATCACGAGGATAAAAGAGGCAGAGCGCAATCTAATCATGAGTCCCTTCCGCCGACTGCTGATTTCGTTTCAGACTTCAACCGCAGAATCGTTTCGCAAGTAATCCCATCTGCTGTTATACAAATCTATCCGAGAGCTGCACAAGTTTCTCCCCGAAGGCTTCTTCTGTTATGTTCATTGTTTCACAGCAGATCATTCTGAGGAGATCCGGAAATGTCAGTTGGACAGCAGCCAAATGTTCGCTTGATCAACTCTCCCGAATATCGTGATGGATATGCCAACTCAGTACAAGTGCGGGTCAGCGTGTGGGATTTCTTTCTCACCTTCGGCCGGCTCCAGCCGGTTGGCCCTGATGAAGTAGAAGTGCAGAATTTTCAGGGCATCTATCTCAGCCCGCAGCAGGCCAAGGCACTACTGGCGATTCTGCAGCAGAATGTTACGCAATACGAAAAGGCATTCGGAGAAATCAAGCTGGACGTTGCTGTTGCACAACCAACCGGCCCCGTACACTAAGCGTTAGCCAGAAATGCCAGCGTTCGCATGAAATCGCGCGCCGCCGAGCCGAGACAACTCTCGCCGCTCCACATTTTTCCCGTCGTCTTTGTCATCATCTTTCTGCTGCATGCCCCGCTGTTAAGGCTTCCTTTTTTCTGGGATGAGGCAGGATTTTATGTTCCGGCGGCTCACGATCTGGCTCATCAACACACGATCATCCCGAAAACAACCATGGATACCGGTCATCCACCCTTGCCGGCCGCCTATCTCGCTTTCTGGTTCACTCTAAGCGGCTGGAAGCCGGCAGTGGCGAGAATTGCGCAGCTTTTGCTCGCGGCGTTTGCTCTCACCAATGTGTTTCTTCTGGCGCGCCGCCAAGTTGGCACCGGAGTTGCCGTTGCATCCACTATCGGCACAGCTTTGTATCCGATATTCTTTGTCCAGAGCTCTTTGGCGCACGCTGATTTGGCTGCGGCTGCATTCGCCCTATGGGGAATTCGCCTGGCAGTAGAGAAGCAACACTGGCGCAGCCAGTTCGCTTTCTCACTCGCTGTACTGAGCAAGGAAACAGCCATCATCACTCCGCTTGCGCTGGCGCTCTGGGAAGCTCTGAACCGGAATCATCGTTCCGCCAAAGATCGGTTTGCCAGTGCCGGAATTTATCTGGTTCCATTGGTTCCGTTGTTCGCCTGGCTTGGATACCACCACCATGTAACCGGCAGATTTTTCGGCGCTCCCGAGTTCTACCAGTACAACGTGACTCAGGCAATCACTCCAGTACGTTTTGTGCTCGCCTTCGGGTTGCGCGTGTGGCACCTTTTCGGCGCCATGAATATGCTTGCTCTTACCGCAGCAACCGCAGCGGCAATGTTCTTTTCGCCGGTAGTTGATGACGCAGGCGAGCGCCCTCGGATTGCCATACCGGTACAACTTCAGTTTGCCGTGATCATGCTGGCGCATATCATTACGTTCTCGCTCCTGGGCGGAGCATTGCTCACCCGCTATCTCCTGCCGGCTTACCCGCTCGCCATCATTCTCGGCATGTCAACACTTCGCCGCCGCGTTGCAAGCTGGGAATGGCCGGCTGCAGTGATGGTGGTCTTTTTCGTTTTCGGGCTGTTTGTAAATCCACCATACCGGATTGCACCGGAAGACAACCTGACCTATCAGGACTTTATTGAGCTTCACGCGAACGCGGCGCGCTTTCTGGAGCAACATGAGCGCGAGCAGGTTGTGCTCACCGCGTGGCCGGCAACCGACGAATTGACCAAACCTTATCTTGGTTACGTGAAGCAGCCCTTTTCCGTCATTCAGGTCCGTGATTTCGCTCCGGAAGCAACGCTTCAGGCGCGTGCACTGAAGCCCAAATACCAGGTCGCCTATCTGTTTTCCACCAAATATGAAGGATCCACCTGGTTCCATTCTGATTTCTGGGACCGTCTGAATGAGCGCTACTTTGATTATCACCGCGATCTCTCACCGGAAAGCGCGGCGCAACTGCTGGGCGGGAAAGTAGTTTATCTCGAAAAGAACAAGGCCGAATGGGTGGAGATTATTGAGATGGAGCAACCCGGCCGGTTCGCGTTTCGCCATCAGCTCGGCCCATAAGGCGTCTGGACGGACAGACCCTCCAAACCCAACCGGGCATGTTAAAAAAGGAAAGGACGCGGCCGGAAACCCGCGTCCTCATTTACTACTACCACACCAAATCGAGCCGCCTTGCTACCTCGGTCAGGAAAAAATCCTGACCATTGCCACGTGTACGGGCGGGTTATAGAAGATGAGACACAATACCGTCGCGACAATACTCGCTACCCGGAAGTTAAATGTTCTTTTCTGCATGACTGCTCCGTCGACAACAGCGCGTTAGCTCGCTTTCGCTTCCACCTCAACATGTGACTGGGCGCAGCCTCTGAGTTTTTCTTGAGAGATCACACGCATCTGCTGCCAGTCATAGGCGAATTCCTGCCCACAATCGAGACACACAACGTAGGTTCCTGTTTCTGCGGCTGCGTCAGGCCTCTTCCCCGCTTTGAGAGTTTGCGGGAAGCTGATGTTCTTGTGCCAACAGCCGAATAATGCGTCAAAAATCCTCACAAATCCTCCACACCTGAGATCGAAGCCACGGTTGCCTGCAGCACACCTGTGATGCCAATCGGCAACTCCGTCACCTGCTTATTGAAGCGACCTTCTTTCCGTCTGATACTTTCTCTTACCTCTATAGTGTTACTTAGACACGTGATCGTTTCATTTGTTTCGAAAATTCCCCGATGACAAAAATTGTTCTGCCGCTTTCCGCTGACAAAAAATGTCAGACATTTCTCGGTGCCATGACACTTTCAGTACGAGGAACGCTGCTTAATTGGATTGATGATTGGAGTAATTTAAAAATTAAGGCAGTACGGGCGAAACAATTCCATACTTTAGTCGCAAGAATTGTCGCAGGGCGCGCGGCAGTGTGTTGCTCAATTCCTGCCAGGTCAGAACCTTGCACCGCGTGCGCAGGTCAACCGGCGTGACGGCACGCATGATCGCGTGCCACGCTTCCAGCAGGTCAGGACGACGCGCGTCCAGCATGACGCAGAAGCTCAGCCCTCCGGCATGCGCGGCAAGAACGTTACGCACGAGTTGGTAGGAAATGTAGCGATCGCCAGACCGAGGCAGAGCGGAAACCTCAAAGACCTCTTCCAGATCGCGATAGCTCGCAACCAATTCGGCGGGAGCATTCTGGAAATCATTCTCAGTGAGTTTTGCCTCGACCAGAAGCGCCCCAACTTTCATGTCCACTTCGGTTCGGTCAAAGCGCGGCTTGCCTTTGCCCGCGCCCTTCATGGGTACGCGCGCACGGTAGCCAAATTCAGGCACATCGGCGCGTTCAGTCCCCAGCATGGCTGCCACGGCCTCGCTGTTACAAGCGCCGGGGCAGCAAAAGATATTCATGAGAAGGGCGTCAGAGCTGGTGCAGGAATCCAGTTCGCGCCAGCGGCGGTCGGCTCGCGGAAGAGATGTCCGCGCCTGCGCGTGTACCTTATTCAATCGTAAAGACCACTCCGGACGCTTGAGAATGGCGCCGTAGCTTGCAGGATAGAAGTTGCCGTGTCTCTTTCCTTCCAGATCCGGCGCATAGACAGTCACCGGAAGGGCGCCGTAGCTGGGGACGTGGTCAAGCCGGTTCTTCAGCGCAAAATCGGCATTGCGGGCGCAGATTTCCCGCCTCAATTCACCGGCATAGTAAATTCCATCCACTCCGCTCAGTTTAAGACGGAATCGTGCTCATACCAAACAACGCAAACACGCCGCGATTTTAATCGGCGGCTGTGTCCAGAGTGCTGGAACATCACGTGAGGGGTAACTTCTGCTGAGAAAAATCTTCATAGGTTGCTACTTTATTACCGCCCTGGTGCGTCAGGGGAAGTTTCTCTGTAACGATTTTCGTAGCAGATGCTCTGAATAGATGTGAAGTGATCGCCGCTAATCGGTTGGACACGGAGAGTACATTAAGAGATAACGCCTTACGATTGAGGAGCATCTCACATGTAAGCTGCAACTTTTCAGGCGCTCAGGGGTCTAATCGAAAAGGAACAGTAGGCAGTTATGAAGTGCGAAATCTGCAATGCGATTGAGAGGCTTGGGCTTGACCCTTCAGCCCACGATATGTGGTACTGCTCCGAGGATTCACAGCCTGTTTCAAGACGGTCGGCTCACGCCAGGCTGGAGACAATCATCGTGAAAGCTGCTGTGCTGCCTCGCGTCGCTTGTGATCTCCTGATAGAAGGCTGGAGGCATCTGTTCGGCTTCGGCGTGCACAGACTGCCTGCCTGCCGTAGGCACTACATTACACTCGGGCTGTAAGAGTCCAATCCTGCCACTGTCAGCACAGCTCTTGCTCCAACTCCGCCTGGCTTGGAAAACCCTCCTGAGATTGACGTTCCTTCGACTTCAAATGTATTGATGTAAATGTGTCTCGGAAGGAGCGCAATGAACGGGATTGACCCCGCTGTCGAAATCTATCTTGTCCGTCATGGAGAAACCGAGTGGAACCGCGATAGCCGGCTGCAAGGCCAGCAAAATTCCTCCCTTACTGAACGCGGACGCGAGCAAGCACGAAAACTGGGCAATTTGCTTTCTCGTCTGCTTGATCACACGCAGGTCCCGGTAAAGGTGAGTCCTCTTGGCCGGGCGCTTGAGACGGCAGCCATCATTCGCCAACATATTCCCGGTCCGGAACCCATCATTGATCCACGTCTGCAGGAGATGACGCTGGGAGCCTGGGAAGGGCTCACGCGCACCGAGGTCAACGAGCGTTGCAACGGCGTGGTAGGCAACGATTCCACCGCTGAATGGTGGTTCCGGGCGCCGGGCGGCGAGTCTTATGAGCATTTTCAGGAGAGGGTTCGCTCCTGGCTGGCAGAACAGAGCGGGTCCGTGATTGCGGTTTCGCATGGGATCACCACACGCATGATCCGCGGCGAATACCTCGGACTCTCGCGCCATGAGCGCCTGTCTTTGCCCGTGCCTCATGGAGTGATTTGGCGGCTTCGCGGCGGCGCCATTGAAACCATCCATCAATAGCCCTTCCGGTATTTGAATTGCTTTGTGCTGGATGGTACCATCGCAGTTTCTGGAGGTTGTGCAATGTCTGATCGTGACGGCGGCAACGGTTTCATGTGGTTTCTGGCAGGTCTCGGGTTCGGCGCGCTCCTCGGCGTTCTGTATGCTCCCCGTTCCGGACGCGAAACCCGCGAATCTCTGATGAACAGCGCCCAGGAGGGCCGGGATTATTTGAAGACGCGCGGCCGGGAAGCCCGCGACACCATGAACCAATGGGTGGACCGCGGAAAAGATGCAGTGTCACGGGGCAAGGAGCAGTTTGGATCAGCCGTGGAAGCCACGCGCCAGGCCTATCGTGAAGCCACCGAAGGCAAGAAGGGCTCCTAAGTAGGCGAGTTTTCCAGTGAATACTACTGTCGCTATCTTCGTGATTGTCGCGGCGGTTGCCATCGTGGTTCAGATGGGCATCCTGATTGCTCTTTATGTCGGAATGCGGCAGGCTGCATCCCGAATGGAGGGCGTCGTCGGTCGTCTGGAACAGCAAACAAGCCCGCTGCTTACCACTGCCAGCGCCATCCTCGAAGACGCGCAACCCAAAATCGCGGAAATCACCAGCAATCTGGCTGAGTCCAGCGCCACCGTACGCGCTCACGTCTCACAGATGGCGGATGCCACGGGAGAAATCGTGGAGCGGGCTCGCCTCCAGGCCGTCCGCATGGATGAATTTGTCGGCAGTACCCTGGGCAAGATCGAAACAGCCAGCGAAATCCTGGAATCAAAAGTCTTAACTCCAGTTCGACGCGTCCAGGGAATCATTTCGGCCGTGACTGCCGGGCTGGGTGTTCTCCGCTCCAGCCGGCCCAAGCGCAAAACCGCCCACGCCGGTGCTGAGCAGGACGAAGAGATGTTTATATGAATTTGGTAATTGGGTAATTTGGTAATTGGGTAATTGAACGAGCCCGAACAACTCCGCGAACGCACCAAACATTTCGCCCTGCGCATCATTCGACTTTTTCAGGCGCTCCCGAAATCAACAGAAGCGCAAGTGCTGGGCAAGCAATTGTTGCGCTGCGGTACATCCGTCGCCGCAAATTACCGTGCCGCCTGTCGCGCTCGTTCAAGAGCAGAGTTTATTTCTAGAATCGGAATTGTTGCCGAAGAAGCGGATGAGAGTGTTTTGTGGCTGGAAATGATTGGCGAATCTAAGATTCTGAATGGCAATCGCCTGCAAGAGATTTCAAAAGAAGCGAAAGAGCTTGCCGCGATTTTTTCGGCATCTCAGAAAACTGCAAAGAGCAACCGCTGACTTTTCATTTACCAAATTACTAAATTACCCAATTACCAAATCTGATTTACGAAAGTTACCCAATTACCAAATCCAAGAAGGCCTTTTCATCTTCCGAACCTAACGACCACGTGCCCGCCGGGCGGGATTCTGGATCCCGCAACCGGTGATTGTTCAACTGCTACTCCGCTTCCGCTGACTTCCAGTTCAAGGCCGGCACTCTCTGCCTGTTCCAGCGCTGTCCGCAACGGTTTGCCGCGGAAGTCCGGGACCTCAACCCCACCTGCGACATCCAGCACAACTGTACCTTTGGCAGGCGCTGGAGCCGAAACCTGGATCAGCGAAGCGGCGGGTGCGGCTGGAATCGAAACCGCGTCCTTCGATGGAATCGAAGCGGTGATTGGCTTCACCACGTTGGCTGAGTCTGGCTGAGGATTAACAACATTAGACGGAGCAGAGGCTTCCACCTCTTCCCCAATATGGTCCGGAGCAGATTCAGTGACATCTTCCTTGCTGGCCTTCGCTAACAGTTGTAAGCGATGCGAATCCTGAAACTCCACATCGTGCGGCACGTTGGTGTAGGCAAGCACTTGTTGTGCAACGCGGGAAAAGACCGGAGCCGCTACATCGCCTCCTTCATCCCGCGGAAAGGTATCCGGGGTATCAAACACCACCAGAACGCTGATGGCTGGATTATTGACGGGCGCAAAACCACCAAATGAAGCAATGTGCTTTCTGTGCGAATATCTGCCGGTGGTTGGGTCCACCTTTTGCGCTGTGCCGGTCTTTCCGGCAGAACTGTAGCCGTCCAGAATCGCCTTCCGGCCGGTGCCACCCAGCACCACACCTTCCATCATGCTCTTCATCCGAGCGGCTGTAAGTGGCGAAACCACCCGGCGGCCCAGAGCGGGGTGGAACGCAATCAACTGGGGCGTGCTTCGAGGAGGCGTGGTTCCCGCGACAATCCGCGCTGGAACGTAAACGCCATCGTTGGCAATGGTTGAAACCATGGAGATCAGCTGTATAGGTGAGACACCAATCTCCTGTCCCATGGAAATCGCCCCAATGCTTACTTTTGACCACCGGCTCACCGGCTTAGTTAAACCGCGCGTCTCTCCCGGCAATTCAATCCCGGTCTGCGATCCAAAACCGAAGGCACGGATATATCGGTCAAACCGCTCTTCGCCCAGCTGCAACGCAACTTTGATAGCTCCAACATCGCTCGAATGCTGGAGAATCTGCGCCACGGTAATGTCGCCGAAGGCTTTATGGTCATGAATTCGCAGGCCGTTCACCACGATCGATCCGCCCTGGCAATCAATTACGGAGTCCGGGCGTACCAGGTTTTCGTCCATGGCCGCTGCCAGCGTGACAAGCTTAAACGTGGAGCCCGGCTCGTAGACATCGCTGACGGCACGGTCGTTAAGGGATCGAGGATCTGCGCTCTTCAGAAAATTCGGATCGAAACTCGGACTGTTGGCCAGGGCAAGGATCTCGCCGGTATGCGGATTTTCCACGATGACAGTTCCCGCCTGTGCGTGGATTTCCGACATCGCATTCTGCAACTCGCGCTCGGCAATGTATTGGATTTTTTCATCCAGCGTGAGCACTACGTTTTGACCCGGATCCGGGTTCTTCTCCACACGGCCAAGCCAGCGATGCCGGTTGTCCATGGTGATGAGCATCTTGCCCGGTTTGCCGGTGAGCTGTGGCTCAAACTCACGCTCCAGCCCGCCCAGGCCTTCGTCATCCATGCCGACATACCCCAGCACCTGTGCGGCAAGTTCGTGCTTGGGATAAAACCGTTTGGATTCTTTCTGAAAATAAATTCCTTTCAGATTGAGAGCGCGAATGCGGCTGCTGAGATTGTTGTCCACCTTGCGCGCCACCCAGGCAAACGCATGTGAGGCTCGCATGCGGCTCTCGATTTCCGACGGATCTGATTTGAGAATGCGCCCGAGGAGGCGCGCGGTTCCCGCGATATCAGCGACTTCAGATGGAACGGCAAATATGGAATCAACATTGACCGTCATGGCCAACTCATTGCCATTCCGGTCATAAATGTTGCCGCGAACGGGAGAAACTTCAATGCTGCGTTGCTGCTGCCGCGCCGCCCGCTGCGTGTACTCACCATAGTCAACCAGTTGCAGCCACGCCAGGCGCATTGTGATTAAGGCGAACCAAAGGATAAAGAAGCCGGCGAGGCAGTACAGGCGAGTGTTGGACTTATCGTGGGCCAAAGTCGTAAATTGCTAACTTGCAAGCGGTCTCGAGCGAAGCGACAGTTTTTAAATCGAGCGGGCGAAGCCGACTTGCGCTGAGCCCGCTGCCACAAGCGCCTGCAGATTTCCTAGGCCGCGACGCTCTGAGGCGGTTTGAAGCGAAGCGACAAAAATTGAGGACGGCCCCAGCAGGTTTTCCAGAGCCGCCATAGATGGGCCAACTTATCCGACCCAAACCTTCGCAGAAATTATTGCGCCGAAACTACGGCTACCGTGCCGACGCTTGCCATAGCCATCCCGCTGGCGCCCTGGGCGTCCTGGTTCTCCAGCCGGACTACCTGTCCAGGTTGCGGCGACTCCAGCCCCATCTGTCGTGCCAGCGTGTCAATCCGGCCCGGATCGCGCAATCCTGCTTCTTCAAGCTTGAGGGCACGATTCTGTTCCACAAGCTGGTCACGCTGGGTTTTCTGCGCTTCAATCTTGTAGCCATATTGGACAGCGCTAAAGTGCTGCCAGGCATAGAAGAGCATCATCAAAAAGATGGCGGCCACGGTGGCTGAAAAAATCCTGATCTCGCGCCGGCGGCGCGGATCAGATATCTTCACTACCCGCGAGTTGTCGATCGTCTTGTGAAAATAAAATTCGGGTGTGATCCCGGCCACGCAACGCCGCACCGGGGTGCGGTCGTCAACCGGTGTAATCATTCCCGTTATGTGAATTGCCCCTGCGGCCATTTACGCTACCTCAATCACCTGTCGCCAGTTCACCGTGTGCAGCGGAAACCGCCGCATGTCCATATCTGCAGCCTGCTTCTGCTGCTGTTCACGGACGCGCTGTTCTGCCCGTTCCACGCTCTGAATCAGTTCGTCAATCATCGTTCCTTGAAACATTCTGTTTGTCCTCATTTTCTCGAGGGAACCTTTTATCCCGGGGCGGCCGCTGTTAGTAATGGAAGGACCTGAAATTATTCGCCCAAGTAAGGAGGAAGGCAGCTTCCGCCCCGGAATCTTGTTTCTCTTCCGCCTACCAAAGAGGAAGAGCAAAACTAAACTTTTTCCGCAGCCCGCAGCTTCGCGCTGCGTGACCTTGGATTGCGATCGATCTCTTCTTCGCCGGCCTCCACCGGCTTCTTTGTCAGAACGCTGTAAATGCCGGCCTTCCCGCCATCGCGAAGAGCATCTTTGACGATCCGGTCTTCCAGCGAGTGGAAGCTGATCACCACCAGCCTTCCTCCCGGCCGAAGTACGTCTGGCGCTGCGTCAAGCAACGCCTGCAGATCGTCCAGTTCACGGTTTACGTAAATTCGGATTGCCTGGAAAGTTCTGGTCGCCGGATGAATCTTGTCCCGAGCTCCTGGTCTATTCATTGACCGGAGCGCAGCCGATATAACTTGTGCCAGATGAGCGGTTGTTCTTACCGGCCGCGCCCGGACAATGGCTCTGGCGATTCTCCGCGACCTCCTTTCCTCACCGAATTCGTAAATCACATTCGCGAGGTCTTCTTCGCGCATGCGGTTTACCACTTGATCGGCAGTACGGTCGCCCTGCGGGTCCATCCGCATATCGAGCGGCCCTTCCGCCTGAAAACTGAATCCGCGCGCCGGATCACCAAACTGCAGCGAACTCACACCCAGATCGGCCAGCAGCCCATCGGCGCCGGCCGGGGGAACGCTCTGGGGGAGTTCGGCATAGCTGGCGTGGAGCAGCGTGATCTTCGGACGGTTATCACCTCCGATCCGGGATAGCTTCTGCTCCGCCAGCTTCAGTGCGTTCGTGTCTTTATCGAAGCCAATCAAATGACCCTGTGGGCCGAGGCGACTTGCGATTTCGTAACTGTGGCCGCCAAGCCCCACGGTGGCGTCGATATAAGTCCCGCCGCGACGGATTGCCAAAAAATCGATCGCTTCTTTTAAAAGAACTGATACATGGCCAACTTCTCCACTGCCATGCGCCCCCTGGGGAGCTTTTTCCAAATCCTCGTCCGCCACTAGATGCCCAGTTCGTCGAGAGTCTTCTCATCCTCAGCCGTGAATGGGTTCTCTTCTATGTCTCTGCGGTACGCCTCGATGCTCTGCACTTCGAGGTATGTCAGATTGCCGACTACGGCAACTTCGCCCTTGATTCCGGCCGAGTCGCGAAGCAGGCTGGGTATCAGAAGCCTCCCCTGCCCATCGATCTCCACAAGCTGGCCGTAATAGTTGGTGCGGTTCAAAAACTTTTTCTTCGTTGGATTGAAGTTCGAGAGATTGGCCAGTTTCTGCTCGATCCGCTGCCACTCCTCGAAGGGATATACCTGTGCAACCTTCCCATCCAGCGAGGTGATGTAAAATTCGTTGCCGTACTTTTCGTCGATCAGACGCTTGAATTCCGCAGGGACTTTGAGTCGCCCCTTCTCGTCCACGCGAGTTGGGTGATTGCCGCGGAACATATTGTTTTCTTGCTACTGCTCCGGCGACTGCCGGTACTGAAGAGGTGAAAATGGCGCTTTGTTGAACTCTTTCGGGCTCGGTCACCGCAATTTGGGGCACTTTCCGGTTCATTGCACCCTTTGCTCTACTTTGGACCACTTCCCTATTGATCGAACCTTTATCAACCACTTTCTACCACTTTTGACCACATCCTACTCCTAAATGGTTGTGTGTCAATAGTTATTTTCAAGGTTCTCAGGAAAAAAGTTTCTTGACGGTCATCGCCGCAGACGCCAATCTGCCGATTGTGCGAGCGCTCTGAGCGGTGCACAATATCTGGTGTTTACTTCCGCGGTTCGCGCCGAAGCAGAAGGAGTTCTCTGCTTTCCGATTGTTGCTCGCCCCTTGATGAGGCCCGAGGAAGACGTTCCCGTGCTATAGCTAACTCTTCATCTGCTTATGCGTCTTAAGAACCGTTGTCAAGGAGGCTGGCTTCATGACGGGATTTCTCCAGGATCTCCGTTATTCACTGCGCGGCATGCGCAAAGCCCCGGGATTCTTTCTGATTGCTGTGCTTACTCTGGCCTTAGGCATCGGGGCTAATACCGCAATCTTTAGCATCGTGAATGCCGTTTTGATCCGGCCGCTTCCTTATGACCATCCGGAGCAACTGGTTTCCATTCTTGAGAGCAATCCACGCCGGGGTTTGCCAATAACGGCTGTCTCCCCGGCCAACTTTGTGGACTGGCAGCATCAAGCCACAAGCTTCAGTTCCATGGCCGCTGCCCAGTGGATGGCATTCAGCTACACCGGCAACAGCGGAGCAGTCCGCATTGATGGCGCCCAGGTTTCGTCCAACATGTTCGAACTGCTGAGGGTGTCACCAATTCTCGGGCGGAGCTTTCAGCAACAAGAGGAAGAGCCGGGACGGGATAACGTGGTCCTTATTAGTGAATCGCTCTGGCACAGACAGTTTGGCAGCGATCCGCATATTTTGAATCAGGCTGTGACCATGAGTGGCCAGCGGTTCAGCATCATCGGTGTGATGCCTGCATGGTTCCACTTTCCCTTTGCGGGTGGTGACATCTGGAAGCCGCTGGCGTTCACCAACGCCGATCTGGCAAGCCGTTCTGAATATCGCTTGAGCGTTTACGGACGACTCCGCGATGGTGTGTCGATTACGCAGGCGCGGTCGGAGATGGAATCCATTTCGCGCCGCCTGGAACATGATTACCCGGACAGCAATGCAGGCGTTTCGGTCAGCTTGCGGGATCTGCACGAGGCTTTTACCGGTGGAGCGCAAACGCTTGTGTGGGTTCTATTCGGCGCCGTGCTCACGGTATTGCTCATAGCATGCGTCAACATAGCGGGACTTCTTTCCGTCCGCTCCATGGGACGGCAGCACGAAATGGCTTTGAGGTCATCGCTGGGAGCCACACGCAGCCGGCTGGTTCGGCAGTTTCTGACCGAGAGTGTCCTGCTCGGATGTGCAGGCGGAACATTGGGCGTGCTGCTGGCAATCGGCGGGTTGCGATTGCTTCTTCATTTCCTGCCCCCTTTCAGTCTGCCGAGCAGTGACGAAATTGGCCTGGATGGTCACGTTCTCCTGTTCACGCTCGCCTTGTCGATTGTCTGCGGTGTTTTGTTCGGGATTGTTCCGGCCTGGCGAGGTGCGCATTCCAATCCTGTGGATGGCTTACGCGAAGGCGGGCGTGGCGCGAGCGGAAGCCGCAGCCACCGCGTATTCCAGACAGGGCTGGTGGTGTGTGAAGTTGGGCTGTCACTGGTCTCCCTGGTGGTGGCCGGCTTGCTAGTCAGAAGTTTCGTCGGAATGCTGAAAATAGATCCCGGATTCCGAAGCGATGGAGTACTGGTGAACACGCAATTAGTGCTTCCCACGTACAAATATCCGCAAAATTATCAGCGAGTCCAGTTTTTCAAGTCGCTCATGGAACGGACACGCGCACTTCCGGGAGTGGAGGCGGTCGGCGGCATTACTTCTCTTCCACTCCAGGGGAACAGCTTCTTTATTCCGTTTCGTATTCAGGGGCAGCCTGTGGGACCGGACGGAAAACTGTTTGCCGCTGTACTGAACGTAGTATCTCCCGGCTATTTCAGCACCATGCAGATTCCGCTTGAGCGAGGCCGCATTTTCTCGGATGGCGATAACCAGCAGGCAGCCAAGATCGCGATCATTAATGATGTAGCGGCCAAAAAATTCTTCGCTGGCGCCGATCCGCTGGGACAGAACCTTTTTCTGACTGGGCAGGGTGAACAACCGTTCACTGTGGTAGGAGTCGTGGGCAGCAGCCGCCAATTCGACATCACGTCTCCGCCCAGCGCTGAGATCTTCACCAACTATGAACAAAGCGAAATGAGCTATATGTACGTGCTTGTTCGCACCGCGGGTGATCCTGCCGCATTGATACCAACCATGCGTCGGGCCGTTGCGGAAATCGATCCAGAACAGCCGGTCGGCCACCGGACTCTAGTCGAGCAAATGGATAATGCGGTTAGCGAGCCGCGGTTTTACACATTGCTGATGGGCTTGTTCGCCGGATTGGCTCTATTGCTGGCCGGAATCGGTGTCTACGGGGCCATGTCTCACGCTGTATCGCAACGGACGCAAGAGATTGGGGTACGCATGGCCTTGGGGGCGCGCCGCGGTGATGTTCTACAGCTTTTCCTGCGTCAGGGATTCAAAGTGGCACTTATGGGTGTTGTACTGGGTTTGATTCTGGCTGTTGCCGCTGGCCGTGTGCTGGCGACACTGCTGTTTAATGTAAAACCAACCGATGCCATTGCTTTCGCGGGCGCAGCTCTGTTGCTCATCATGGCGGTACTCATCGCAAATTATGTTCCCGCCAGACGAGCCACGCGCGTGGATCCTTTGCTTGCGCTACGGAACGAATAGCGTCAGACTGCGGCGCCCGCCTGCTTGGCAGCCGCAACCAGCGTTTTGAACGGGTCATAGTCGGCATCAGGATAAAATTCGCCGCGGAACAGCGCCGCCTGCATCACCAGACTGCATCTTTGCACGTGGTCGTTATCGCGAAAGCTATGGGGAAGATCCGGACGGCCCCAATCTCCTCCCCACACAAGACCGTGATGCGGCGCGATTACGCCCAGGAAGCTGAAGTCGCCTTTCCATGAAGGGTCACCATTGATGTCCTTCACCAGATCACAAGCGAGCCCATAATGGTGGACGCCTACCGTGCGAAGTTGTGTCGCCCCTTGTTCGAATAGAACCTGTTGCCGCTCCTGGCTGCGATAAGTTTCAAAAATCATGAGTTTGATCCCGCGCGTTGCCGCATCTGCAATCACCGCATTGACGGCAGCACGCGTAACCGGCTCCAGCAAGGCTGGATCGGCGATGCGCTTGGTTGAATGAAATCGCGGGTCCTTCTGAATCACGTCAGCAAAAAACTTTTCCACGATGAACTCCTGTGACAGCGACGCGCGTAAAGATGCAGCTAGCGCGCCTTCTTCCCTGCGCTCATTAGTGTTGTTGAGATTCTCAGCGTTTCCCGAAATCGAACAACTAAAGAAAAATAATCCTGTCACAGGAGCAGATGAATCGCCTTAACCCGCGAATAGGCTGCTTTCGAGCCTCAAGGCAACTTCCATTGCCGGACCGCAGTCAGATTAAAGGTTACTCAGGTGGGGGACCTGGTACTCAGCAGTTAAACCAATCACAGGAGTTCCCCCTTGAGACAACGCTTTTTGTGTTTCCTCGCTGTTGTGTTCCTTGTTTCGTTGAATCTTCAAGCACAGATTCCAAACTCAAACCACGTGGTGGTGGTACTCGAAGAAAACCACAGTTACGCGAGCGTAATCGGAAGTCGAAGCATGCCGTATCTGAACAGCCTGGCGTCAAAGTACGCCGTGGCAACCCAGTATTATGCGAACACGCATCCTTCTATTGGCAACTATTTTGAGCTGACGACCGGTCAGATCATCACAAACAATGACACCTTCACTTCAACCGTAACGGCGGACAACATGGTGCGGCACATGCTCACATCGGCCAAAACGTGGCACAGTTATGCGGAGTCACTGCCCTCGGTTGGCTATGTTGGCGCGGATGTCTATCCGTATCTGCGCCATCACAATCCCTTCACGTTCTTTTCTGACGTAAGAAACAGCAGCGTTCAAAAGCTGAACCTGGTTCCTTTCTCCCACTTTGCCGGCGACCTTGCGAACAATCATTTGCCACAGTTCTCGTTTGTAATCCCAAACGCGCATCACGACGCTCATGATTGCCCCACCGGCCTGACCACTTGTACCGATGCGCAGAAACTTGCCGCTGCCTATTCGTGGCTGAAGGCCAACATTGCACCTTTGCTTGCAAACGCGGCTTTCCAAAAAGACGGAATTCTGGTCATCGTGTTTGATGAATCGTTCACCAATGACACAGCACACGGAGGAGGACATGTGGCCGCGGTGATCGTGG
>DATEJX010000148.1:0-7817 GCA_035277785.1 Candidatus Angelobacter sp. | reverse complement strand
CCACGTATCTCAAGCGTCTGCATATTCCCCCACGTCTTCTGGTTCCGCTGGTGTTGATGAGCATATTGGGCGGCTTCGCCGGGGCCGTGCTCCTCATTAAGACACCGCAACGGACATTTGAACACCTGATTCCCTGGCTGCTGCTTGGCGGGACACTGCTGTTTGCTTACGGTCCCCGAATACGGACGATCTTCGGGAAAAGCGGTGGGGAAAGCGATCTCACGAAGACCTCATGGCTTGCGATATCCGCAGCCTCACTGTTGCAACTTCTGGTGGGAACCTACGGTGGATATTTCGGTGGCGGCATTGGCTTTGTGATGATGGGCATGATGGCGGCGCTGGGCATGAGCGAAATCCATAACATGAACGCGCTACGAATCCTGCTGGCGGCCACCATCAATCTGGTGGCAGTTGGCACCTTTATTGTGGCTGGCGCGGTTCTGTGGCCGCAGTGCCTGGTGATGATTATTGGATCGATTGTCGGCGGCTGGAGCGGAGGCCACTACGCACAGAAAGCCGATCCCAAAAAGCTGCGATACCTTGTCATCGGAGTCGGACTGGCCATGACGATTTATTTCTTTGTGCGCGATGCGTTTCTCCATTGATGCGGAGCCCTGATAAGCGACCGGCACTGTCCGCTTGAACAAACTTTGCCTAGTCCTTTTTGCGTAGGTGCTTGCGACGCGAGTTCCATCTCCTTGCGGGTATTCGCCATGCAAGTTGTTTCTGCAGAACGGCGGATTCTTAACATAAGAAAACCTGGTTAACCCTTGACTGGGTCCCAAAAAGGGACTAATGTTTGGTCCGGTCATCAGACCACTTTTCGAGGAGTCTCAAAAGTTTGCAGGTGGCGGTAAAGGCCGAGTTCGAAGCGATCCGCAGAAATAAGGTTCATGAAGAGGTCGCGAAGCAGCTGGAAGAAATGATCATCAAGAAGCTGCGGCCGGGGGACAAGCTTCCGCCGGAGCGCGAACTGGTGGAACTGCTGGGCGTAAGCCGCAGCTCTGTGCGCGACGCAATCCGCAAACTGGAACTGCTGGGCCTGGTGGAACCACGGCAGGGCGCGGGTACAGTGGTTCGTGATGTTTCTGACGCTGTTGTCAATCCGCTGGCCAGCGTTATTTCCCGCAAGAGACAACTGGTAAGCGAGCTTCTGGATTTTCGCAAGATGATAGAGCCGCCGCTTGCGGCGCGCGCAGCAACGCATGCATCAGCCGAACAGATTGCCGCGATGGAAGAAATTCTCCGCCGCCACGATGCCAAGGTGGCAGGCGGTCATCTTGCCATCCAGGAGGACACAGAATTTCACTACAGCATTGCCACGGCCTCTGGCAACACCATTGTGCTCAAGGTCCTGGATGTAGTGATGGACATGCTGAGAGAAACGCGTTCCCGCTCGCTTCAGACGCGGGGACGGCCGGAGAAGTCATTGGCTGGACACCGTCGCATCATGAGCGCAATCAAGCGCCGTGAGCCGGAAGCCGCAGAAGACGCAATGCGCGAGCACATCAGCAATATTGAAAAGATCGTATTGAACAAGCTCTGAAAAATAAACGGAGGGTTAACCATGGGCCGGTTATTCGCCATTGAAATCATCTATCGTGGGGTATTTCAGAAGAACCTCGCGAAAAACATAAGCCGCGCCATTGTGCTGGCGGCGCACAAGGAAGGTAAGCCGGGCATCTCTTTCGGGCGATACGGTGACAGCCCGGAGCGCAACGGCATTCCGGCTAAAAACTTCGCCATTGTGGCCACGGACGATATCACCCTGGAAGAAGGAATGGCCAAATACGAACCCAAAGAGGTCGACGTGACCATTGCCGTGGATGACACGCTGTGCAAGGGCGTGGAATCGTGGGCATGGTACGGACTGCAGCCGGTCAATAAGCTGCTGAAGCCGAACGGCACGTTGATTGTAACCTCGCGGGAAAATCCCGAGGCCCTGATTGCGATGTCGCACCGGAAGGAAGTTCCCTACAAACTGGCCATCCTCAAAGGCACTCCAAGCCTGTCAGGTTTGTGGGTATATAAGGATGATCACACAGACGTTCGTATTCTCGGCGCTATTGCCAAGATTCTTCCAGATTTGTTCAGCCTGAAGTCCGTGCAGGAAACAATCATGGACGAATGGAAGAGCCAGGTGAAGGCTGATTCTGCTGCTCGCGCTTTTGAGCGTCTGAGCACCGTCACAGTCCAGCCCAGCCAGGGAAATCCTGAGACACCGTTCAAGTTCGATCTGCCGAAGTGGCATGAGATGGGTGAAGGCATTGCCATTCCCTGTGTGAAGCCGGGCGGAGCCATTCAGGATCCGGTCAACAGCGCCAGCGGTGGATGGCGTCCTGACCGTAACCCCACATTCAAGAAGTTCACTACGCGTACGGCGCGGCCGGTGGTGAACTTTGATACCTGCATCAAGTGCACGCTGTGCTGGCTGTGTTGCCCGGATTCAGTCTTTGATGTGACGCCGGAAAATCTCTACGACGCCAACATGGAAGCCTGCTGCGGCTGCGGCGTGTGTGAAGCCGTCTGCCCGGTGAAGGAATGCGTGACCATGGTGAACGAGGCGGAGTTCAATGACAATGGCAGTCAGTGGGAGCACTGGAGAAAAGACAAGGAAGGCTACAAAGTCTGGCTGCAGGAAAAGATCAAGGGCCATGGCGAGCGAACGCACGGGTTCCGCTATCGCGGCCAGTATGAAGAGCAGGTGCCGGAGATGCTGGAGATCGCTCGGCAAGGATAAAAGCCTAAAAAATTAAAGGAAGGGAGTTCGTCATGGCTCAATCGGCCACTCTCACTGAGCAGTACAAAAAGACCGAAGAAACTGCGTTAATCACGGGCAGCGAAGCCATTGCCGTGGCTTGCAAGCTTGCCGATGTAGACGTCATTACCGCTTATCCCATCCGTCCCTATGACACGGTGATGCAATACATTTCCAAGCTGGTAGCCGAAGGCGAAATGGATTGCGAATACATTGTGGCGGAAGGAGAGCATTCCCAGTTTGAAATCGTGAAGCATGCCTCTGCTGCTGGCGCCCGCGTGTTCTGCGGTTCCAGCGGCGTTGGCTGGATGTACGCCATGGAGGCGCTCACCGTCACTCCGGCGCTGCGCATCCCCATGATCGCTATGGTTGGAAACCGCGCCCTGGACGATCCGGGCGCGTTTGGCGTGGAGCACAACGATGCACTGACGGTTCGCGACCTCGGCTGGCAACTAGTCTGGGTCGACACGGCCCAGGAGGCTCTCGATACGGCGCTGATTGCCTGGCGGGTGGCCGAAGATCGGCGCATATTCCTTCCTTGCGCTATCAGCTGTGACGGCGCGTTCCTCACCCACTCCCAAGCACTGGTGAAGATCCCAGCGCAGGAGCAGGTGAACGAATTCCTGCCTCGCTATAACCGCGCTGACCTGCTACTCCATCCTGATAACCCAATTACCGTGGCCCCGCAGGGCAATGAAGACTGGGTCATGGAAATCCGCCGCCAGAACTACGCCGCCATGGAACGTGTGCCGGCCGTTCTCGAGCAGGCTTACAAGGACTTCGAGCGGATCTTCGGCCGTTCCTACGGCAATCCGTACTTTGAGGAATACATGACGCAGGACGCCGAAGTTGTGCTGCTGGGCATGGGTACGCTCTCCACTCCGGTCAAGGTGGCAATCCGCAAGATGCGCGATGAAGGCAAGAAAGTCGGCTTCGTGCGCCTGCGCTGGTTCCGTCCGTTTGCTGCTGAGCTTCTGGCCAAGTGCCTGCAGCGCTTCTCCGCCATCGGCGTGGTGGACCGCGATTATTCCTTTGGCTCGCCGTACAACAGCGGCGTTGTCGCCACCGAAGTGCGCACCGCGCTGTATTCGGCTCCTGGTCCCAAGCCTCCGGTGCTGGGCTTCATTTCCGGCCTGGGTGGACGCGAAGTCACAGTGCCGGACGTCGAGAAGATAACCGAATCTGTTTATCAGGCTGCTAAAGGGAAGCAGCAGCCGTTAACCCAGTGGATCGGCGTGCGCGAGTAGCCGCCCATCAACGGAAAGGACAAGGAATTCAAAATGTCTACAAGTTATGTGCAAGTCGATCCGACTCAAAAACTGGATCCTTTCAAGGCGGTAAAGAAGCTTCCGCTGGAGGAGTACTTCACTTCGGGCCACCGTACCTGTCAGGGCTGTGAGTCAGCGCTGGTGATGAAGATGATGGCCAAGGCCGCGGGCCCGCGCACCATCGTGCTGGGCAGCACGGGCTGCATGTATGTGGCGAACACCACTTACTACAGCACTCCATGGGTGGTTCCATGGATGCACACGCAGCTCGGCAGCAGCGGCTCGGCCGCGCTGGGTACGGCTGCCGCGCTCAAGGCGCTGATGCGCAAAGGCAAGATGAAGAAGGAGCCCATCAACGTGATCGCGTTCTGCGGTGACGGTGGTGGTGCTGATATGGGCGTGGGCGCAATTTCGGCGACCCTGACCCACCCTGACTACAACTGTCTGATTCTCATGTACGACAATGAGTCGTACGCCAACACTGACATTCAACTTTCCGGCAGCACGCCATGGGGCGCCAATACCACGTTCAGCACCCCCGGACATGTAAAGCGCATCATGCATCGCCGCTGGAAAAAGAACATGGCAGCCATGATGGCTGCCGGACACCCTGAGTGCAAATACGTGGCCACCGTCTGCATGTCATACGGCCTGGCCGCGATGAACTCAATTCGCAAAGCCCTGTCCATCGGCGGGCCAACTTTCATCCACTCGCTGGACCCGTGCCCCAAGGGCTGGGATTACGACCCGTACCTATCGCATGAAATGGGCGAACTGGCGGTGAACACCGGCGTATGGCCGCTGTTTGAAGTCGAGAACGGCGTACTCCGGCTGACCGGCAGGACGCAGCAGATTGCCGCGGGTAAGATTCAGCGCCAGCCTGTACGCGACTACCTGCTGAAGCAGGGACGCTTTGCCCACTTTACCAAGGACGATATCGATTACTTCCAGAACAAAGTGAATGAAACCTGGACCAAGTGGCTCATACCTGGAGTGCTTCCTTTCAAGCACGAACTCGATAAGGATGCGCCGCCAGCCGAGTAGGATAATTCAACTGCTGCGTGGAGTACGCTGCTTAAATTTGTAAGACAGAACTAAGCTTGAGCAGCTTACCTGGTTAGCATGCAGCAAAATTCTCTGCTTCGAGCGGCGTATTCGCTGATAGAATACGCCGCAAATTTTTTTGGCGTCGCGCTGTGGTTTTCCTTCGGTCACATGAGTGGCTCAAGATGGCGCGACCGTAACATGAGATGTACTGCTGTAATGATTGTTGTTTAGCTTTACCGCCCTCGTCTGGCGGATTTTGGATTTTTCCCAGAGGGATCAGAGTGCGTAGAAAAACGGGCCCATAGACACATAGGTGTTGTCGACCCTGAGGAGGTCATCCATGGCCACATCGACAGCTACTCTTTCCGAGGAACGGGTACCTAATCGCTGGATTATCCTTACCGCGAGCATCATCAGTATGGTCGCGGTCGCGAATTATCAATACGGCTGGACCCTGTTCGTAAAGCCGCTCCAGGCACATTTCAAGGTGGACGCGGCAGTCATCCAGATCACCATTACCGTCTTTGTTCTCCTTGAAACCTGGCTGGTCCCCTTCGAGGGCTGGTTGGTGGACAAGTTTGGCCCGCGGCTGCTTGTAGCGTTGGGTGGAGTTTTCGCCTGTATTGGCTGGGTTGGAAGCGGGAAAGCCGAGTCAGTCAGCGCCCTCTATATGTGGTACGCAATCTCCGGCATTGGAGCAGGAATCGTGTATGGCACAGCCGTGGGCAGCGCTCTCAAGTGGTTCCCTGACCATCGCGGCCTTGCTGCCGGATTGACGGCTGCCGGTTTCGGCGCCGGCGCCGCTTTTACCGTGGCCCCTATCGCCAACATGATCAACAGCCAGGGATACCAGGCCGCGTTTATCAAATGGGGAATCCTTCAAGGGATTGTGGTGATCATTTCGGCCATGTTCCTTAAGGCTCCGCCTGCCAACTGGTTGCCCAAAACCTGGCGCAGCAAAGGTAGCCAGGAAGTGAGGACAAGGCAGGCTGCGGTGTCATTTACACCTGGCGAAATGTCCGCTACACCTCACTTCTGGCTCATGTACTTCATGATGATGATGGTATCCACGGGCGGTTTGATGGCCGTTGCCCAATTGGCTCCAATGGCCGTCGACTTCAAAGTCGATAAGATACCCGTCAGCATACTGTGGCTCACCATGCCCGCCCTGACCTTCGCTCTTTCCGCCGACCGTCTGGTCAATGGTTTCTGCCGCCCGTTCTGGGGCTGGGTCTCTGATCACATAGGTCGCGAAAAAACCATGACGTTGGCTTTCGGGCTGGAGGCGCTGGCTATATTTGCGCTTTTGAGCTTTGCTCACCGTCCGTATCTGTTCGTGGTTCTGAGCGCTTTCACCTTCTTCGGCTGGGGTGAAATATTCTCGCTCTTTCCGGCTCTTTGCGGCGACTTTTTCGGCCGCAAGAATGCCACCGCCAATTACGGCTTCCTGTACACCGCCAAAGGCACGTCTTCAGTGTTCATCCCGATTGGTTCTGCCCTGGCTGCCGGCAAGGCATTTGATTTCCGTGCCGACATTCTGCTTACCATCGGAGGCCTGCTGGTGTTCTTTGTGCTGTTTCTGGCCCCGGTCGTGCTGCGCATTAGCATGAGTAAGACCGTCAAGACGGCCCTGCTTACCATCGCGGGTTTCATCATTGTGTATGGCTTGATTATTACTGTGCTGCACAATACGTGGACTCCGTTTGCCGCAAAGTGGACGTTGCCGAAGGTCGGCTGGTTCGGCGTGTTCAGCATTGCCATCGCTTTCGACGTGATCGCAGCCGCGCTCGCGTACTTCGTCCTCCGTCGCATGAAGGCTCCGGTAAAAGCAAGTAGTGAACCTCAAATCACGGCCGGTGCCACGGCGCCCGCTGCGTAAATTGTTTTGATTGGATCATGGGCTCTCCGCAACGGAGGGCCCATTTTTATTGCCAGAAATCGTTATTCTGCTATCAGTCTCATTGAGAATTTTTCGAATCCAGAAACTCTGTAGTGATCGAAGGCGGCCCTGTGCACCTCCGGCCACGTGAAAAGATCAACACTTAGAGCTCAAATTTTCCGGATTTGTAACACACACCCATTCATGCTTGCCTCTTCTGAACTTGACGGCTAATCTTTCGCCCCAGTTTTTGAGCGGGACTGGAAATTTTCAACATCCGGATCTCGTCTCTTGTTCCACGCAAGTTCTGGCCCATCAGTTGTCTAACCAAAAAATTAGATCAGAGAGGTGTACAGATGATGGAAGTCTGGAGAAACAGAATACCTGCTTGTTGTCTCATGACAGCCCTGGTTGTGTTCAGCGGTATTGCCGCCAGTGCTCAAATACTTGCGCCAAAAGCCCCGCCAAGCTGGCCCCAGTGGGGACTGAATCCGCAACACACCCTTTTCGATGCCAATGTCGTTGGGCAGCCGCTGAATAACAACCTGGTCAACATCATCTACGATTTCAACGTTGCGCAGGAGCAGGCTGATCCAATCGCGGCCGGCGATCTGCTGGTGCACTACCAGGTTCCACTCGTGGATGGCAATGACGTTTACATTGAATCCAAGGACGGGACTTACAGCAATAACACGTACAGCACGCAGCACTGGCACCAGAACAAGTACACGTGGCAGGGCAGCAGTTTTGTGAAGGTCTGGACATTCAATACAGACTGGTTTGCACCCGGATCATCGAGTGATTTCTGGGAGCCTGTGTATCACGCCGTGCTGGCGAACGGCGTTCTCTATGACCCAGGCCAGGG
>DATEJX010000147.1:0-3769 GCA_035277785.1 Candidatus Angelobacter sp. | reverse complement strand
ATAGCTTCGCACAGCGATGAAGTCAAAGGTGGCATCCAGTTCAATCTGCCGGGCCAGGTCACTCAGGAAGAGACAGGCGCCCTTCAGCACGCCAATCAGCACCACCGATTCGCCTGTAAAATCCTGGCTGATCTGTTTCCCTATGCGGGCCACAGCTTCAGCAATCTGTTCGCGGCTGAGAAGAACTTTCATCGGAGCGGCTTTGAGAACCTCTGGTGTCTGGAGAAGATGGATTGTAACACTGCCGCGTTGAGCGGCTCGAAGACCGTGTGGCACCAGCGCGGCAAGGCCGCAAACCATAGATCGCAGGCTCGTCTGGATGCGGTGGCACAGCCGCCGTCGGCTGTGGCCTTTGCGTCCCCTCTCGAAAATGCAACCGGGAGTTACGAGGTCTGTGATGCGTCCAAAGCCGAGCGCTGCTAGGCGCGGCATAAGCGTAGCCCGGTCCGTTCCCGAGGCGCACAAACCGGCGCCCGCGGCAAACCCGGTGTTGGTTTACTGGGGTAAAAGAGCACTTTTTCTTGTGCCCTTTGTGGTTAATCCTGATTTCCGTCGCGACCTTCGCGCCCGTTGCGGTGAACTAGCGCGCGCTTCTGCGCTCTGCCTGCTGGCTGGGAAGAGCCTGCTCTGCCTGGCGCGCAGTAATCATCGGCGCCGGCATCCGGATGCCGAGATAGAGGCCCGCCGCAACTACCCCGCCCAGCATAGGCGCCACAATGAACAGCCAGAGCTGTTGCAACGCCCATCCACCCACAAAGATGGCCGGGCCAATGCTGCGTGCCGGGTTGAATGAGCCGTTGGTAACGGGAATGCCGCACAGAATAATCGTCGTAAGAATCAGGCCGATGGGGATGCCCGCGAAACCTGCTGGAGCGCGATCATCCGTAGCGCCCAGTACCGTGAACACCAGAAGCATAGTGAGCAGCGTTTCTGCCACAAAGCAGGCGGCTGCGCCGTAATGCCCGGGAGAGTGAATTGCGCCGTAGCCATTGGCTGCGCCGGCCAGCGATGCCAGTGATCCGCCGGGAGCGCCCGTGGCGATGAAGAGAACCACGCCGGAGCCGATGGTGCCGCCGATGATCTGAGAAATCCAGTAGCCAACGGCCTCGCCAATCTTCATACGTTTTGCCACCACAAAGCCCAGTGTTACTGCCGGATTGATGTGACATCCCGAGATGGGACCAATGGCGAATGCCATGCAGAGCAGAGATAATCCGAAAGCAAATGCCACACCCACGTTGCCGACCTGAGATCCTGCAAGTACAGCCGTTCCCAGGCCTGCAAAGACCAGGACAAAAGTCCCGAATAATTCTGCTGCGTATTTCATCTTTCTCACCTCTGGAGTGTTGGTAAAATCACGGGCGACTATTCTACAGAACGAACTGTGATTTTAGCAGTAGATTAGTTTTCTTCCTGCGTGGGGCAATTGAAACCTGTCAAAAGTTCCGTAACGGCTTACTGCAGGGCGCTGTAATCGCCTTCATACTGCTGCACAGCGACTTCGCCTGACGCCGTCACTATGGCGCCCTGCTTCAGTTCCACGGTCACGTTGCCGTTTTCCCTGGCAAAGCTCTTCCAATGGTCCTGGACTACTTTCGGCGGCAGCACATAATCGTGCAGATAGCCATTCTCTTCCGCCAGCAAGACCAGCACATTCAAAGGCCGGTCGGGAAAGCTGAACTTTTCTCCCGCTCGCGCCGTCTGCACGCCCACTTTGCGGCCTTTGCGAGTAATGAAAATCTGCGGCCTGTCCTTGCGCAAAGGGTTCGATTTGGAGATCTTTTCCACCCAATCTGAAGTTACGATTTCGCGCCGCTCCTGATCATTTTGCGCCGAACCCGCCGCCTGGGGCACTTGCAGCCGCCCAGTTGCAGCGTCCTTCGGAAGATGTTGCTCAAAGCCTTCCATGCTGAAGAGGCCCACGGCATCGCGCACAGCGTGCATCGTCTCTTCAGCGGCCTGTTGCGCGCTACTGTCACCATCCTGAATGATCTTTTTGAGCAACTCCGGCTTGGCGGCAAACTCTTTTCTGCGCTCCCGGATCGGGCCCAGATGGGCTTCTGTGCTCTTGATGGCCAGCGCCTTACATTCCACGCACGTGATAGCTGCCTGGGTGCATCCCCGGGTGATGTAGTCCAGCACGTCTGGAGGGCTGAAGATCTGGTGCAAATTGCCCACCGGACAACGGTCCGGGCTGCCTTTGTCTGTAAGCTTGGGACGGTCGGTAACGCTGTTGTTGATTTTTTCCGCCAGCCCCGCCGCCTCTTCACTCAGCAAGATGGAGTTCCCATAGGACTTGGACATCTTGCGTTTGTCCATGCCCAGCAGCTTGGGCGTCTTCGTCAGCAGGACATCTGGCTCTCTGAGCAGAGATTTCGCTCCGCGAGAATAGAATTGGTTGAATCGCCGCGCCACTTCACGCGTAAGCTCTACGTGCGCTACCTGGTCTTCGCCGACGGGTACGTAATCAGCCTGATAAATCAGAATGTCGGCCGCCTGCAGCAATGGATATCCCAGAAACCCGTAGGTGTGCAGGTCTTTGTTGGCCAGTTGCGCCTGCTGATCTTTGTAGGAAGGAACACGCTCCAGCCAGCCCAACGGCGTCACCATTGAAAACAGGACATGCAGTTCAGCATGCTGCTTCACATGCGACTGAACGAACATGGTGCATCGTTGCGGATCAAGCCCCGCCGCAAGCCAATCCAGGATCACTTCCACGGTGTTATCGCCCACCCGCGAGGTGTCCTCATAGTCGGTCGTGAGCGCGTGCCAGTCGGCAATGAAGAAAAAACACGTATGCGTGTCTTGCAGTTTTACCCAGTTCTGCAATGCGCCCACATAGTTGCCGAGGTGTAACTTCCCGGTGGGCCGCATCCCGCTCAGTACGCGCCGTCTGGTCTGTTGAGGCTGGTCAGTCATGGTCAGGAATGGAGATTTTTCTTGATGTTATCACGCCAGAGGAAGCTACTTTGCCTCCTTGGCCGCTCCCGCAGCCTGCGGCGCTATGGATTTAACCTTCACCGGCTTGGCCGGAACTCCCACGGAAATCGTATACGGCGGAATATCCCTGGTGGCCACACCCATTGACCCCAGCAACCCATGCTCATGTACGCGAACGCCGCTCATCACCGTGGCATGGTAGGTAATTCTGGCGCGCGGCCCGATTTCCGTCTTCTCATTCGTCACGATCATCCCATCATTCAAATCGTGCTCGTGCGAATACACATTGGCGTAATCAGAAACCGACGACCCGTGGTGGATCACGATTTCGCCGCGATCATCCAGCAGCGTGTATTTGTGAATCGTACAATTGTCTCCCACGCTCAGGTTGTAGCCAAAGGAGAACTCGATGCCGTGAAAGATCTTCACGTTCTTGCCGACATGTTTGAAGATGTGCGTGGCCAGCATGTAGCGGAGGCGGAACCCGAGCCAGTGATTCAGCCCCGCAGGAGAACGATCAAACATCATCCAGAACCAGATCAGCGGTTTGCGCTCAGTATATTTCTGCGCATCCACATCGCCGTAATACTCCGGCTCCAGCGTTGTATTACGCGGATCAAAGCTGTAGATCAGGGTCTGCTCCGCCAAAGGTGTATGCGGGCCGGGCTCCGCATACGGGCGGCCAAGGTAGAGCTCATGCAGCGCCTCGCGTACCACCTTGCAGCGATGCTCGAAATCCCGATTGGAGAAATCCCTGTCCAGCTTCTGGATCCAGTCCAGAAACGCCTTCTCCGCCGCCGGAATCGGATGCAAGTCGCGATATTCAAAT
>DATEJX010000146.1:0-17491 GCA_035277785.1 Candidatus Angelobacter sp. | reverse complement strand
ATTTTTCCCGAACAACATTGGGATGTACGTTAGCTACCAGGGGATCAATCTGGCCAGTTTTCCCGTGCAGCACGGGCATGACGTGATGGGGAACTACTACGTGGCGTTTGCTGTCTTTGTCGGCTACCTGTTCACGTTCGGCACCACATTACTGATTCGTTTTCTGGTGCGCAGGCTTGGCGCTCTGCGGCGCAGTATATGAAAGACGTTCCTTGAGCAATTCGCTCCTTATTGATGAGCTTTCGGTAGCTTGTCCCACACCTCCCAGAACGCTTTCATCTGCACCGGGGTGCCCAGCGAAATTCGGGCCCACATGTCCATGGGAGGGAATGGACGGCCAATGAGGATGTTGTTCTGCTTGAAATGCTCAATCACTTCCTTCACCGGCCGCATGCTATTGATCATGACAAAGTTCGTCCAGGAAATAATGGCCGGAATTTTCCGTGTTTTGGCTTCTTCCATGAACGCGGAACGGTCCTTGGCGTTGCGCTCGACGGCCATTTGGTGCTCGCGAGTGTCAGACAATGAGACGAGAGCACAACGCAGCGCGAATTCATTGGCGCTGTCATCCAGCTTCTGCTGGGACAGAAGTTTAGCTGTCTGCGGAGAAGCGATCCCATAACCAAGACGCAGGCCCGCCATGCCGTAAATCTTCGAGAACGTGCGTGCCACGATTACGCGATCATCGTTGACCGGAGTATCCAGAAAAGAGATGTAATCTGCCGAGACCGGCACAAAATCGTGATACGCCTCATCGATCAGCACGTAAACATTTTTGGGCAGATCGCGAATGAAATTTTCCAGTGTCCGGCGCGGTGTGAGGCTGCCGGTGGGATTGTTGGGATTGCAGATGTAGACCAGCCCTCCGTCTTTAGCTGCTTCTCTGCCCATGGCCGGCACGTTGTGGGCGAAGCTCTCAATCACCAGCGGAACCTTGATGACCGTAGTTTTGTCTGCCTCGGCATAAGAACCAATGGCTTCAAAGGTGGGCGTTGCCGTTACCAGCTTTCGCGTTGGGTCGGTGAATGCCGCCGCCGCCATGCGCAGAATTTCGGTTGACCCGCAGCCCAAAACCACCTGGTCAGTTCCAACCTTGTGTTTCTTGGCCAACGTGTCTTTCAACATATCGACGCTATGATCGGGATATCGGTTTGCATCCTTGAAAGGATTGGGCAGGCGCAAAACGTTGGGGAGCGGCCCATAAGCATTTTCATTGCTGTTGAGAAGTATGGGACCGCCCGGCTGAAAAACGCGCTGAGGTTCCGTCCAGGAAAAAAGGTCAGAAGGAAATGATGACGTGGCGGCCGCCGCAGCGCCCAGGGCTGCGGTCTTAAAAAGAGCACGACGAGAGATCATGGCCGCGATTTTACTGAAAGAGCCACTGCTTTGCCATGCTTAGGTCTTTCGACAGCAAGCAGAAAACAGTGTGTGCAAGGCCGCCTTGGCATTCCTCCATCAAGAGTGGGGACTTTTAGGCGGATCTATGGTTGTCGCTGGTTTGGAGCGGAGCGACAGAAGAAGCGACTCTGTGACGATCAATCCAGTAGGCCCATGCCACTGCCAGCCACAGCGCAAACCCGCTGATCCTGATGGCGTTGATGTTCGGAGGAGGCGGGCCAAGCACACTTCCCACCCATATCAATAGCATCAGAATGACAAAGCTCCACAGAGCAAGCGTTCCCGTTCGGTCACGGGCGCGGGTGCGCGTGATGTACATAGCGAGGCCGAGCAGAAACGGGCCCACTTCTGCAATCACGGTCGCAGAAACTGAGTTCCACAGGCCCAACCCATACTTTTGCGGAGACCATGGGGTAAGCGGCATGTCCGGGCGATGCGACCACCAATCCAGAACCCAATGGCTTGTGACACCTGCCGCCACAACCCATGCACCGGGCTTATATCGGCGGACTGCGAAGTAGATCGCCGCGAACGCAATGGCCCATATGACATCCATCAGCAGACTGTGGGACCAGGGATAAGAAACGAAGTCGAGCGGGGTCATTCTGGTGATCCCGGGAACAATCCGCACCTGTTCCACACCAATGCTGAGGAACACCGGCCAGAGGCAGTCGGCGAATTCAGTGGCAAGCAACGCCGTGCCGAGAGAGGTCTGCGGCGCAACTCTCTTGGCGGCAAAAGCCAGCCCGAAATGGCCCAGGAACATGAAAGTAGCTTATGGTGTGGAGTGCGTCACTTCAAGCCATAGGCACTCAACTCACTACGCCGTCACGGCACTGTTCCATCCACTGCACATGTTCCTCAGTGAAGCGGTCTTTGTTCTGGTCAATGTAATGCTGTACCAGATTGCGAACGTCGGGATGTTGCAAATGGCCTAAGCCGTGGAGTGCGTAGCCTTGAGTGCGAGGCTCGGGAACAGTGAGAATCTGTTTCAGAGTTTCAAACATGGTTTCAAACAGAGTGGCCGCCTCGGGATCCAGCTGCGAGACGTCAGGCGTTTCAAACTGCGCCTGGTGCGTCCAGAATCCGGTGACCACGATGTGCCACCACATGTAGAAACATTTCTGCAATGACTCAGCATCGTTTGCGGAGACGAAATCAGCAAAAAGACTGGCCATGGAACGGATGCACTCTGTGCGTTTTTCGAGCGGAATGGTTGAGTCCCACAGGAGATCCATGAGCGAGAATGACGGGCTGAACATGGCCCATATGCCGTGGCTGATCTGGGCCGGGGAATACTTGCTGGTTGCGCCAGAAAAACTCTGGAACAGGGTGGTCAGGTGATCGACCAGCAAAGGACTGGAAATGGAAATGTCAGCCAGGGCGTACCGTGGGTCAGCGTACCAGAACTGCTCTCCTTCTGGATGGTCGAAGAAGAAATGCACAAACTCATCAAATGAGAGCCGTGCAAGATCGACATTGACTGGCTGATTCATGCAAGCCTAAGCGCGTTGGCTGCCGCCGAGCGCTTCCAGTGCCTTAATGATCTGTGCTGACCATTGTGCTACCTCATCGTCACGCAGCGTACGCTCTGCTGACTGAAATTCAGCCCGCAAAAGGACCGAATATTTCCCGGAAGGCACGGAGCCGCCGCGGAAGATTTCTACTGGGCGGAAGCTCTGCATCTCAGGGATGTTCAGAGCGCGAACCGCGTTCTGGATCTGCTCGAATGTGACTAAGTCGGGGAATAGGAACGAGAAATCACGGTCGACAGCCGGGAACCTTGAGAGAGGCTGGTAACGCGGCGCGCGCAGGGAAAGCGTGAACAGCCGGTCAAGATACACCTCGGCAATGTAGATTTCCTGTTTCAGCTTGCGGGCTGCCGCCACATCGGGATGCAATTGGCCGAACACAGCGACGGTCTGGCCGTCAGCCACAGCGCGCGCGGATCGTCCGGGATGCAGGTACTCAGCGGTGTGTGCGTCAAAATACGAATCGCGCAGTTCGAATGCGCCCAACAGAGCTTCAATGCCGCCCTTCAGGTCGAAGAAGCTGTAAGGCCGTCCGGGACCGTGCACGCTGGGGGGCAAGGCATTTCCGGTTGCGCCGACGGAGAGCATCCGGCGTTCTTCAGATTTTTCTCCGGACATTTCGAACACATGGCCCGCTTCAAAGAGACGGACGTCTGTTGTGCCTCGATTCAGGTTCCAGGCCAGCATGCTGAGCATGCCCGGCACGAGCGATGTGCGCATCGCGGACTGCTCGTCGCTCAGCGGATTTGCCAGCATGACAGATGGGGCAGTGGAGAATGCTTGCGCATCCGGCGGAGAAATGAACGTGGAAGAAATGGCCTCGTTGTATCCCAGTGCCAGTAGTTCAGAACGCATGCGGGTTTCTTTGGCCGCATTGGGAAGTTCAATGACGCCGCCGGAGAACGAGGGCAGCCGATTTTCAAACTTGTTGTATCCGTAAACCCGCGCGATTTCTTCAATCAGGTCGATCTCGCGTTCAATGTCGAGACGCCAGGTGGGCAGGTCCACCATCCAACTGGGTCCCCAGCCTTTGCTGGCGGCGATCAGGTCTGCTACTCGCTCTTTCGCCAGGCCGGTAGCTGCAGCGACGCTGGCGGCAAGTTCTGCGCGTTTCTCCGGTGATTGCCCGCGTGCTTCTTTGATGGTCTCCTTGAGCTTCTCCGGTATCTCAGCTTTCACCACATGCTCAGCAAAGCCCAGCCGGCGGAGAATTCTTTCAACTGTCTGGTCAGGAATTTCCTGACCAAGATGCCGGAGGATTTCACTCCGGCGAAGCCATACGCCGTGCCGAATAACATGCCCGGCGATTGCATCCACCGGTTCGCCTTCAAGTTCTCCGCCCGCGCTGGCCAGGATCAGCTCGGCAACGCGGTCGCAAGCGAGCGCTGTAGCGCCCCAGTCCGCGCCACGCTCAAAGATATGCGAGGCATCAGTATGCATTCCCATGCGACGGGCCGTTCGGCGCACAGTGGCGGGATCAAACCATGCGGACTCGATAAGAATGTTCTTCGTGGATTCCGAAATTGCAGTATCCAGGCCACCCATCACTCCGGCCAGAGCAACGGGGCGAACCGCGTCGGCAATGACCAGATCTTCGGGATCAAGCTTGCGGTCCACTCCGTCCAGTGTCTTCAGCGTCTCACCCGGCCGGGCGCGGCGGACGATGATCTTGCTGCCCTCGAGCTTGTCGAGATCAAAGGCGTGGGTGGGATGGCCCATTTCCATGAGCGCGTAATTGCTGGCGTCGACGGCATTGCTCACGCCGCCGTGATCGTCGATTTTCAGGTGCTCAAGGATTGCGGTTGAAGATGGCCCAATCTTCACGTTGCGGACCACGCGCGCGGTATAGCGCTTGCAGCCCTCGGAGTCTTCAATTTGGATTGGGAAGGGCGTTGCAGCAGGTTTGGCTTTGGGCAGCTTCGGCTTGATCGGCTTCAGGTCAATGTCATAGATGGCCGAGCACTCGCGGGCCACACCGTAATGGCACATGGCATCAGGACGGTTAGTGCCGATCTCCATTTCGAAAAGCAGGCGCCCATCAATCTCTTTGACCGACTCCACCGCTACTCCGGCGAGAGTGAGATCGTCGGCGAGTTGGCGGTTCTCCGCCTTGATATTGACGAACTCGCGTAGCCATTTCGGATCGATGCGCATTTTAGAAAGCACTCAGCATTCAGCAGTCAGCATTCAGCCCCGAATCAGACTCGCTCGGAATCAACCTTCCTCAGTAGTGAAGCTAGCATGCGCTTTACTTCTTCCAGCTTGCCATGCACTTGGTTATGGTCTTCTTGCTTCAGAAAGCCCAAGTCTTTTGAGAGCAGAAAATGATATTCAAGTTCATTCGCAGAACCCATCGCCATTTGTAGAAACCGATGAAGCTCGGCATTGCCGCTTCGTCGACACCCTTCTGCAATGTTTGCCGGAACTGAAGCACCTGCGCGCCGTATCTGGGAAGTAAGGCCAAACATTTCTTCTTTGGGAAAGCCGCGAGTAACCGCATAGCACTCGAGAGCAACTTCGTGCGCTTTCTCCCACACTTTTAAATCTCTGAAGTTCTTCATCTTACATTCTGTCCATGGGCTGAATGCTGACTGCTGAGTGCTGACTGCTTCTCTTCATGCGAATTGCTCCAGGAACCGCACATCGCCCTGATAAAACAACTGAATGTCATCGATCCCGTATTTCAACATCGTGATCCGTTCCACGCCCATGCCAAAAGCAAAGCCGCTGATCTTTTGCGGGTCGTAGCCATTGTGTTCGACGAACTTGAAGACGTTCGGATCCACCATGCCGCAGCCCAGCAGTTCAATCCAACCGCTCATCTTGCACAGGCGGCAGCCCTTGCCACCGCACTTGAAACAGGTGATGGAGACGTCTGCGCTCGGTTCGGTGAAAGGGAAGAACGAAGGGAAGAACCGCGTCTTCACATTCGAGCCAAACAGCGATTTCATAGCGTGATCGAGCGTGCCTTTGAGATCGCAAAAAGTAATGTTGGTGTCCACCGCCAGCCCCTCCACCTGGTGGAAGATGGGCGAGTGTGTGGCGTCAGCGGTATCGGCACGATGCACCTTGCCGGGAATGACCACACGCAGCGGTGGAGGCTGCTTAAGCATGGAGCGAATCTGCACCGGCGAAGTATGCGTGCGCAGCAGCAGACGGTCGCGCTGAGGCTTCTTTGCCTGTCCGGCGACGAAGAGCGTGTCTTGCGTGTCACGCGCTGGATGATTGGGCGGAAAGTTCAGCGCCTCAAAGTTGAAGTAGTCGGTCTCTATCTCCGGACCATCCGCAACGGAGTAGCCCATGGCCTTGAAGACGTTGACCACTTCATTCATGGTCTTCAGCATGGGGTGCTCAGCCCCGAGAGGCTTGTGAATCCCGGGAAGAGTGATGTCCACGCGCTCGGATTCAAGACGCGCTTTGGAGGCGTGCCCGCTGGTGCGCTGCTGCGCGCCATCGACCGCCTGTTCGACTTCGGTCTTGAGCTGGTTGACGCGTGCGCCAACCTCGCGTTTGGAGGGCCCGGGAGCGGCTTTCAGCCAGAGGTCATTGATCTGCGTGAGAATGCCGTTCTTGCGCGCCATCCAGCGATCGCGAAAGGCTTTGTAGTCGTTCTCGCTGGAGATGGCATGGGATTCCTGACGAACGGCGTCCAGCAACTCGTGGGCAGCATTGTCCAGAGCCGCAGGTGAATAATCCTCAAGTTTCGCGACTGAGTAGGCCATCAAAATTTTGTAGCACAGGCGCCCTCGCCTGTGTGCCCCTCTCGGGGCTCCCATTCACTACTGCTACCCACCGGTGCGGCTTCGCTCGCTACGCTCACTTGCCGCAGGGTGGGCTAATCTCTTTCGCCCTCATGGCGCTGGTGATTCGTGGTTGCGATGTGCTGGCGCTTGACCAAAACGCTCTTGGATCCCAAGATTGACCGCTGCACAGCCGAGGGCGGCTGTGCTACCAATTCTAAGAAATCGGGCGCTTTCGTCAACGGAATGCACAAAACGGAAAATGGCGACAGCCAAATGTTTTTACGGCTGAATGCTGATTGCTGAGTGCTTTTACGCTGCTTTTGCGTTTGCGCGCTTGGCTGTTTCCGCCAGGGCGGCAAACCCCGTGGGATCGTTCACCGCGATGTCGGCCAGCACCTTGCGGTCCAGTTCTACGCCGGCTTTCTTGAGGCCGCTGATGAACTGGTTATAGCTGATGCCGTTCAGTTTGGCGGCGGCGCCGATGCGCACGATCCAGATGGAACGATACTGGCGCTTCTTCTGTTTGCGGCCGCTATAGGCAAACTTCAGCCCGCGCTCAACCGATTCTTTGGCGGCGCGATAGAGCTTGGATTTTGTGAGGAAATAGCCACTGGCGCGCTCTAATATCTTTTTGCGGCGCTGGCGGCGCTTGGTACCACGTTTTACGCGAGGCATGATGCTCCTTTTGTAAGCCGGAATTTTCCGGCGGTTTGCGGCTGGAGGCAGAGCTTGTAATCAAAGCCTCTTCACTCGCTTGCGGGCGACTTGAGTTCCCTCGCTTCGCTCGGGATTTCGCCAGCCGGCTCAGACGCCTGCTGAACGGCTCAACTTCACACGCTTTATGTTTCAGATCCTGCCTCAGCGCTGAGGTTAATCAGGCGGGCTGGATTCTGTTCCGAATCGCTAGCGGTTAGTGGGCTAGCTTAGTACGGAATCATCCTCGAGACCTTGGCGTGATCGGCGTCGCTGACCAGGGTTGATCCGCCCAGCTGCCGCTTCCGCTTGGTGTCTTTCGAGGTAAGGATGTGGCGCTTATAAGCCTTGTGCCGTTTGATCTTGCCGGTACCGGTCTTCTTGAACCGTTTGGCTGCGCCTTTGTGTGTCTTCATTTTAGGCATACGTTAGCACTCAGTAGTCAGCAATCAGCAGTCAGCCAAACCAGAGATTCTCACGCCCGGCCAATTGCCAACTGCTATTTGCCAATTGCTTGTTGTTACGACCCAGTCTGGGTCCGGCCCGCAGGGGCAGCCTGCTGTTGTTGCGGCTGCTGCGGCCTCTGTTCCGGCTTCTTGCCTCCCGCAACCTGCTTGGGCGGGGCCAGAATCACGTGCATGGTGTTTCCTTCCATGCGCGGCCGGAACTCTACAATTCCTTTGTCGCCAACTTCTTTCACCAGCCGGTCCAGAACGTCGCGACCCAGATTCTGGTGGGCCATTTCGCGTCCGCGGAAGCGAAGGCTGGCTTTTACCTTGTCGCCCTCCCCCAGGAAGCGGAGTACATGATTCCGTTTGGTGACGTAGTCATGCTCGTCCACGTTCACGCTGAACTTAACTTCCTTAAGGACGATCTGCTTCTGGTTCTTCTTGGCCGCGCGTTCCTTCTTTTCCTGCTCGTAGAGGAACTTGCCGTAATCCATGATGCGGCACACAGGCGGCACCGCGTTGGGCGAAATCTCTACCAGGTCAAGGTTCTGTTCCCGGGCCCTTTTGACAGCATCGAAGGGAGCCATGATGCCTAACTGGTTTCCATCGGCATCAATCACGCGAATCTCCCGCGCACGGATGCGGTCATTCATTCGAATAAAGCGCTTATCGATTCAATCCTCCTGTTACCCATTCCGCCGAATGGGAGGCAAAAACGTCCCTTACAGTTGTCCTTGGGGGATGCCGCGGAGCCTGCACGCAGCAGAGAAAATTATAACATGGGGCATCCGCGCTGGTTGTGGTTCAGGTGGCCGGCTTGTCCAGATCGCCTTGGAATTTCCGCCTGGGAAGAGTCTACGCCGGTTCTTTCAGGCTGGGTAGCGGCACAACTGGATTGCCGTTTCGCGGAGTCGTCTGCGGATGCAGGAACCGCTTGCGTTCCTCTTCAAACGCCTCAAGCTCCTGGCCTATGCGGCTCTGGTCCCAGCCGAGCGCGGAGCCGATCTTGCTGGCGGCTTCGCGGCTGCAGTCAAGGCACCAGCAGGGCCCCAGAGCGACGGGCACTCGGCGCAGAAGAATGTCACCCAGGGTGATGGCCGACTCATGCGCGACGGCTTCCACGGCTTCGGCCACCAGGTGGCATGTATGCTCGCAAATGGGCTCGCGCAGGCGCTCGTCGAGCGAAGCCGCGTGGGCAATAGCCAGGGCGTGCCGTCCATGCCACTCAGCAATCCCGTGCGCGCAGCCTTCCGGAATGCGGGCCTTGGTGGCCACGGCGTGAGCCCACTGCCGCACGACGGAATCCACGCTGCTATCCGCGACGGGCGCGCCAAAAATGTTGGCCGGCTCGGAAATCTCAAGGCCGAGTTTGCGAGCGACGTCGCGCGCCAGGCGGGCTGCGGTGGTGAGCTTGCCGCCGATCACGGAGATGAGTCCGGCGGCTCCATCGTCCGCGTGATCGTAGAGCACGTGGCGGCGCGTGATGGCGGAATACTTCTTGTCCGGCGCGAAGGGCAGCGGCCGAATGCCGGCAAAGCTGTAACGGATGTCCGCGGCGGTGAGGCCGGAATGGGGCAGCAGCCGGGAGAAATTCTGGAACAGGTAGGCAATCTCGTCAGGAGAAGGCTGAACGTCGTCGGCCGAACCGGAGTCGACGATCTCTGTGGTGCCTACCAGCACCTGGCGATTCCAGGGGAGAACGAAGATTTGCCGGCCGTCGGCAGCTTCCGTGTAAATGGGATGCTGGGGAGCTCCGTCAAATCTGGGCAGCACCAGGTGCGATCCGCGGACGCCTCCGATCAGCCGCTGAGGCTTGATGCCCGCCGATGCGGCGATTGCGTCTGCCCATGGCCCTCCCGCGTTCACTACCCGCTCGGCTGACACCGTGTACTCCTGGCCGGAGATGCGGTCGCGCAGCCGGGCACCGGTGACGCGTCCGTTTGCGCGGGTGATTTCCAGCGCTGTTGTGTGGTTGCGAACGACGGCCCCGGTAGCCATGGCTTCAGCCAGCCACTCGGCAACAAGGCGCTCAGGGAATTCGCACTGTGCGTCTTCGTAGGAGTAAATGGACCATTGCCTGCCCGCGTCAAGCTGGCGTTCCAGCGTGGCCACGTCGTCAAAGCACTGGCGCTTGCCGCCGGCCCAGTAGTTGTACAGCCAGAGGCCGGTACGCACGGCCAGCGAACTGCGAAGGAAGGATCGTGGCTTATCTGGCAGCACCAGCAGAAACTGCATGGGACGGATCAGGTGCGGAGACTGGCACAGCAGGCGCTCTCGTTCACGTAACGATTCGCGCACCAGATCAAACTCAAACTGTTCGAGATAGCGCAGGCCCCCGTGAATGATTCGGGTGGAGCGGCTTGTGGTGCCGGACGAGAAATCATTCTGTTCCACCAGCAGCACGCGCTTTTCGCGCCGGGCACACTCGCGAGCAATGGCCACGCCGTTGATGCCGCCGCCAATGATCAGGACTTGAAAGCCCTTGCCGTGCAATGGAATTGCGCCGCTCACCTGCAACATCTATTTAGATGCTGTTTTGAGGCGTTGACAATATTACTTTCGGAGGGATGCGTGAATGGTTAACGCCCATGGGAGTCTGAAAAGAGCCTTAGATTCATAAGTCGAACTCCCTGAAGAGGCTAACCCGGCAGGCAGTAACTCTGGAGTAAAGAAATGAGCGACCCCGGGAAGCCTCTCACGCCCGCTTGGCTGCAGCGGTTGGGCGTGGACGGACCGCAGGCATCTCTTTGTCCTCTTTCCCCTGGGACAGCAGTGCGGCCACGGATTCACACACTCGAACGCAATCGCACCCGCTGCGCTTGGCCACGTACAGCGCTTCATCGGCGCGGCGCAGCAGAGTGTCAGACGAGATTTCATTGTTCTGCGCAAAGGAGATTCCGAACGACGCTGTGATTTTGCCCAGCGGACGTCCTGCGTGCTCCAACTCCAGCTTGGAGATGGCGTTGCGCATCAACTCGGCGCGTTCGCACACGCTTTCCGGCGAGCTTTCCGGGATTACGGCGAGAAATTCTTCGCCGCCGTAGCGGCAGACAATGTCCTCTGAGCGCACGCAACGCCGCAGCAGAGAGCCGATTTCGCGCAGCACGTGGTCGCCGGCCTCATGGCCGAAAGTATCATTGAACAGCTTGAAGCCGTCTATGTCCGCCATCACAATGCCAATGCCAATCCCGTCCTGCGCCTCACTGAAGTTACGCAACTGCTGCTCCAGCGTGGTCTCCAGGAACCGCCGGTTGTACAGCCCGGTGAGCGGATCGCGAATCGACTGGTCCTGCAGCTTTTCCTTCAGCTTCAGGTTGGCCAGCCGCAGAGCAGCGTATTCACCGATCTGCTGGATCAGCGTAAGCCGCGATGCCGTGAACAACGACGCGTTGGCAGCATGCACATGCAGAATGCCCAGCGTTTCTCCCAGCGCCGAAAGAGGGAAGCAGATGTACGCTGGCGGGGTTGGTCCGTGGAAATGCCGGCAAGCCAGCCCGCGAGGCGAATCCAGATGCGAGTGCAGTCGTCCCCCGCGCACCGCGCAGCAATCTTCAGTGGAGTACGTTCCGCTGATAAACGGTTCGTCAGTCTCCGGCCACACCGAAACGGTTTCAATCCGGTCCTCAGAGCCGTACAGCGCGTACACGCTGCCGCCGCTGCCGGGGATTAACTTATGAAGATACGTGGCGGCCACTTTGTAGGCCTCACGCGCGCTTACACAGATCTGGAAGTCGGCCTGCAGTTCATTCAGCAGCCGGCTGTTTTCCGTTTCGCTCTGCAGTTGCAGCAGCGAACCTTCCAGGCGCGTCTGCGCGAACAGCGCTTTTTGTTCGGCAACGCGCAGCTTTTTCGAGTCGCGCATGACCAGGAAGAAGAGCACACCCATCAGCAAGCTGAACGCAAGGATTCGCAGGAACGTGCTGCGGGTGATCTGCGCCGCGCGATTTTCCGCTGCCTGATTGCGCTCGCGCAGCAGGCGTTCTTCATTGTTCTTGAAGTCATCAATCGCGGACATCACGCGGTTCCGCTTCTCGTCCGTTTCCTGGCTGTGATAGACGAGCTTGGTGTGCAGGACGCGCATGTCCGTGCGCAATTGGCGCAGTTCTTCTCGTATGAGACCGCGCAGATCGTTAAGGCTCGCTTTGTGCTCCGGATCCATCTGAGTGACGCGATCCATCTGGGTCCAGACGCGGACTTCCGCTTCCTCAAAATCCAGCAGGTCCTGTTGTTCGGGAGTCAGGATGTAGTGCAGCCGGGCCTCGCGAGCGTCCTGCAGGCCATCTTCCATACCGTCCATTTCATGCAGCACCTGATGTGTGCGTTGGACATAGGCTTGAGCGGCAAGCAACTCATTCGCGCTCGAATAACCGTCCCAGGCCATGGCCACCAGAAAGGCCAGCATCAGCAGGAAGGCGACAGGGAGAAGGGTGCGCGTGTCCAGCACGCGAATCAAGCCTGTCTTGATTCGTGCTACCGGAAGATTTTTCAGGCCTTTTGTCGAGTCTGCTGGCACAGTGGCGGCGTTCTCCTACACCTTCAAGACCGGGGAAGTTTGGCAATGATAGCATTACTTTGTGTCAGTCACCGGGGAAAAATTCCAGAAGGCGGTTTCTATCATGGAGCGGCTGCGCGCACCCGGCGGCTGTCCGTGGGACCGCGAACAGACCTTCGATACCATCAAACGCTACACATTAGAAGAAACCTACGAAGTATTAGAAGCTATTGATAACAAAGACTGGACAGAGCTTACCTCGGAGCTAGGCGATCTTCTACTGCAAGTCTTATTCTATTCGGAAATGGGCCGTGAGCAGGGCCTGTTCTCGATCGATGATGTCCTTGATGCCCTCAGCAACAAACTCATTGGCCGTCATCCCCATGTATTTGGCGACGTAAAAGCGGAAGATGCCCAGCAGGTGCTCAAGAACTGGGAGGAGCTAAAGAAGGAAGAAAAGACAAGGCGGGCCGCCCTCAACGGACAAGTGGTAAACGGCGCACCTGAGCGCCTATTGGACCACGTCTCTTCCCGCATGCCCGCCCTGATGGAAGCGCAGAAGATCAGCTCCAAGGCCGCGCATGTGGGCTTCGATTGGCCGCATATCCATGGATTGTTTGAAAAGCTGGAGGAGGAAACTGCGGAACTCCAGCAGCAGATGGAAGAGGCTCCTGCGGAATCGCTTACTCCGCACAGCAAATTTCCCATGCCGGAAGAGGTTCGCCGGCGCCTGGAAGACGAAGTGGGTGATATGTTCTTTGTGCTGGTGAACATTGCACGTTATCTTTCCATTGACCCTGAGTCGGCCCTGCGCAGCACCAACCGTAAGTTCCGCCGCCGCTTCAGCTGGATGGAAGAGCAACTGAGCAGCCAGGGCAAGACGCTGGAACAAAGCACCATGGAGGAGATGGAGTCGCTTTGGCAGAACGCCAAATCTCTGGAGGACCCGCAGAAGTGAGCCCAACGGTGCCCGCGATCGAGCGGATTACCATTCGCAAGTGCAACGGGATTGAAGAATTCAAAGCCTGCGTAGATTTGCAGAAGGAAGTCTGGAATTTTGACGATCTGGACATTGTTCCCCTGCGCATGTTCGTGGTCAGCGAAAAAATCGGCGGCCAGATCATCGGCGCATTTGATGGCTCGCAGCTTGTCGGCTTCGCCTTCTCCATTCCCGGAAGCCGCAACGGACATCCTTACCTGCATTCGCACATGCTGGCGGTGCGGGATTCATTCCGCAATCATGGACTTGGTCGCCGCCTTAAGCTGGCGCAGCGTGAAGACGCCATCGCTAAAGGTTTTGAATTGCTCGAGTGGACCTTCGATCCGCTGGAAATCAAGAATGCGCACCTGAACCTGGTGCGCCTCGGCGCCATCGCGCGCCGCTACAGCGTCAATCACTACGGGTTTTCGTCTTCTCCGCTTCAGGGTGGCCTTCCCACGGACCGTCTGGTTGCGGAATGGTGGATCAAGTCGCGGCGCGTTCTCGATCTTCTGGAAAGAGATACGCCCCCTCAGTTCACGGTAGAAAAGAAAGTCAGCGTTCCCGCTCAGATCTACGCCTGGAAAGCTTCTGATAGCGATCGCCCCAACGCCGCGGAGGTGCAAAAGCGCAATCGCCAGCAGTTGCTCGACGCATTCCGCACCGGCCTGGCTGCTCTGAGCTACGAACGAGACGCGGAAGGCAATGGCACATTTCTGCTCGGACGCTGGGATGAAAACTGGTCCTATGCGTCTGCGCCTGAGGAGAACGGCAATGAAGATTGAAGCGATCACTCTGCGCGAAATCCGCATGCCGCTGGTGCACTTCTTTGAAACCAGTTTCGGCCGCACCACGGAACGCCGCATCCTTCTCCTCACTTTGCACACCAGCGGCCCGGAAGGTTGGGGCGAGTGCGTGGCGGGTGAAGATCCGTTCTACAGTGAAGAATCCATTGATACCGCCTGGTACGCTATTGAGCGCTATCTCGCACCCGCTCTTCTTGGCCTCAATGTGGAAAAAGCCGCGGATGCTCCCGCCTTGCTGGCAAAAATTCGCGGACACCGCATGGCCAAAGGGGCTATAGAAAATGCGCTCTGGGACGCTGAAGCGCAGGAGCGGCAGATGCCCTTGGGGCGGCTGCTGGGCGGCACGCAAACTGAGGTTGCCTGCGGCGTTTCCATCGGTATCCAAAACTCAGTGGAACAATTGCTGGAGAAAATTGAAACCGAGCTGAATGCCGGCTATCGTCGCATCAAGGTCAAATGCAAGCCGGGCTGGGACATTGATGTTTTCACCCGCATCCGCGAACGCTGGCCGGATATTCTCCTGAGCTGCGATGCCAACTCTGCTTACACACTGGAACAGATTGAGCACCTGAAGAAGTTTGACCAGTTCGGATTGCTCATGATTGAGCAGCCGCTCTGGCATGACGACTTCTACTTCCACTCCCAGCTCCAGCGGCAACTCAAAACCAGCATCTGCCTGGACGAATCCATCCACGGCCGCCGCGATGCTCGCGCTGCCATTGAACTGGGCGCGTGCCGCATCATCAACATAAAGGTGGGCCGCGTAGGCGGCTTCAGTGAGGCCGTTGCCGTCCACAACGTCGCCCGCCACAACAATATTCCTGTGTGGTGCGGCGGCATGCTGGAATCAGGCCTGGGCCGCTCACACAACATTGCGCTCTCGACTCTTCCGGATTTCACTCTTCCCGGCGATGTCTCTGCTTCAAAGCGCTATTGGAAAGAGGACATCATTGAGCCTGCTGTGGAAGTCTCATCACAGGGCTTCATCAGTGTTCCACAAAGTCCCGGACGCGGCTTTGCCTTGAAGACCGACCTGATCGAAAGACTCACCGTCCGCAAGCAGACATTGCGCGGCGGCATCAGCAGCGCGGCGGATTGAAATTTGTGCGACCCGCCCGCGTTCTATCTGCCGTTGCCGCATTCTTCTGCCTGCTTGTGCTCACCTCCTGCAACAGAGAGCAGCCTCCCATTGTCGACCACCCACGCCTCACATCTGCAGTCATCATGCAGGACGTCACCTTCTTCAGCCCGGCATTGCAACGCCAGATGCCCTATCGCGTTGTTCTTCCGGCCAACTACTCCAGCATGGGAAGAAAGCTCCCCACGCTCTACCTGCTGCACGGCGGCGGTGGCGACTTCCGTGAGTGGACGAATGACTCTGACGTGGCTAAATACGCGGCAAACGGATTCATCCTGGTGATGCCGGAAGGGAACTCGTCCTATTACGTGAATTCCGCCACCAACCCACAGGACCGCTACGAAGATTATGTTGTCAGAGATCTCATCAGCGACGTTGAGCAGAGATTTCCTGCAGCCCAATCATGGGATGAACGCGCCATCATCGGAGTCTCGATGGGAGGTTTCGGCGCGATCGTATTGGGTCTGAAGCATCCTGGACTTTTTGCTTTTGTTGGAGGAATGAGCCCGGCTTTGGACGTCCCTTCGCGTCCTTTCTCGATCAAGCGGATTTCACAATGGCGGCGCTTCAGGGCCATCTTTGGTGACTGGAACGGCCAGCACCAGCGCGAAAATGATCCCTATCTGCTCGCGCGTTCCGCGGACGTCACAAAGGCTCCATACTTCTTTCTCTCCTGTGGTGATAAGGAGGGGCTGCTGTCGGCAAACAGGAAATTTGCCGCACTCGTGCGGGAACGCGGTTTCCAATACGAATTTCATGTCGTGCCCGGAGGCCATGACTGGAACCAGTGGAACGCAGAATTTCCCGAGGTCTATGGAGTGCTCTACCATCATCTCGGCCCGGCCGCTCACGTTCGGATCCGCTAACCCTCCCTTTACATAAATCACTGCATCCGTTTAACCTTTTGCCACTTACGCTGGCCAATCCATGGGGCTCTCATGCAAATATTGAAGAACACAATCTTTGCCTTCATTTTCATCGCTGCGTGTAGCGTTGCGTTTTCGCAAGCTCCCGACCCGCAGCTGCTTGCCGAGATCCAGAAGATCAAAGCCATTGATAATCACTCGCATCCGCCAAAGCTTGTCAGCCCAGGTGAGAAGGACGACGAGTTTGACGCGCTGCCCTGTGATCCGCTGGAGCCCAGCGTGCCCACGACAACATCGCGGCCGGAAAATCCGCAATACATTGCTGCATGGAAGGCGCTCTACAACTATCCCTACGACGACGCAAGCCCAGAGCACGTAAAAGAACTTCTCGCAGCGCGCAACAAAGTCATCCAGCAGCAGGGCGATAATTTTCCCAACTGGGTGCTGGAACAGCTTGGCATCGAATCAGAACTGGCCAATCGTATTGCGCTCGGCCGCGGACTTCAGCCGCCGCATTTCCGCTGGGTGCCCTTTGATGACGCGCTCTTATTCCCCCTCAAAAATTCTCAGCTTCAAAGCGAGTCGCCGGACAGGACGTTCTTCTTCTCTCGTGAAAACGAACTGCTTCGCCGCTACATGCGAGAACTGAACGTCAATGCCATGCCACGCACTCTGGCCGAATACACTGAGCGTGTGATCACTCCCATCCTGGAACAGCAGAAGAAACACGGCGCCGTAGCCATCAAATTTGAGGCTGCCTATCTGCGCTCCCTCGACTTTGGCCCGGTGCCTTACGATCCTGCCTCTGATCTGGCTCGAGTCCGCACTGTCTACTCCCGCTTTATCAAGGAAGGAATTCCGCCACGCGCCGATTACACAGAACTTCAGAATTATCTCTTCCGCTATATTGCCCGTGAGGCCGGGCGTCTTGGCCTCGCCGTACACTTCCACACCGGAGGCGGCTGCGGAACTTACTTTGATCTTGCCGGATCGAATCCTGTTCTGCTCGATTCCGTGCTCAATGATCCCACGCTGCGCAAAACCAATTTCGTCCTTCTTCACGGTGGCGCCGGTCCGTTCACCAAGTATGTCGCATACCTGCTCATGAAACCCAATGTCTATGCTGATTTTTCAGAGCAAACCTGGTTGATTCCCACTCGCGCACTGAGTCAGGTGATCCGGCAATGGCTGGAGTGGTATCCGGAAAAGGTGTTATTCGGCACAGACCTCTATCCCAACACTCCGGAAATTGACTGGGATGTCATCGGCTGGCAAACCACGCATTCCGGACGTGAAGCCCTCGCCATCGCGCTCACCGGAATGATGGAAGATCATGAAATCAACCGTGACCGCGCTCTCCAACTCGCGCATATGGTTCTGCACGACAATGCGGCC
>DATEJX010000145.1:0-3954 GCA_035277785.1 Candidatus Angelobacter sp. | reverse complement strand
TGCAGTCCCATCAGCACGTTCACCGGACGGTCCACCGAACCCAGCACTGAGGCGATATCTTCTTTGCTGCGCAGCCCTGGCGCATACAGCACATCGGCGCCTGCTTCCTGATAGGCCTGCAGACGCTTGATGGTGTCTTTCAGGTCTGGCCGCCCATGCAGATAGTTTTCCGCTCGCGCTGTGAGTGTGAAGGTGAAGGGAAGTGAACGCGCTGCCGCCACCGCGGCATGCACGCGATCTACCGCCTGCCCGAATTCATAGATGGGCTGCTCAGTTCGACCGGTGGAGTCTTCAATCGATCCGCCCACCACTCCCGCAGCCGCAGCCAGCTTGATGGTCTCCGCCGCTGCCTGCGGTTCGTCGGCATAGCAGTTTTCCAGGTCAGCACTCACCGGCAAATCTGTCGCCCGGGCAAGTTCTCCCACGTGCGCAATCATCTCGTCTCGGCCTACCGCGCCATCCGACTTGCCCACGGAAAAGGCATAGCCCATGCTGGTAGTGGCCAGCGCCTCAAATCCCATGTGCGCCAGCAGCCGCGCTGACCCGATGTCCCACGGATTGGGAATAATGAAGGCCTGTTTGCGCTGGTGCAGCGCGCGGAACGTTGTTCCTTTTTCAGCTTGCGTTGGCATGGACAACCTCCTTGTGCATCGCAGGGGAAGGGAAGCTGAGCGTGGATTCCACTCCCTCGACAAAATTTCTTTCTTCGCGCAGGATCAGCCGCTTGTTCTGGGCCATGGCAAAATTCTCCCGCGCTTCTGGATCGGATTTCAAATTCGCCTTATAAGCCTCGTACGCCGCCAGGCTGTCAAAGGCAATCAGTCCCCAGGCAACGTTGTTGGTCCCTTCATAGGGAAGAAAATATCCTACAAGCTGCCCGCCGTTTCGGGGAATGATGCGGCCCCAGTTCTCCGCGTACTTCCTGAACTCCTCCTTTTGAAACGGATCAATCTCATAGCGGATCACGCATATAACTGTCATCTCAGTTCCTCCATATGCCAATATGGCAGTGGCGAAACATCAACGCTTCGCTTATCATCGAAGTATGGATGTAGAACGTCATCATGACGCCGCAGTCTCGCGCATTGCCGCCGCCATAGGCGACCCGGCGCGCTCCCGCATGCTCTATTGCCTTTCAGATGGCCATGCTCGCACCAGTACCGAACTCGCCGTAGTGGCAGAAGTTAGCCCGTCTACGGCCAGCGCTCATCTGAGCCGTCTGATGGCGGAGCGCCTGATCAAGGTGCACGCGCAGGGCAAGCATCGTTATTACAGCCTCGAAGGCCCCGGTGTCGCTGAAGTGCTCGAAGGTCTGAGCGTGCTGGCCGGCGGCGCGCGTCCCAAATTTGTCCCCAACACTCCTGACCGGCTGCGCTTTGCCCGCACCTGCTATGACCATATCGCTGGAATGCTGGGCGTCTCGCTGCATGACCGCCTTCATGGGCTCAAATGGCTATCACCGGTTTTGGGCGGCCGCAGTACAACTTCTTCCCGCGGCAATCTGGGCGCTTCAACCGGTAGCAATGACTATGAAGTGACTTCGCAGGGAGAAAAGGCTCTGAGCGGATTGGGAATTGATCTTGACTCTGCACGCAAGCTGCGCCGCCGCTTTGCCTGCGCCTGTCTCGACTGGAGCGAACGTCGTCCACACCTGGGCGGAGCACTCGGCGCCGCACTGCTCGAGGTCGCGCTTAAAAAGAGGTGGGTGAGCCAGGACCTTGACAGCCGCGCGCTGCACGTAACCACACTCGGCCGAAGGGAATTGAAGGCTCGTTTTAAACTTCAAATCTAAGGGATGGTGGCGACGAAGTTTTTATTGGAACGCCAGGAATTGTGTGGCACCGCCGCCGAGTCGCACGGGGAATAAAACTCGTGTGGAAATCCAGACTGTCATCCTGAACCCGCGCACACTTCGCACACAGACCCGCGCATCGTTGAACGCGCGGGTGAAGGATCGGCTCCGCTGCCGTATCGCGGGAGCCACTGAAAAGTCAAAAATCCTAAGTTCACCAAAAGATGTGTGCAAAAAAGAAAGAATTTAAGTTCACCCAAAAAGAGTGAGCCATTAACCACGCTGATTTCGTACAGGCTAGGGCGCCTCTGCCACACGAGTCTGAAAAAGTTGCTCCAGGCTCACAATTTGAGTTACTTGTAAGCCCACGTAGCCGCATTCCGTTCCTTATCTGCTCAAATCAGTGCAATCAGCGCCATCAACGGTAAGCTCTTCCCGGTCAAATTTCCTCTTGACACTCCTACTACACACATAGTAGAAATACAAACCGAGATAGTAGATTATGACTCTGCCCAAACTCACAAAACTTGAACTGCAGATCATGGAAGTCCTGTGGGGCCGCGGCGCGACGTCCATCCGGGAAATTCAGGAAGCTTTTCCCGAGCGAGCGCGTCCTGCTTACACCACCATCCAGACCACCGTGTATCGCATGGAAAAGAAAAAAGTGGTGCGCCGCGTAAAGAAGATCAGCAATGCGCACATCTTTGAACCTGTGGTCTCGCGCCATGCCGCTCAACGCCGCCTGATTGATGAGCTCCTGAGCCTGTTCGGCGGACGCACGCAGCCGGTAATGGCCCACCTGATTGAATCCGGCAGGCTCACACTGGACGATCTGCGCGAAGCCGAGAAAACCATGCGTTCGCTGCAGAAGAAGGAGAAGTAGCCATGAATCTGCTCGCCGCCGCTTTCTCTTCCTGGACTCAGTTTGGATCTGCCCTCGGCAATCATTTATGGCAGTCAACGGTCTTTGCTGCGGTCGCCGCGCTGCTGACGTTGCTGCTCAGGAAGAACCACGCGCGCACGCGCTATTGGCTGTGGCTGGCCGCGTCGCTCAAGTTCCTTCTCCCGTTTGCCCTGCTGGTTGCCGCAGGGTCCCGCCTGCAGTGGAAGCAGGCGCCCGCTACACAATCCCAAGTCTCCATTGTCATGGACCAGATCACCCAGCCTTTTGCTTCAGCGGGAGCACAGCAAACGCCGGTGATTGTTCCTCCCGCGGCTCCGACACTGGCAATGCGTATGTTGCCCTTGGCGCTTCTGGCGGTCTGGTTTCTCGGCTTCGCTGCTCTCCTGATGTTCTGGTGTATACGCTGGCGACGAATCACCCGAGCTATCGGCGGGTCGAGACCGCTTGAATCCGGCAGGGAAATCGAACTGCTGCGCAGCCTGGAACAGCGCATTGGGCTCGCGCGCGCCACCCGCCTTGTCAGCGGAAGCGCCGCGCTGGAGCCGGGAATTGTAGGCATCGCTCGCCCTGTCATGTTCCTGCCCGCGGGTATCGCCGAGCGGCTGAACGATTCGCAACTCTCTGCGGTTATAACCCACGAACTCTGCCACCTCCGCCGCCGCGACAACCTGGCCGCTGTGCTGCACATGCTGGTGGAATCCGTGTTCTGGTTTCATCCGCTGGTCTGGTGGATGGGCGCGCAACTAATCGACGAGCGCGAGCGCGCCTGCGATGAAGAAGTCCTGGCGCTTGGCAGCGAACCGCAGGCTTACGCCGAAGGCATTTTGAAAGTTTGTGAATTCTACCTGGAGACCCCTCTGGTCTGTGTGGCCGGTATTACCGGCTCAAATCTCAAGAAAAGAATCGAGGCAATTATGATTCACCGCATCACACGCAAACTGGAGTTAGGCAAAAAACTCCTGCTTGCCACCATCGCCGCGGCGGCGCTCATCGCTCCTCTTGTATTCGGGCTCTTTCATCCTGCTCAGAGCCTCGCGCAATCCGCCCAGACAGCAGGAGCCACAACGCCTGGCTTTGAATCCGTTTTCATCCAGCCAAACACGAAGGGAAAGGCCATGCCGCCTTTCAACATCGTCGCCGGTCCCAACGAGAATTTCGTCGGCTTCAAATTCAGTAACGCTGAGTTTCTCGCCACTCATGCCACCTTGCCTCAGATCATTCGGATGGCTTACGGCGTGCTTGATTTTCAAGTCACCGG
>DATEJX010000144.1:0-8520 GCA_035277785.1 Candidatus Angelobacter sp. | reverse complement strand
CAGCATGCAAAAGATACGTGTGCCCGGAAGAAAACCTTACCGCTGATCAACACTGATTGGACTGATTTACGTAGATCAGGAAATGCAAAGGCTTTTCGCTCTTGGCTTTTGGCTCTTGGCTCTTGGTGATTGGGTGGCCTTCGAGTTTCCCACTCAACTGATCAAGCACAGACAGGAGTGTCTGTGCCACACAACACAACACGTGCTGATTTCGAGTTCCCACTCAACCGATCAAGCACAGACAGGGTGTCTGTGCCACACAACATACAACACGTGCTGATAGGGATCCCTCGCCCAGGCTCGGAACTTCGGAAAAAACTCACGGCAGGCTCGGCACGGTTTGCGCGCGATTGAGACTCTTCAGCAGTACCCGGTAAGACGATTTTCAGCAAGAAAAAATTCACCCCGTCCTTTTTGCGGCGGGGTTTTTTGTTCAGGAGGACACAAGTGTCCAGACCAAGCATGACCAGAGAGCAGATCATCAAGGCGCTCCAGAGAACCGCAGCGAAGCTGGGACGCACTCCTACGCGAGCAGAACTGGAGATCAAGGGAAAAGTGTCACGGGCAAAGGTGGATACACATTTCCGGAACTTCAAAGAAGCCATTCGAGAGGCGGGGCTGGAGCCGCGGGAGCGCGTGAAAAATGTGGATACGTGGGTGCTGCTGAAGGACTGGGCGCGGGTGGTTCGGCGCTACGGCCGGATTCCTACGTTCAGCGAATATCGGCGGCATGGCAAACATTACGCCGGCACATTGGCAGCCCGCTGTGGGAGATGGGTGAAGGTGGGAGTTTACTTCAAGCAGCACGTTGAGAAGACCGGCCGGCAGGAGGAGTTTGCGGATGTACTGGAGATGGCGAAGCGCTGCCTGATCCCGGCAGCGGTGAACGGAGCGCCGCACCGGAGGCGCAGATTGAAGACGAGGCTTGATCTGGAAATGTGTGCAGCAGCGCCAAAGGTGGGCGGTACGCAAGCGATTGCAGCAGAATTCCCGGCACCGGCAGTCCTTCCGCCGGAACTTCAGGGTAAAAAATGCGTGACCGGGGACATGCTGGCCATTTTGTTTGCAATTGCGCGAAGCAGGCTGACTTCATCAGGGGCAGATCGTGCCGCATTTTTGGCGATCCAGACCTTTCCTGACCGTCCGGTGATGGGTGCGCCCATGAATTTTGGCCCGCTGGCGAACGAACCGGTAAATGAGATGGGCGTGATGTGCCTGTTTGTGCTGCTGGCAAAGCGGCTGGGATTCATGATTGACGTGCTGCGTTCACAGTATCCGGATTGCGAGGCGCGGCATGAAGTGGAACCAGGCCGGTGGCAGAGGGTTTGGATTGAGTTTGAGTTTGAGAGTGTCGGGTTCCGGAATCACAGACACGATCCCGAAGGGTGCGACATTATCGTGTGCTGGCGGCACAACTGGACGGGATGCCCGAAGAAGCTAGTGGTGCTGGAGTTGAGAACAGTGGTGGAATCGCCAGGACATCTGGACGTGACGGAAAAATCAGGACTACCGCGGATGAGCGCGGATGCACGCGGATTAAGAATAACTGGTCAATGAGGGCGAGCCCGGCTTGCGCGGCGAGCCGGTGAAGTACCTCAGCGGCTGAAGCCGATTCCTAGAGCTTTACCGCAGGCCTCCGCCCCGGGCTTGGCCTGCTCCACCCTGTGCCGATATAGCGCATGATCGGAAAATCAGGACTACCGCGGATCAGCGCGGATGCACGCGGATTAAGAATTACTGGTCAATGAGGGCGAGCCCGGCTTACGCGGCGAGCCGGTGAAGTACCTCAGCGGCTAAAGCCGGGTTCTTCTATTAGCTTTACCGCAGGCCTAAAGGCCTGCTCCACCCAGTGACGGCACACGGCATGGTACTCCCCACAAAAAAATTCCCTCCTGCCTTTCGGCAGGAGGGGTGAAGGTTTGGTCATTGAGTTTGTGAGGATGGATCTCTCTCGGGTTATTGCTGCGGAGGCTTTTGCTGTGGCTGGCTGCTCGCCGGAGGCTGGCTGCTCGCCGGGGGCTCATTGCTGGCCGGTGGCTGCGTGCTGCCCTGGGGAGCGGCTGTGCCGGAGTCAGTGGTGGGCGCGTTGCTGCTGCCCGCGGACAGGTCAGCCAGGCTGTTCTTCATGAGGCTGATTTCCACGCGGCCGCCACGGGCGCGCTTCATCTTGCCGTCTTCACCCTGCAGCGGAGCATTGCCCATACCGACGGTGTAAATGCGATACAGCGGAACGTCATGGTTCAGGACCAGGTAACGGACCACCATCTGCGCCATGGAGCGCGAGCTTTCAATGGCAGCGCCGCCGGCGCCGGGTGAGAAGCCTTCCACTTCCACGATGTAGCCTTTCTGGCCTTTCAGGGAGGTGGCAATCTGATCAAGAGCTTCCTTGGCGTTCTGGCTGAGAGCGGTCTGGCCGGCGCGGAAACGGATTTCCGCCTGCGTGACCGGCTGATACTGGTCAAGCTTGCTCACGGTCTGCTCCACGCCGGTGATGCGGGTGTGGGCAGTCTGAGCGGTCTGCTGGGCCTGGTTGGCGCGGTTGCCGGCATCGAGAGCATGAGTATCGGCATCATTGGCCTTGCTCATGGCGTTGCGGATGCCTTCTGTGGCACGCGAGTCAACGTCGGCAATCATCTTGGCATTCTTCGCGGTGAGCTCATCCAGCTCATTGACGCGGCCGCGAACGGGGTCCAGCTGCCGGTTGACATACTTCTTGCGGGCAAAGGGATTCATGTGGCCCCAGAAACCTTCATGGCGCTCATACTTCAACGGCTCTTTGCCGGTGGCGCCCTGCGTCTGATCAGCAGACTGAGCATTCTGATCAGCGGATTGGGGCTGGGCTTGTGGCTGGGCCTGCGGTTGATCTTGAGTGTTCGACTGATTCTGTTGCTGCGCAACTGCGGGGACTGCGAGAGCAGCGGCTAAACAGAGCGACAAAATGTACGACTTCTTCATTGCAGAAAATCCTCCGAACCGGGGGTTGTTCGTGCATCGGGGAAGCTTGACAGGGTGATGAAGCGAACCCCCGAGCGCGCAAAACGCTACGTCCTTTGCTATTACATTCCAATTGCCAAACTGCTGCTCAGAATCAAGGTTGACGGCCGTGTGTTTTCAACAGCTTAGCGGACCGGCAGTTTTGACCTGAGTGGCCGGTGCGTAATTTTTGCCCTGCACCACAGAGCAAATTTAGGGTGAGCAACCTACTTACCTTTGAAGCCTTGAAAAATTAGGAATTGGACGGCACGGACGTGGGATGGGGAGACCCGCAAGCATCAACTCGTGTACATATCCTTCTTCTTGCACTTTCTTGCGACGAGCTCGATTGGTCTTCTTTTTGGAACGCAATGTGGGTAACGGTAATTGGCGTAATCCTGCGCGACATCTTGCGCGACATCATCCGCACAACATGTTCCGCAAACCAGGGGAAGCTCAGAGTGCGACAGGAGCTCCGCCGGAGCAGAAGCGACGGTGCTGCTGCTGGACGTAATTGTCGGTCATTCCGGCAATGTAATCACACACAATCCGATGCAGCGCTTCCTGCTGCATTTTTTCCTGGTAGCTCGACGGCAGTTCCCCGGGCGTCTGCATGAAGAACTCAAACAGTTCCGCGATGACCTGTTCTCCTTGCTCTTTGTCTGCCCGAATCACCGGACTGAAGTACACGGTCTGGTAAAGGAAGTCTTTGATCTGGAGACGCTGGCGATCGGCTTCCGGGCTGAATGACACCAGGCGGAGTGGCTGATGACGTACCGCCTCGACGGAATCCAGCTTGGCGTGGGCGATTTGCGCCCGGCTGTGGTCGATCAGGTCACTGACCAGCCGGTCAAGAACGCGCTTGAGACATTCATTGAACTTGAGTTTTTCTGCCGCGTCAGGGTAGAGCCGGTCGACTTCTTCGGCAATCTCGGCGAACAGGGGGACGCCTTCGCGCACCTGTTCACGCTCAAGCACCAGCGCTTCCACGCCGTCGTCAAGATCGGCAGTGCTGTAGGCAATCTCGTCTGTCAAATCAATAAGCTGAGCCTCGAGCGGCGGACGCAGATCCAGCAGGTACTCGGCAAGCTGCGGAAAATCCGCAGCGTCATAATCCCGCGAGTGCTTGATGATGCCCTCACGCACTTCAAACGTGAGATTGAGTCCGGGAAAATCAGCGTAACGCTGCTCAAACTGTTCCACGATCCGCAGCGCGTGCAGGTTGTGATCAAAGCTGTCACCGTGCTCGCGCATCAGCTCGTTCAGCATGCGCTCGCCCGCATGGCCAAAGGGTGGATGGCCAACATCATGAACCAGGGCCAGGGCTTCCACCAGTTCCTCATTGAGACCAAGCTCAACGGCAATGGTGCGAGAAATTTGCGCGACTTCAATGGTGTGCGTGAGGCGGTTGCGAAAGTGATCAGAATATTTTCGGGAAAATACCTGCGTCTTGTTTTCAAGACGGCGAAAAGCGCGCGAGTGCACCACACGGTCTCTGTCACGCTGAAACGCGCTGCGATACGGGTGAGAGGGCTCAGGATATCGCCGGCCACGGCTGTCTTCCGCGCGCACTGCGTAAGGAGCGAGCATCAATGTAAGTCTAGCGCAATGTGGGGCGGATCACAGTGCTGATGATTGCCTGCACCATCTCACCGCCTGGCAATTTGGTAAATGGGTAATTTGGTAAGTGAATAATTGGAAAACCCTCCCGGTTAACGGCTGCAAATGAACAACGCTTCGCACGAGAGCGAAGCGTTGAAAATTACCCAATTACCAGATTACTCAATTACCCAATTACTTTGGCTGCTGCTGCGCCAGCTTGACCTTGGTGCTCTCCAGTTTCTTCTGCACGCGAGATACATCCTGCTGGTCGACATCAGGCGCCACTGACCTGCTCCATTCATTGAGAGCGCGTTCCCAATGCACAGCCGCCAGTTTGAGCTTGCCGGTCTTGGCGTAGAGTTCGCCGAGGTGGTCCTGCACGGTGGCGTCGTTGGGAGTCTTGTCTGCGGCGCGGCGGAGGTTCTCTTCCGCTGCGTCATAGTTGCCCAGGCGGAAATAAGCCCAGCCAAGCGAGTCAAGATATGCGCCGTTCTGCGGATCCAGCTGGACGGCATGCTTGATCAGATTTAGGGCCTCTTCCAGATGCGTGTTGCGATCAGCAAGCATGTAGCCGAGATAATTCAGGGTCTGCGAGTTGTTGGGATCAATCTGCAGCACCTCACGAAACGCCTGCTCGGCCTGCTCATATTTTTTCTGCCGCTCATAGACCGAGCCAAGTACGAACTGGATGTACTCTTTTTCCTCAGGCTTGGAGGCAATTGACTTGGCGCGGGACAGCGAGTCTTCCGCTTCTTTCCAGCGCTTCATACGAGCATAAATCTGAGAGATCTGGATGAAAGCGTCGCGATCCTCGGGTCCGCCTTTGAGGACGGACTTCGCCATCTGGATGGCCTCTTCCGGCTTGCCGTCGTCGACGAGTTGAAGAGCCATGGTCATCTTCAGGTTCTTATCATTGGGCAGCTTCTGAATGGCTTCGCGCGCGGTGCGGTCGGCATCGCTCCACTGCTTCTGGTCGCGATAGAGGTCGATCAGGTTCTGGTAGCCACGGGAGGCTTCATCGCCGCCCAGGTCGACGATCTTGCGATAGGTTTCAGCAGCCGTCATCGGTTTGCCGGCTTCGCGATAGATATTGCCGAGCCGCTCAAGAAACAGGGCACGATTGTTGCGCTCGCCGGAACTGTAGTTTCCGTCTGGAGAAGTGGTGCGCGTCACCAGCTTCTGCAGCGTGGCCGCGGCTTCATCATACTTTCCTTGCGCTTCCAGAATGATGGCCTCGTTGTAGGGAACCTCCAGAGAATCCTGAGTGACGGCCTCGGCTTTCTTGAGGTTCTCCATGGCAAGATCAAACTTGCCCTGGCGACGGTAGATCTCAGAGATGCGGAGTGAAGCCTGCCCGTCCTGCGGATCCGCATCTTGCACCGCCTGATACTCGCTCAAGGCAGCATCCAATTCCCCTGCGTTCGCTAAATTCTGTGCCAGGCCACGCATAGCATCCACGTTCTCTCTGTCCATCTTCACCGCTTGCTTGTAAGCGGCAATGGCCTGCGTGTAATCTTTTTGCTGCTCGTAGGTGTAGCCCAACGCCGCAAACATTTTTGAAGTGCGGTGTTCTTGCGGGACAGCATTCAGAACTTCCGCTGCCTTCTTGTTGTTTCCCTCTTCGTTGTACAGCAATGAGAGGCTGGTCACCGCTTCTTCTGAACTGGGATCAAGGTTCATCGCTGTCCTGAACTCGGTTTCCGCGCCCTTGTAGTCTTTGTTCAATATATAAAGGCGTCCGAGCAGCAGATGATTATCTGAGTTCTTGGGTTCAATCTTCGCCAATGCCTGGTACTGCTCAATTGCCAGCTTCAACACTTCACGCGACTGCGTCCCGGCCTGCGTGTCACCCAGGGAATGCAAATAGACACGGCCCAGGAGCTTGTGCGCCAAAAGGTTGTTGGGATCACGCTTCAGAATGTCCTGCGCCTCGAGCACCGCATCTCGAATGCGGCCGGTGCGCGCGTAAAGCTCGGCGAGTTGGGCATTCAGGAAATCTGAAGATGGGTCGGCCTGAATCGCCAGCTTGTATTCTTCAATAGCCTTGGTCGCATAGTCTGACCGCCCATACATCGCCATCATTTCTTCGTACATATGTCCGAGAGAGAAATGATAGTAGGCGGTTGCGCGATCAGGCTTGGCGTTCGCCGCCGGCTGTGTGGCCTGCTGTGCCGGTGCTGCTTGCGCAGCCCCTTGCGGTGCGGCCGGTTGTTTTTGTGTGGCGCCCTGTTGGGCAACCACGGGAACCGCTGCGAGCAGAAGGCCCAGGAAAACAGTATGGATTTTGGACAGATTCATAAATGAACCGAACAACCTCGTGTATTTGGATGCCAGAGAAGCGCCCGGCGGAGGCTGTAAACATCCTCACGTAATTTTAGTCCCGAACGCCACTGTTTGACAGAAACTAAACATTTCTTCATTAGTGACGGAAGTGACGTATTCCGGTGAGCACCATGGCCAGTCCAAGCCGGTCGGCTGCGTCAATTACTTCCTGGTCCCGCATTGACCCGCCAGGCTGGATCACCGCTGTTGCGCCCGCCCTGGCAATCTCCTCAACCCCGTCAGGAAATGGAAAGAAAGCGTCAGACGCTGCCACCGTTCCCTTCAAAGGTAAGATCGCTTTCATGGCGCCAATCTTGCATGAATCCACGCGCGACATTTGTCCAGCGCCCACGCCCACCGTCTGTCCCTCGCGCGCGTAAACAATTGCATTTGATTTCACATGCTTGCATACCTTCCAGGCAAACATGAGCGCCTGCATTTCCTCGTCCGTGGGCTTGCGTTTGGAAACCACTTTCAAATCGCTGCCGGACAGCGGGCGGACATCTGTATCTTGTACCAGCATGCCGCCTGAGACTGGCTTGAGCGCGTATTTCGATTGGATTTGTTTGACTTCCACAAGACGCAAATTTTTCTTCGCGCCGAACCTGGCAAGGGCCTGCGCGTCAAATCCAGGAGCAGCAATCGCCTCCACAAACAGCTTGGCCATTTCTTCCGCGGTTGCTCCATCCAACACCCGGTTCACGCCAATGACGCCTCCGTAAGCCGATACCGGATCCGTTTCCAGAGCTCGAAGGTAAGCCTCGCGAAGAGTCGCGCCTGTCGCTGCCCCGGCCGGATTTGTGTGCTTGATGATGGCGCAGGCAATCTCATCAAAGTCCTGGGCCAGGTCCCATGCCGCCTGCAGATCAACAATATTGTTGTAGGAAAGCTCCTTGCCCTGAAGCTGCCGGCTGTTGGCCAGTCCGCTGGACGACCCGTCAGAGTACATGGCCGCGCGCTGGTGAGGATTCTCCCCGTAGCGCAGGTCCATGACCTTATTCAATGAGAAGCGCAAACTCGCGGGAAAGGCGCTTTCGCCTTGTGCCATCTGAAACTCCTGCCCTGTTCCATCCAATAGAATACCGGCGAGTGTCGATGAGATTGCACTGTCATAAGCAGCAGTGGTTGTAAACGCTTTCTGGGCGAAGCGCCAACGCGTTGCCAGACTCAACTCGCCCCCGGATTGCTCCATCTCCTGCACAATGGAACCATAGTCGCCGGGAGAGGTCACAATGGCCACATCGCGGAAATTCTTGGCCGCAGAGCGCACCATCGACGGCCCGCCGATATCAATGTTCTCAATCAGCTCATCAAAACTCACACCCGGCTTGGCTGCCGTCTTCTCAAACGCGTACAGATTCACCACCACCATATCGATGGGCTGGATGCCATGCTCGCGCGCCGCAGCCACGTGCGTGGCATTCGAACGCACATGCAAAATCCCGCCGTGGACTTTGGGATGAAGTGTCTTCACCCGCCCATCCATCATTTCAGGAAAACCGGTGAGTTCAGAAATGTCCTTCACCGCCACGCCGGAATCGCGCAGCAGCTTGGCCGTGCCGCCTGTGGAGTAGAGTTCCACCTTCATCGCGATCAATTTTTGGGCGAATTCGACGATTCCGG
>DATEJX010000143.1:0-3678 GCA_035277785.1 Candidatus Angelobacter sp. | reverse complement strand
GGCCTCGGCGACTTTCAGGGCCGCGGGAATCACTTCCTTGCCGATGCCGTCACCAGGGACGACTGCTATCCGTTTCTTTTTGTCGCTTCGCTCCACACCGCTGGACATTCTTCTCCACTCCAAACTTTTCTGCGCTTGTATCGACGCGGTTCGGCGCGCTTGTCGGCCTCACCGCGTCTGAATACTATCAAATGCTGCTTCACCACGGAGACACGGAGGCACGGGGAAAAAGCAGCAAAAGTAGCCGCTGATTCCAGCGATGAACGCTGATCAAATCCACGGCCAGGAATGTACGATGTCATAAAACGCCTTTCTGGCTTTTCGAATCTGCGTTCTTCTGCGTTCATCTGTGGCAATTATTCTTTGGGTTTTCTCCGTGCCTCCGTGTCTCCGTGGTTGATTTTCCGCTCCGCTATAATCAGAGGTTTACCGATCGGAGAACAGACGAACTGTGTCTTTAGAGAAAAAAATCTACGACCTGCGCCGGCAGAAACTCGCCGAGATTGAAGCTCTCGGCCAGCAGGCCTACCCGCACAAATTCGCCTTTACCCACATCATTCCCCAGATTCTTGCTGACTACACCAACAGCACGGCGGAAGATCTGGAGAAGAACCGGGTTGAGTTGAAAGTGGCGGGGCGGATGGTCGCCGTGCGGCTCATGGGCAAAGCTGCGTTCGCGCATCTGCAGCAAGGCGGACAGCGGCTCCAGATTTATGTGAAGAAAGATGCAGTCGGGGACAAGGGATTCGAACTTTTCAAGCTGCTCGATCTGGGCGACCACATCGGCGTCAGTGGCTATCTGTTCCGCACGCGCACTGGCGAATTGAGTATTCATGTCGAGACCATCACTTTCCTGAGCAAAGACCTGCTGCCGCTGCCGGAGAAGTGGCACGGGCTGCAGGACGTGGAGCTGCGCTATCGCCAGCGTTACGTTGATCTGGTTATGAACCAGGATGTGCGTGAAGTGTTTGTGAAGCGCAGCAAGATCGTGCAATCGATCCGGCGGTTCTTTGACAGGCGCGGCTACGTAGAAGTGGAAACGCCCATGATGCAGCCGATTGCCGGCGGCGCGGCCGCGCGGCCGTTTGTGACGCACCACAACACGCTCGACATCGATCTCTATTTGCGCATAGCGCCGGAACTCTATCTGAAGAGGCTGGTAGTCGGCGGGCTGGAACGCGTGTATGAGATCAATCGCAACTTTCGCAATGAAGGCATTTCCACGCAGCACAACCCTGAGTTCACCATGCTCGAGTTCTACCAGGCGTATGCCGATTACAAAGACATGATGCAACTCACGGAAGACCTGCTGGCGCAGGTGGCGCAGGACGTGAATGGCACAACCAAAACCACGTTCAACGGACATGAGATTGATTTCGCCGACTGGCAGCGGCTTTCCATGCGCGAGGCCATCATCAAATACTGGCCGGAGGCTGCTGCGCCGAAACCGGAAATGTCAGACTTCGCTGCGCAGGAATCCATCGACAATCTGGTGAAGCGGCTGAACGCGAAGCATCATCCGCACATGCCGTACGATCCCAAAGATCCTGCAGGCAAGACGATTGCTGCCATGTTTGAAGCTGTGGCAGAGGAACACCTGATCCAGCCAACGATTCTCTATGACTTTCCAGTGGCCATCTCGCCGTTGTCAAAGAACAAACGTGATGAACCCGACTGGGTGGAACGCTTTGAAGTGTTTGTCGGGGGCCTCGAGATCGGCAACGCCTTCAGCGAGCTCAATGATCCCGAGGAACAGCGCCGGCGTTTCGAGCAGCAGCTTAAAGAGAAAGAGCGTGGCGACGAAGAAGCCCACGCGATGGATGAAGATTACATCCGCGCGCTTTCTTATGGATTGCCGCCGACGGGTGGAGAAGGAATTGGAATTGACCGGCTTACCATGCTGCTGACGGGATCAAAATCAATTCGCGACGTGATCCTGTTCCCGCTGCTGAGGCCGCAGGCACCGCAGGAGTTGGTGACTGAGGAAGCGCAGCCCGACAAGAAATAATTAGCCGCTGATGAACGCTGATAAACACAGATTTCAATCTGTGTTCATCCGTGTTTATCTGTGGCTCTTTCTTTACCTGAAACTCATCATCCCATCCACGGTTTCATGTCCATGGTGGCCCGAGTGGTGCGTGTTCTCCGCTATGAACTCTTCCAGCCGCTTGGGGTCGACCTTCACCTGGATTACTTCCGCTTCGTTCGGTTCTACGTTGACCACCAGCAGTTTCAGATCCTTGCCCGCATCCTGAGCATAGATGTAGACGTGTTCGCCGGTGCGTCGGGAAACGCTGCGCACCATGGGCCGCCAGCCGGATTGGCTGGCGCGGGCAATGATTTCATCCAGTTTCCTGTCGGTATCCGTGCCGTCCAGATGCTGGTCTTCAAAAATGGCGATCTTCATGCTTTTCACGCCGCCAACATGCCAGAACTTCACCGCGATTCCAGCGAAGCCCATCAGAAACCGGTAGTTGCGATGCACGTGGTAGCTGGCCTCAATGTGGTGCACAATGCGTCCGAAATCGTCGGCGTAGACAGTTTCCGGTCTAAGGCTGAGCGCCACGCAGCAGGCAAAGAAAACCACGGCAAAGATGTTGAGCTTACTCCATCTGGTCGTCATGGCCGCTCTCTTTCCTGGTCTCAGGGTTTGCTGATGAGCCTTTTACGCCATCTTTCCGGGGGACGAGTTTGGGTTTGGACTGCTCCTTGATCTGGTCAGGAATGCCAAAGTGCCCGCCCAGTTCGCCCAGTTTTTCAGGATCAATGGCGCCCACAATGTTAACCACGGTCAGTTCCCTGGCTTCGGCCACCAAAACGGTGATGCCGTTGATCTTGTCGCCGTCCTTTAACAGGTAAACTTCATCGCGCTCGCCGCTGCGCTTGGTGTAGCTGGTGACAATCCGCTGCCAGCCCGGCCCGGTAAGCTGCGAGCGAATGGATTCCACATCCGCCTGACTGTACTGGCCGGGCGAGTCAAATTCAAAATTCTTGATGTAGATACCCTTCAGGCCTTTGATTACTTCCACCACCTGGGCCGCATCGGGATCGCCGGAGCTCTTCATGACGGAAACGGCCAGTTGCAGGAGAGAGCCGTCAAGCGTGACGTCTTGCACCTCTGCCGCGCGGTCGGCAAGCTTTTCCAGGTTTTTGAGTTCCAGCCTGCCCGCCTGGGCCACTCCCGGCAGAGCGATGCTCACAACCACCACCGTGAGAAAAATGTGTGACAGCAATTTCTTTTGAAAGCTCTTCATAAACGTTCTCTCCTGATCTTTACATCCGGCGGCAAAGCACTATCTACCTTGCGTAACACGTGGTTCAGCTTTTCACTACTGATCCTGAGGGCAAGAATGGTCTCCTGCTTCGCGCGTTCTCCCGCCTGCTTCTGCTGATATTGTTCGACCTTTAGCGCCTGCTGGTGTTGCTGGTAACTCTGGTAGCCGACCCATGTGCCAAACACCAATAGCAATGCAAGAGCAAAGCCCAGCGCCGGAGCGAGTCTCATCTGCGGCAACCAGAAAAATATGGCGCGCTTTTTCTGCTGCGACAAGGGCTTCTGCTTCGCATCACGCTCGTGCAATCGCTCCATTACTCGCCGGGTGAATTCGGGCCCCGGATCTTGACGCTTAAGCGCCTTTCGCAGATCGTCTTCAGAAAATGGCATATCGTAAATCTCCC
>DATEJX010000142.1:0-7469 GCA_035277785.1 Candidatus Angelobacter sp. | reverse complement strand
CGACAATCTGGCTGGTCCAGCGCAATGAAAGACCATGCAATTTAAGTCTGTATTCAATGAGAGATCCCTTCTGAAGCGGTTCAGGCACAACACTCATCACTTGAAATTTGAGCCATTCAGGAGTGATAGCCTCCAGATTTTCAGCGCGCGAGAAAAACGCAAAAACCTGCTCCAAAGGCCGAGGGACAAGCTGATCGTGGGTGATTTTGTAAGGCGCAGACATCAGTTTCAGAATGAGATGCGTTGATAGTCCTTCGCGCGAAACACAAGCGCATGTACACTGCTCAGGCATGTTCTCCAAGACAATCTCGATCCTGCTGGCGCTCGGAATGGCAGCCTCTCTGCATGCGCAATGCTGCCCGGAAAAACCGTCGACCGAAAAACGAGAGGTGATGTGGCAGAAGCTTCAGGCCGATATCAGGCAGGTGGATCAACAGCTCGATGGCGTTCTGGCCGTCGCAGTCAAAGATCTAACATCCGGAGAAGAATACCTGCTTCGCGGTGATGAGGTGATGCCGCAGGCAAGCTCCATCAAGATTGCGGTTCTGGCCAACCTTTATTTGCAGGCGCAACAGGGAAAAATCAAACTCACAGACCCTTATGTGGTGCGAAAGGAAGATCTTGTTCCCGGCAGCGATATTATGCTGGGATTAACTCCGGGCGTTACCCACCTGACATTACGGGACCTTGCCACAATCATGGTGGCAGTGAGCGACAACAGCGCGACCAACGTTCTGATAGATCGCCTCGGCTTCGAACAAATCAATTCGATGCTCGATAATTTGAGGTTGCACAACACCAGGCTGCGGCGAAAAATGATGGACCTGAAAGCTGCCGGCGAGGGCCGCGAGAACATCTCGACCCCTCGCGAAATGATGACTCTGCTGGAAACAATCTATCGCGGCAAGCTGCTGAACAAAGAGTTCACCCAGGATTTCATCATCGTACTGAGCACGCATAAAGAAAGTTCCATGCTGCAGGCGCTGCCGGATGATGTGACGGCAGCCAACAAACCGGGAGAACTGGAAGCGGTACGCAATGATTCAGGAATTGTTCTGGTTAAGAACCGGCCATTTATTCTTTGTGTGATGACGACTTATTTGAAGGATGAGAAAGACGGTTCAGCCGCGATTCGCCGCGTTACCGCGCTTTCCTACAGTTATTTTGATCGCGTGGCCCGAGCATCGGATTATGGCCGTGTGGTTTCGCCGAAATAGAAACCGATCTGGCGGCTAGGCTACTTGCAACAGGCGTTCCACTGCTTTCACAAAGCTTATTGGCCCCTCTTGTTTGGGAACCACCTCATCAGGACATTCGCTCTTCACGGGAAACACGCGGTCTTCAGCATGGATCAGCATTTTCTGATGCGGATCCCTGCTCTTAATTTCCTCGCAGAACTCAAGCCCCGGATCGGCAAAGTGTCCCACATCTACGATGATCAGCTTGTACTTGCGCTCCGCCATTTTGCTTCTGGCATCATCCAGGCCGCTGGCAACATCCACGCGATAGCCCTGCATGCGCAGCATGAGCGCGCGCAATTGTTGCACCGTGGAATCGCCGTCCACAAGCAGGATCCATATGCTGCGCCGCGCAGCTGACATAAGCACCACCTTTTTGTTTTGGAAGGGCTTTCCTCAGCATACGCAGACGTGAGCAGCAGCGTCTATGACCCGATCACCGTAGTTCCCCTTTGGGGTAACGCACTTACTTCAAATATCCATCGAACCAGGCCGCCACACGCTCTGTTCGATCACGCAGGTGCGCAGGATTTGAAAACGCGTGGCCTTCATGCTCGTACACCACCAGTTCCGTTTTTGTTCCCAGCGTCCTGAGTGCATGCCAGAACTCGTACGATTGCGGCGTTGGGCATTCTCCATCGCTGTCTCCCACCAGGACCAGCGTTGGCGTTTTTGCCTGCTTGATAAATGTGATGGGCGAGCTTTTGGCATACACCTGCGGATCGTCATACACTGAGGCGCCGAAGAACGGAATCATCCATTTATCAATTTGATTTTCGCCGTAATAGCTCTGGTAATTGGCGATGCCAGCTCCTGCCACAGCAGCTGCGAAGCGGTCCGTCTGCGTGACGGCCCACATGGTCATGTATCCGCCATAACTCCAGCCGGTGATGCCCAGGCGACGCTCATCCACCGGAGCTTCTTTCAGCACCTGGTCAACGCCGGCAAGAATGTCACGAAAATCTCCGTAACCAAAATCCTTCACGTTGGCGCGGGTAAACGCCTCACCCTGGCCAAAACTGCCGCGCGGATTAGGCATGAAAACGAAGTAGCCAACCGTAGACAGCGGCACGCCGAAGTTGGCCGGCCCCGGCCACGAAGACGCGGCCATTGCGCCCGGCCCGCCATGCACCAGCACTACCATGGGATACTTTTTGCCGGCATCAAAGCCACGCGGATACAGCAGCCAACCCTGTAAATTGAATCCATCGTTCGACCAGTGAACGCTTTTCACCTGTCCCCACGCCGCCTTCACTGACGCATTGATTTGCGTGATCTGCTTCCATTCGCCCAGCGGCCCGGCCCAGACTTCAGGAGGATTCTGCAGCGAGCCACGCACAACGGCAGTCGTGCTTCCATAAGCAGCAATCGAGACAGACGTACCCCCGTTCCCTGCGGTCACGGACTCGGGGCCATGCCACAGCGTCTGAATCTTTTCTGTGGCAGGTTCTACAGAAGCAAAGCCGCTCTCGCCATCCACTTCTTCGCCGAAAATGACCTTCTGCCCATCGGGCGCCCACTTGAGCCAGCTTGCGGATGCTTTCATGTCTGCAGTGAGAATGCGCGCGGCTCCGCCTTCGGCGGGCACAACAAAGATGTCACCGCCGGTGGAAGGCTCATCACTCATCAAGCCGGAAATGAAGGCCACGGATTTTCCATCAGGAGACCACACCGGGTCCGCTACTTGCAGCGTGGGCTTGTAAATGGATTTCATGCCTCCCCCACTCACGGGAAGCGTGTAAATTTGCGCGATGTACCAGTTGTCATCGCCGTTTCCGTGTGCAGCCGTGACGACAAACTGCTTGTCATCTGGCGACCAGTCATACTCATAAACGTAGATGTCCGCGGGCGAGATCTGCTCCAGCTTGCCGTCACTCAGCCGAATCACAGCCAGCCTCTGCTCTACCACCGCATCTTTAATCACGCCGGTCTGTTGTACCTCTGCCACCAGCGGGCCTGCCGCACGCTCCGCATTTTCCGTGAACAATACGGCCAGGCTCTTACCGTCATGCGACCATCCCGGCGCAGCCAGGAATCCTTTCACGTTTGTGAGCTTTCGCGACGGCTTTGCTGAGAGGCTGGAAACATAAAGTTGCTGCTGCCCGGCTTTAAGGGCGTCAGAAAGAAAAGCCAACTCCTTGCTGTCCGGCGACCACGCAATTGAATCCTCGGCGTGAAAAGATGCAGCTCTGGCGGCTGTGACGCGATGCGGTTTGGCTGCGCCGTTCACATCGGCGACGTAGATAGCGCTCTTTCCTGGCGCAACATTTTCCACCCATGCCACGCGCTTGCCGTCGGGTGAGATGGCAGTCTGAGCAAAGCTCTTGGCGGCGGACATGGCGCGCATCGCCTCATTCAAGGCGGCGTTTTTTTCGGCCTGAGGGGTTGTCGTGCTTTGTGGGGCGCGAGCTGCCTCTTGTGCCTGGATTGAAAAAAGCGATGCGCACAAGAAGAACGTAACAATGATTGCTGTCCGTCTGAGCAGAATAGACATTCAGCCTCCAGAATTGAACGGTAAGAAAAACAGTATACAGGCGCACGAACGAGTCCGAGCTCAGGCAAATCCATAAGCATATCTACGGGCGGTACCTGCGGCTGCCGGCACCGTGGCATGCGAAATTTGTGGTATTCTCAGCCTCTCATGCGCACAACTTTAATTTTTCTCGCCACCCTTGGGTTGGCGACGGCTGTGGCGGTTTGCCAACCTGCATCAACACCTCAAACGCAAAAGAAGGCTCCAGCGGCGCGCACCGCTGCTCCGGAGTCAACCGAAGCTGATTTGCAAAAAGACGCGCAGGCCACCATGCGATGGGAGCAGGCAAGTACTCCGGGAATGAAAGCGGACGTTGAGCTGCTCAAGAAAAACGATTCCAATGGTCATCCCACGGTCGAGTACCGGCTGAAAGTTACCGGCGCGCCGCCCAACAAGCGCTACACTCTGGTCGCCTGGCCCATCACCTTTCCCAACTCCATCTTCATGATGGACGGGCTTGCTGTGGCGAAGGACGGCACCGTGGGCTGCCCGCCGGATTCCTACGGCACCTGCGTCAAGCATTACAAAGGACAGGAACTTCACCTTACCTATTCTCCCGGGATAGCAGAAATTTACCGGCACGCCCTCATCTCTGACGATAAACAATCAAAAATTTTCTTCTCCTTTGTTCCCTTCCCGCTGATTGAAAAAGACAAGGCCTGCAACCTGGAAGTGGTGGAACTAAAACCGGGCTTCGGCCTGGTACTGGTGCGCGGCAGCGGATTCCATCCGGGAGAAGAAATTCAGTTTCTCGCCCAATCGTTTCAAGACGTCCACCGCGCCAGCGTAAAGGCGGATGCGCAGGGCCGCTTTGAAGCACCGTACACGCCGTGGGTTGCCGGGCACCAGATGGGTGAAAGCAAAGTCTCCGCCACCGCCAGAAGTTGCGCCCCAAAGATTTCTTTCAACTGGGGAGCCGGCCAGTAATTCCGTTGCTGCGGACTCTGCGATCTTTATAAGGTTCTGATCTCAGGTCCGCGGCACGCGTTTCTGTTCGCATATTGAACCCGTTTCCCTCCTGCGATAATGCGCGATTCCGCCGGTGACAACCATCTCTCACCCGCGTTGAATATGGGGCGAAAGCAGCTCATTTCCTTCCCACGACAACTCCAAAAACTCCCTGACCACCCGGCCACCACAGGCCATCTGCTCAACATCCAACCGAACATAAGAGAAAAGTCAGGGAAAGGGACGAGCCATGAAATATCGTCGAATGTATGTGCTGTTCATTTCTGCAGTTGCGCTGTTTGCTTTCACACTCACCTCGCTGGCGGCATGGGCGCAGGCTGTAACACCCATCTCCGGCGTCAAGGGCAAACTACAGAAAGTAACCAGCGAATCGCTGGAAATCCAGTCGCCCAAGGGAGCGGAAAACGTAAAGATCAAGCAGCCGCTCACCACCTATGGCCGTGAGTCATCTGACCTGAGCCACGTCACTTCCCAATCGTTCGTCGGAGTAACATCAGTGAAGCAACCGGATGGCAAGGAACAGGCCAAAGAGATCCACATCTTTCCGCCGGAACTAAAAGGAGCAGGTGAGGGGAGCAACATGATGGACCAGGCAAGCCAGAGCCGGATGACGAACGGATCAGTTTCGAGCACCGGCTCGCGCATGACTAATGGCACCGTCTCGTCCGGCGGCGGCTCACGGATGACCAACGGCACGGTGCAAAAGCAGGGTGGCGGCCAGACCATTGTTGTGCAATATCAAAACGGCTCGCAGACCATCAACGTGCCGCCCGGGACCGAGGTAACACAGATTGTTCCCAAACAGCAGAAACTCGAGGCGGGAGATACCATCTATGCCGCCACGGAAAAAGGGCCGGACGGAACTCTGACCACGAACAAGGTTTACGTCATCTCGAGTAAGAGCGGATCAAAATAGCGAGGTGCGCTGCTTGCCAGTGTCACATCCAGACGAGGAGAGACGACAGGCCGCGACGGATGTTGTGCGCGTGGTGCGGCGGCATCATCTGCTGGTGCGCTGGACCCACTGGCTGAATGTGCCCATCCTGCTGGGGCTTATGCTGAGCGGCATTTCCATTTACTGGGCATCGCCCATCTATCAGCACAAGCCGGATCCGCAGACCGGAAACTTTGAGTATTTTGCTGACGCCGGCATGTGGATTACCTCCCACGTTCCCGGCTTGCATGATAACGACAGGCCGCAGGACTGGGTTTACAACCACTTCTCTCTCGGCACTTACATGCTGGCGCCTGCGCTGCGGCTGCACTGGTTCTTTGCTTATCTGTTCATGGCCAACGGCGTGCTTTACCTGATCGGCCTGGGACTGGGCGGAGGATGGCGCGTGCTGCTGCCGCGGGGCACAGATGTCCGCGACTCGCTGGCAATGATGCGCTATTACCTCGGGGTGCCATTCGCCGTGATCATGCGCAAGAAGCGTGTGCACCCACATTTCACAACCAAGTACAACGCACTGCAGCGGCTGGCCTATTTTTCAGTTCCGCTGGCAGGCGTGCTGGCCGTTGCGACGGGCTGGGCCATTCACAAGCCCATGCAATTGCATTGGCTGGCGGCAATCTTCGGCGGATATGAAGCGGCACGTATCTGGCATTTCTGGCTGATGTGGTTCTTCATTGTTTTCGCCATTCCGCACATCATTCTTGTAATTGCCGATGGCTGGGACACCCTTCGCAACATGGTCACCGGATGGTCACTCAAAACGCCAAAGATAGATGAGCTACGGCATGAACCCTGAGGAAAAAGACGAGCGCCCTGAGCAGCAGGGTAAGGCATCGCACGAGGAGCGCGAAGGACGGCCTGCTGAGGAGCAAAGTCGAGTAGTGGATTCTGACACTAGTCGAGAAGAGCAAAAAGAACTTGTCCCCGAGGAGCCGCACCCCGCAGAAACACGAATTATCCAGGCACGAGACAGTTTCTTTGCCGAGCGGACGCCGGACATCATTGAAGTGCCCTCGCGCAAGCTGCGCGCCTGGACGCGCCGCGACCTCTTGTTCTTCGGCGCTGGCGTGGCTGCGACCATCGTAGGCGGAGGATTCCTGCTGCCATCGGAAACTTTGGCCCGCTGGGGACTCGCGGTGAATGATCATCCGGGCAAAGAACGCTTTCTCAATCACGCCTTGAACCTGGACGACGCCGTGGCGAAAGCGCTTTACTCAAAAGACCGTCTGGTTCCGACCTATAGCAAATCTGATATCACACCGCTCAAGAACAACTACAACGGCGCAACTCCTGACAACAGCTATCTTCCGGAATGGAGACTCATACTTCAGGGAATCGCTTCCGGCCAGCCCATTTCCTTTGGGATTGAAGAGCTGCTCGCTCGTTTCCCGCAGCACGAGCAGATCACGCGGCTGGTATGCGTGGAGGGCTGGAGCGCCATCGCGTGGTGGTCCGGAGTGAAATTTGATGATTTGTTGCGCGCTTATCCGCCGGTGGCTGGAGCAAAATGGGCACGCGTGGATTCAAGCGTAAACCTGGACGCAAACGGCAATCCTGATCCATATTATGCGTCCATTGACCTGCCGACGGCGCAGCATCCGCAGACTTTGCTGGCCACGCACTACAACGGACAGCCGCTCACTGTGGAACACGGCGCGCCTATGCGTCTGCTGGCGCCGATGAAATTGGGCCTTAAGAACGTGAAGGCGATCACACGAATCACTTACTCAGCCGAAGAGCCACGCGATTACTGGGCTGAACGCGGCTATTCGCG
>DATEJX010000141.1:0-20434 GCA_035277785.1 Candidatus Angelobacter sp. | reverse complement strand
ACCTTCGCGCCCGGCGTGAGACGGAGTTGACCGTCCGTGACCACGCGCTGCCCCGGCTGCAACGCTCCCGGGGCCAGCACAGTCTCATCGCCTGAAGTCCATGCGACCTTTACCTGCTGCTGCTGCGCTTTTAAGTCCTGGTCCACTGTATAAACAAAGGTTCCGTTCTGGCTGGTCTGCAGCGCCGACGTCGGCACGACTATCGAGTTCGGCTGTGACTTCAGGGTAAGGCTCACGTCCACAAACTGCCCCGGCCACAGCATGTGCGCGGCGTTATCAAAAGTAGCCTTCAGCTTGATGGTGCCGGTGGTTAGGTCCACGGCGTTATCAATGAATGTCAGCTTGCCCTGGAAATGCTGGCTGCTGCCCTGTGGCGCCGCATCAACTTTGAGCGTCCTGGTCGCAGAAAACTCTTTCACTTGCGCCAGTTGCTGCTCCGGCAGAGCGAAGGTCACGTAGATCGGCTCAATCTGGTTGATGGTCACGAGAATGGGCACGTCATTGGCCTTGACCAGATTTCCCTCCTTTACGCCCACGTTGCCAGTCCGCCCGTTGATGGGCGAATAGATGGAGGTGTACTCAAGATTGATTTTTGCCGTTTCCACCGCCGCCTTGTCAGCAGCGACTGCTGCTTGCGCTGCGTTTGAAGCTGCTGCCGACGCGTCCACCTGCTGCTTGGAAACCACGCCTTCGTGGCCCAGGCCCTGATAACGCTCCGCGTCGAGCTTGGAATTTACAGCTTGCGCTTCATCGTGGGCCAGCATGCCTTCCGCCTGGCGCAAGGCCGCTTCGAACGGCGCTTTATCAATGGTGAAGAGAAGCTGCCCTTTTTTGACGAAGTCACCTTCCTTGAAATGCACCCCAACCAGTTGACCCGAGATCTGCGGCTTGATGGTCACAGCGGAAATGGTCTCCACGTTGCCGATGGCCTGTACTTCCACAGGCATGGTGCGCGAGACCACGGTGGCTATCTTCACCGGGGCCGCCGATGCCACACGATTTGCCGCTTGAACTGAACCTTTACCGGTGCAGCCGGCCAGTCCAGCCAGCAAGAACAGCCCGAAGACCGCTGAAAGTCGTTTGTCAGTTTTCATTCTTCATTCTTCTCTTTTTTCCCTGCGCGCGCGTGTCCATTGGAGGAGCCGTTCCTTCCATTGCTCGCAACCGGGTTCAGCATGCCCGCCAGCCAGATTTGTGAAAGTGATCTTGCCACCTGCCGCGGCTCAAACTTCTGGTACTGTTCGCCGCCAAACAGCTCCTGAATCAGAAAGTGATACACCACCATGCCAATGAAGCCTCGCGCCGCGACGACCGGGTCAGTTTTGCGAAATGCTCCCTGACGAATGCGTTCACGGATGTGCCGCGCGAGTGCGTCAAAGTATTCCGCGACAAATGTATTGAAGAAACGGGTCGAGAGCTCATGGTTTTCAAGCGCCGTGAACCAGAGCAGGCGCGTCAATTCGCGATCACGGGCCGTGCGCTCCAGAAACTCACGCGCCACCGCCTCGAACACTTCCGCGTCCGAGCCGCCGAGTTCCAGGATCCGTTTTACGCGATGGCGCTTTCCCCGGGCATGGCAGAGTTCCTCAATCAGCGTCCAGTAGAGATTTTCCTTGCTGGGAAAGTGGCGGAACAGCAGGGCTTCAGTAACGCCGGCCTCTTCCGCGATCTCGCGCGTGGTGGTCCCCTGAAAACCCTTGCGGGCAAACATGCCTGCAGCAACCTCAAGCATTTGCTGACGGCGGTCCGTAGCTGACAAGCGTGTAGGCATGGAAAGGAGGACACAAGTAAGTAAGTGGTTACTTACCTTACCAGCTTAGACGGGCCGCTCTCAAGGGCGTTATCTGTAAACGGGAGTAAAGAAGTGTAAAGCGTGCTCGGCTACACTCTCGCCAGAACCACTGAAAACCATTTTTGCGCGTCAGTCCAGGATTTCTCGAACTTAAGGCCCGATTGCCTCAGCAGGCGGCCGATGGAAGCAGTGTTGAATTTGTAGCTGTTTTCGGTGTGGATACGTTCGCCAAAGGCAAACTGGAAGTTCCTGCTGAGATCAGTGATGTAGACGTTCTGGTCCACCCGGCTTTCCAGATGCATTTCAATGCGCGACTTGCGGGGATTCCAGAATGCCACGTGGTTGAACTCATCCAGATCAAAATCAGCCCCGAGCTCCCGATTCATGCGGGCCAGCACGTTTTTATTGAACTGCGCGGTGACTCCCGCTGCGTCGTTATAAGCGGCATGCAGCACCTGGGCATCCTTTACCATGTCAAACCCAAGCAGGAGCGCATCGCCAGTTTGGAGTGAGGCGCGCACTCTTTTCAGAAACTGTTCAGCCTCTTGCGGCTCAAAATTGCCGATGGTTGAGCCGATAAACAGGACCAGCTTTCGTCCCGGCCGCGAACGCAAGTCAGGAAGATGCTCGCCGTAATCTGCCGCAATGGGAGTGACATGAAGGCGGGGAAAATCACCATTCAGGCTGGTGACTGCCTGCTGCAGTGCCGCCGGAGAGACGTCAACGGGATGAAATTCAAGCCGCAGTTGCCGCCGGAGAATAGCGCGTATCAGCACCCGCGTCTTGGAGGCGCTGCCTGCACCCAGCTCTACCAGAGTCAGGTTGTTTCCGGCTTCGCGGATGATGTCAGCGGCGAATTCCTCGAGAATGGCCCGCTCGGTGCGCGTGGGATAGTACTCGCGGGTGCGCGTGATCTCTTCGAACAAGTGGGAACCGACAGCGTCATAGAAGAGCTTGGGCGGCAGTTGTTTTGGCTGCGCGCTCAGTCCATCCAGCACATCAGCTGCAATGGGGCTGATGAGCAGTTCGGCTTTTCTAAATACAGTCATCGGCCAGCCTGACTCCAGAGAATTGCCAGCGAGTGGCCGGCTGAAAGAAGTTACGGTAAGTAGCACGGATATGAGAGCCGGGGGTAACGCATGAGCCGCCTCGCAAGACCATTTGTCCACTCATGAATTTTCCGTTGTATTCGCCAATAGCCCCGGCCGCAGCTTTGAATCCCGGATACGCGAGGTACGCGCTGGCGGTCCACTCCCAAACATCACCGAACATCTGCACAGGTTCTTCGCTTGCCACACTGGGCGCGGCGACAGGATGGAAATTTCCTTGTTCCATGAGATTGCCTTCCACCGGAAGCTCAGCCGCAACCACTTCCCACTCAAATTCAGTAGGTAGCCTCGCGCCGGCCCAGCGAGCGAACGCGTCAGCTTCATAAAGGCTCACGTGACAGACTGGTTCTGCTTCGTCAACTTTGCGCATGCCGGAACAGGTGAACTGGTACCACTCTCCGTCCGACTTTTCCCAGTACAGAGGCGCTGTCCAGCCGTGCGTTTGCACTGCCAGCCAGCCATCCGAAAGCCACAACTCCGGGCGCTGATAGCCGCGATCATCCATGAATGCCAGATACTCGCCACAGGTTGCCGGTCGCGTAGCAAAGCGGAATGCCCCTATGAAAACCTTGTGCCGCGGTGCTTCATTATCAAAATGGAAGCCGCCGTCGTCAGCTCCGACCTCCGCCAGCCCCTCTGGAACTGTTTTGGGCTTTTGCTGGGCTGCTCTGCCCGGAGATGACGCCGTACTTGACTGGTAGGCCGGTCGCAACGGATTGCTCCAAAACGCGTGCTTGACATCCGTGACCAGCAGTTCCTGATGCTGCTGTTCATGATTCAGTCCCAGTTCCACAAGGGCAAGAACCTCGTCAGAGAGGGCAGGCGTGGAAAACAACTCCTGCATGCGCTGGTCCACGTGCTGCCGGTACTTCTGCACGTCTTCCAGAGATGGCCGCGAAAAGGTATTGCGCAGCGCTTTTTCCGGCTGTGGCCCAACGGCGTTGTAATAGGAATTGAACAGGTCACGGAACCGCTGATCAAACACGTGGTAGTTCGCGAGGTTAGGAGAGAGGATAAAGGTCTCAAAAAACCAGGTGGTGTGCGCCTGGTGCCATTTCGCCGGACTCGCTTCCGCGCAGGATTGCACCATCTGGTCTTCCGCGCTCAGCGGAGCAGCAAGTGATTCCGTCTGCTGCCGTACCGCAGCGTACTGGCGGGCCAGGATCTCGGCTTTGCGCTCCTCCCGCTGCGCGGAAGGAAAACTGATAACGGATTTAAGATGAGCCATGATCTGGTTCACACATCAACCTGCAACGGCTGAAAAATACTACTCTCCTGAGTGGTAAATTGCATCGCGGCCCACGTTCCCGTCGCGTGTTGCCGCCGTATTTCCGCTCTCATAAGATGCAGCCGGGAGTGCTGCGGTCGTAAAGAGTTTTTAAATCCCGTCGTTTTTTATTCGCTTTTGCGGTATCGTGAACTGATGCCGCCCCTGCAGCGAATCATATTCCACGTGGACATGGATGCGTTTTTTGTCTCGGTGGAAGAACTGCAGGATCCTTCACTCAAAGGCAAAGCAGTAGTGGTAGGCGGGCAGAAGGATGAACGGGGGGTGGTTTCGGCCGCGTCGTATGAAGCACGCAAGTTCGGCGTTCATTCCGCCATGCCCCTGCGAACTGCCGCCAAGCTGTGCCCGCACGCCATATTTCTGGATGGCCATCCCGATCTCTATCGCGAGTACTCCCAAAAAGCCCGCGAGGTGCTGCATGATTTTTCGCCTGCCGTAGAAATGGCGTCCATTGATGAAGCTTACCTGGATATGACCGGGACAGAAAAGCTTCATGGACCACCACTGGAATCGGCCCACAAACTTCATGTCAGCATGAAAAACCGCACCGGACTCAATTGTTCCGTCGGCATAGGAAGTTCGCGGTTGATGGCAAAGATCTGTTCTGATCAGGCCAAGCCGAACGGCGTTTTGTTTGTCTTGGCCGGGCAGGAGCAGGCATTTCTTGCTCCCCTCGATGTGGGCAGAATTCCCGGCGTGGGTAAAGTCACCAAGTCTCAATTGAATCAGATGGGCATCATCAAAATCGGTGACTTGCTACGCGTGGATGGGGCTGTGCTGGAGGAGAACTTCGGGAAATGGGGAACTGCACTGGCGGGAAAGGCGCGTGGCGAAGATGCCGGGGGCTGGTTTGAAGGTGAGGTGGGTGAGGACTGGAAGGCCAAATCCATCAGTCATGAGCATACTTTCGGCACAGATACGCGTGATACGGAGCAACTTGAAGCTACGCTCCTGCGATTGAGTGAGATGGTGGGCCGCAGGTTGCGCGAACAGGGATTCGCAGCCCGCACTATGCAGTTGAAGCTGAGATATTCTGACTTCAGCACTATCACGCGCGCACACTCTGTACCTGTTCCCACTGCGGTTGATACTGAGATCTTTACTGTCATCCGCAAGCTGTTTCATGAGAATTACCAGCCGGGCCGCGCGGTGCGCCTGCTGGGAGTGCATGCCTCGAATTTTCAAAATCTCCCTGAGCAGATGGACCTGCTGGACGATGGGCTGCACCAGAAGTGGTCGCGGGCGCTTACAGCCCTGGACCGCATGCGCGATAAATATGGCGAATCTGCCATTTTCCTTGCCAAAGGCATGAAAGGTACATTCCGCGAGCGCGTCCATGAAAACCCGGCGGAGAAGCCGGTAAAGCCTCCTAAAACAGACACTTAGTCCCAATAGGCAGGGAATTCAGAGGAGTACAACGGATTTGGTTTGCTTCCAGCCGCAAACTGGGCTAAAAGACTAGGATTGCGGTTTACGCATTCACACCCCTGCTGATCGCGAGGGGGGCGGATTACAACCCTTTAAGCCCGTATGCCTCAGCGTATAGAAGATGTTGTTGTTCTCGGCGTCATCACCATTCTGGTAGCGCTCTTCGCCTGGATCTATGTTCGGGACCGCCAGCCTAAGACCGGCTGGTGGCTCCTTGGCTGGATCGCGATTTGCGTCCACTTCTTTGGTGGCGCAATCTGGAATGGTTGGATCCCGGGTGGGCGAATACTGGGCGCTTGTCTCAATCGCTCCACTCTCATCATTGCAGGAGCTTTCTTCCTGGCCTCTGTGTTCCCGGCAAAAACGAAGTCATGGAAGAACTACATCGGCACATTCCTGATTACAGGGCTTGGCATTGGCTATGTGAATATCTACCTTTTTGGCATACGCCAGCCTGCGCCCTATCTGGCGATTCTCGCAGCCATAGCAGCCCTCATCGGCTGGGATTCCGTGCGTTTCAGTGGCTGGCGCAATTGGTTCTGGCCCGTGCTTTGGGTCGCGCTCGCCCCCTATCTGGTTTTTGCCATGTCACACGCCGCGCGTGGCCGCTTCAGAGATGGGCTGGATTTTTATTTGTTCTCATTGTTTGCGGTAATCGGCGTGCTGTACGTGCTCCATTTTCGACGGCCCACTCCCGGAGTTCTTTTTACCGCAATTGCATTTCTGGCGTGGGGATGCGTATTTCCTTTGGCGGCATACCTTGGTTATAACGGCATCAAGGTTTCCGCTGTGCTCTGGGACCTGCCCAAGTACTCTGTTGCCTTTGGAATGCTGATGACGCTGTTCGAAAATCAGGCGGAAGCGGCCACCATGGCTGCCCAACAATTCCAGGGCCTGTTTGAAAATACTCTTGCGGCAGTCTATGTCTCCACGCTGAACGGCAAACTTCTCGATTGCAACGGCGCATTCCTGAGTATGTATGGATTCACTTCCAAACGGGAAGCGATTGAGTCTGACGCGCTGTCGAATCGTTCTTCGCACGGAGAGCACACAGCTTTCCTGGAAGAGTTGAAGAGTCAAGGCCACGTGCTGAACTACGAATGCCGTCACCAGAGGAGAGATGGCACGCCGTTCTGGGTGCTGGAACGCGCGACCATCGTTGCCGATAGTTCCGGCCGTCCAGTGATTGAGGGTACGGCGATTGACATCACCGAGCGCAAGCTGGCTGAAATTGCTCTGAAACAGTCGGAAGAGCGCTTCGCCACCATTTTCCGGCAGAGTCCTGTGGGTTGCGCGGTGGTTTCTCTGGAAGGAATTTTTCTCAGCGTTAATGAGAACCTGCTCAGCATGATCGCCCGCAGTGCTGAAGATGTGATTGGCAAGAGCGGAGTGGAGCTTGGATTTTTCCCAAGTGCCAAAGAGCGGCAGGGATTTTTCGAAGTGTTGCGGGCCAAAGGCTCAGTCCGCCACATGGATGTGAGTTTCAAGGACTATTACGGAAGCCTTCACCAGGGGCTTTATTTTGCCAACCTGGTCTGGATCGGCGATAAAGAATGCATCTTTGGCATGCTGCTGGACCAGACCGAACACCGCGAGTTGGAGCGCAAGCTCCTGCAGGCGCAAAAAATGGAGGCCCTGGGACGGTTGGCTGGCGGAGTGGCGCATGATTTCAACAATCTGCTGGGTGTGATCGGCGGTTATGCGGAGTTGCTCGAAACCAAACTCCGTTCCGATGAAAATTATCGCCGCTACTGCAACAAGATACTGGATACAACGGAACGCGCCGGCGCTCTCACGCGGCAGCTCCTCACCTTCAGCCGCAAGGAAATCATTCGTCCCATCTCGCTGCGCCCAGACCATGTCATTTGCGAGCTGAACAGCATCCTGCCCAGGTTGATCGGAGAAGATATCGAACTTGTTCTGAGACTCAATTCCACCGGCACGCTGGTGATGGACAGGACTCACTTTGAGCAGATCATACTCAATGTCGTAGTGAATGCACGTGATGCCATGCCTGGTGGCGGCCAGCTTCACATTGAGATGGAGGATGTCGCTCAGCCGCGCTTGTCGCAGTTTGGCAGTCTGGCGGTGACGCAGGCCGTACTGATTCACATTCGCGATACCGGAACGGGAATGGATGAAGAGACTCGCGCCCACGCTTTTGAGCCTTTCTACACGACCAAAGACGTAGGCCGCGGGACCGGGCTTGGACTTGCGACGGTGTACGGAATCGTCCAGCAATCAAAAGGCGAGATCACAATCGAGTCGCAACTGGGGAAGGGAACCAGAGTCAGTATTCTTCTCCCCTCTATTGCCGAGCCTGAACCAGCGGTGGCGCCGGAAACGCAAGACGAGGTCCAGAGAGGCATCGGAACCATTCTGCTGGTGGAAGATGAACCTGAGCTGCGCAACGCCAACGCGGAATTCCTCACCTCGATCGGCTACTCAGTGCTCTGCGCGGCCAGCGGCCCGGAAGGTCTGGACTTGGCCGACAAAGCCGAAAACATTGATCTGGTCATCAGTGACGTAGTCATGCCCAAAATGAATGGGCGGGAATTTGCGGACAAGCTCCTTAAACTTCGCCCAGACACGAAAGTTCTGTTTGTTTCCGGCTATGCTGACGACGTGATCCTGCGCAATGGCATTTCCGTTCAGGGAACTCCATTTTTGCAGAAACCATTTTCGCTTCGCCAGCTCGGCAGCATCGTGAATGACCTGCTCACCGTCCAGAAGTTTTCCTGATACCGGTCAGCACTCCGCTTCACCAGCGCGTCTCATTGTCACGCGCCTCTGGCCACGACCTCTGACGGTTCTTCCACCGGCTGCGACGGCTGTTGCGGTGGCTCTGGCTTGAATTTCATCGGCAGCAGACCGCGCACTTCAATATAGAGCACCGGAATGATAAACAGATTCAGAAGGGTGGAAACAATCATGCCTCCAAAAACTGTTGTGCCGACGGAGTGTCGTCCTTCCGCGCCGGCGCCGCTGGCAAACACCAGCGGCAGCACGCCGAGGATGAACGCGATGGAAGTCATCAGGATTGGGCGCAACCGAAGTCGCGCTGCTTCAATGGCTGATTCCATCAGTCCCAGTCCACGATGCTGCAATTGTTCAGCAAATTCGACAATCAAAATGGCGTTCTTACTTGCCAGTCCAATCAACATCACAAGGCCAATCTGGCAGTAAACGTCATTTTCCAGTCCGCGCAACGCTTGTGCCCCCAGCGCGCCCAGCATGGCCATGGGCACGGCCAGCAGAATAATGAACGGCAGAACAAAACTTTCGTATTGCGCTGAAAGCGTCAGGTACACCACCAGCAACCCCAGACCAAACAGCATCAGCGATTGCCCGCCCGCCTGCAGTTCCTCCAGGGAAATGCCGGTCCATTCGTAACCGTATCCCGCAGGCAATACTTCCCTGGCCACATCTTCCATGGCGGCAATCGCCTGGCCTGAGCTGTAGCCGGGCGCCGCGCTGCCGTTAATTTCAACGCTGCGGAACAGGTCGTAATGGTTGATGATGCTGGCGCTGGTATCTTCTTTCACCGTGACTAGGTTGTCCAGCGGGATCATGTGGTTGTCGTCAGAACGAACGTAGAACTGCCGCAGGTCGCGTGGCTTGGAGCGGAAAGCTTCATCTGCCTGCACCATCACGCGGTAAGAACGATTGTTGAAATCAAAGTCGTTCACATACTCAGATCCCATGTAGATCTGCAGGGCTGACGTTATCTGAGAAAACGGTACGTTGAGGCTCTTGGCTTTTTCGCGATCAATAGAAACCACGTACTGCGGATCGCGGGCGGTAAACGTGCTGAAGAGTCCGCTCAGCTCTTTTCTTTGTCTCGCCTTTGCCAGGAATTGCTGCAGCACGGTCTCCATTTCGTTCAGATCGCCGCCGCCTTTTTGTTGCAACTCAAACGTAAACCCTCCGAACGTTCCCAAACCCTGGATCGCCGGTGGAGCAAATGGAATGGCAAGAGCATCAGGGATGCTCATCAGCGGCCCGCGAAGTCCGTTCACGATTCCAGTGACGCTATGCTCAGCCCCGTGTCGCTCGCTGATGTCCTTGAGCATGATGAAAATGATTCCCTGGTTGGGCGCGCTGCCGGCAAAGCTGAACCCCGGCACAGAGAACATCCCTGCAATGTCTTTGTTCTGGTTCAGGATGGCTGCTGCCTTGTCCAGAGCCCGCGTGGTGTACTGCAGCGACGCTCCCGGTGGCCCCTGCACAATCACAAAGAAATATCCCTGATCTTCCTCTGGAACAAAGCTGGTGGGCACGGCTCTGTAGATGAAGTAAGTTGAACCGAGTCCCACCAGAAACACGGCAATAACAGCAAGCTTCCACCGCGATAGCCCGTGCAGCAGCCTTTCGTAAGCCAGAGTACCGCGCCGAATGATTTCATTGATGCTTTGGAAGAACCGGTTCTGCGGACGGTCACGGTGCCGCAGCAATAGCGCCGCCAATGCTGGAGAAAGTGTGAGCGCGTTGAAGGCTGAAATGGCGATGGAGAACGCAATTGTCAGCGCAAACTGCTGGTACAACCTGCCCGTGGTTCCGGGGAAAAGTGAAACCGGTACAAACACGGCAATCAGCACGAGCGACGTTGCCACCACCGCGCCCGTGACTTCTCGCATACCCACCTGGGTTGCTCGACGCGCGTCGCGTATTCCTTCTTCAATGTGGCGTTCTACGTTTTCAATGACGACAATCGCATCGTCTACCACCAATCCGGTTGCCAGCGTGATGCCGAACAATGTCAGCGTGTTGATGGAGAATCCGAAGAACTTGGCGAACAGGAAAGTTCCAACCAATGAGACCGGGATGGTGACTGCCGGAATCACCGTGCTGCGCCAGCCCTGCAGAAAAAGGAAAATGACCAGGATCACAATGATGATGGCTTCCACCAGCGTCTTGATCACTTCTTGAATTGACTGGCCTACAGCAACCGTGGTGTCAAACGCCACCGCATAGCGCATTCCGGCTGGAAAGCTCTTGGAGAGGCGCGCCATCTCCGCGCGCACGTCACTATCCACCTGCAACGCGTTGGCATTGGAAAGCTGCATCACGCCAATGCCCATGGCGTTTACGCCGTTGTAGCGCAACTGCCCGCCGTAGCTTTCGGCGCCCAGTTCCGCCCGGCCCACGTCGCGCAGTTCAATCAGTGACCCGTCATTTGCGCGCTTGATCACAATGTGGTCAAACTCGTCCGGGGTGGTCAGGCGTCCCACAGCACGCACGCTGATCTGGTAATCCTGTCCCGTGGGCGCGGGTTGCTGGCCCACCTGTCCGGCGGCAACCTGCACGTTCTGTTCGCGCAGCGCGTTGACCACGTCCTGGGCGGTTAGATTGCGTGCCGCCAGTCGCACCGGGTCAAGCCAAAGCCGCATGGCATACTTGCGCTCGCCAAAAATCACCACATCGCCTACGCCCTTTACGCGCTTCAAGGCGTCGCGGACATAGACATCAAGATAGTTGCTGATGAACAGGTTGTCGTATTTGTTGTTGTCGGACCAGAAGCCGAACCCGACCACGAACGATCCCGTATTCTTGCCCACGCTTACGCCCGTGGTCTGGACTTCTACCGGCAGGCGGCCCAGAGTGGTGGAAGCGCGGTTCTGCACATCCACCGCAGCGATATCAAGGTTGCGTCCCAGGTCGAACGTGGCGGAGATGGAACTCGTGCCGTCATTGCCGCTGGTGGAAGACATGTAACGCATGCCCTCTGTGCCGTTGATGGCCTGCTCCAGCAGTGTGGTTACGCTGGTTTCCACTGCGCGAGAGTTGGCCCCGGTATAGAAGGAACTCACGGTCACGGTGGGCGGCGTCAGATTAGGATACTGCGCCACTGGAAGCGTCGGAATGGAGACAGCTCCCGCCAGAACAATCAAGAGGGAGCAAACAGTAGCAAAAACCGGCCTGTGAATGAAGAAACTAACCATGCGTTCCCCTAAAGCGGGTAAAGCAGACCCTTAAAGCTTGGAATAAAGCCACCTGCAATAAAGACGCCTGCAATAAAAATGAAGCCTGCAACAAAAAAGATTGGCCCAGGCATTTGCCTCGGTCGCAGTCTTAAGATTGCGGGATGACCGGCATGCCGTCCACCAGCATCTGGACGTTGCTCACAATGACCTTGTCTCCAGGTTTGATTCCGCCCAGCACCACGTAGTCATTTCCTACCAGATCACCGACATCAATGGTTCTCTGCCGCGCCACTGACTGCTGGCCCTCGCCCTCAGCCACAAACGCAAACAACTTGCCGCTGAGCCGGGAAACTGCTGTCACCGGAATCATGGGCGCCGGCCGCTCTGACCACACCACGCGAGCATGCACTTGTTGCGCGTTGCGGAACTTTGACCCTGCATTGGTCACCTGTGTTTTCACCAGAAGCGTTTGCGAATCGGGATCGACGCGCGGGGAAATGAAAGTGATTTTGCTGCGCACCACAGCGTTGCCGGAATCGTCCAGCAACTCCACCGGCATTCCCATGCGCACGGAACCCGACTTTTCTGACGGGAGATAAACGTACGCCTCCAGCTCTCCGCCTCGGTCCAGGGTGGTGAGCTGCGTCTGGTTGGTTACATGGTCACCGACTCTAACCGGAATATCGCCAATTACGCCCGTAGTCGGTGCATTCACCGTGTAATACCGGAGTTGCACGCGCTGCTCATGGGTTGCCGCCTCCAGAGCTTCAGCGTTGGCTTTAGCGGCGTCATAGGCGGTTTGCGAAGAATCCAGGTCAGCCTTGGCGATTACTCCAGCCGCAAACAGCTTTTTCTTGCGCTCCAGGTCCACCGCTGCCAGTTGCAGAGTGGCCTGGCTGGACTTCAACGCCGCTTCCTGGTTCTGCACCGTGGCTTCCTGCTTGCGCGGATCAATTTCCAGGATCGGCTGGCCGGCCTGCACTTCCTCCCCGGAATGAACAAAGATGCGTGTGATATCGCCTTCCACCTGGGGCTGCAGGATTGACGCATTGCGTGAGCGGAGCGTGGCCAGGTAGTCCGTGGTCAGCGGCACCATCTGCGACTGGGCCGTAATCACCTTCACCGGAAAAGCTTGTGGTCCGGCAGGCTTGTTGGCATTAACATTATTGCCGCATCCGGCCATTAGCGCCGCGGCGCCCAGCCCGGCAAGCAAGATTGCATACTTTTTGAACGTCATGATGAGAATCTTTCCCTATGCTATCCAAACCATATAAGAGCCACAACAGCACCGCTCGACCCCAATTAGACTCGCCCGGGCCTCGAATAGCTCATTTTTTTCTAAGCTGCGCGTTGCAGGCTGTCGCACCATGATTCCTTCACGCCGGTTGTCGACCTCGGTCTATTGCTTCCCGCATTTCCGTGCCGGCCACCCCTCCCGGTCAACCCCGAAAAATAAGGACTTAGCTGAATCAACCCCCGGGATTGAGCCGCATTCCCAGCTGGCCCCAGGTCCGCACCCATCTCTACAACGGTAAGCAGCTGCCAAATCGCTACATTTTACCATTTTTTCGCTTGCGAAACAATAGCGAAGTTTGTACGCCTTGCAAGCCGTTGCCCGAGTTTTGTCACGTTCGGGAACAAACCTTCATATCTTCCAGCAGTGTTGATGAAGGAACTACAAGGAACGCCTGATTGCGTCCGTCATTTCAGCACGGTACAAACTGCTGCAAAAGCCTCAGGTAAGTCCCTCAGATAAAAAGCGTTGTACTGGCGTCGCGGTGACTTCCGTACCCTTGTCGGAAACTCGCCTCTGGCCAACAATAGGCATCACCAAAGAACATCACCAAAGTAGTTCTTTAGGACAGTGTATGGGGTAGCCCCGTTGCTGATCCAGAGTCAGACGGAGAGACAAGCAAACGGCGATCCAAGTGTCCGGTTGCAAGGTATGAAGGTTAGTTTCATCAACGGTTTGGTCTTCAGGACTGCCTCACTCGTGCTGCTGATGCTGGCAGTCGGTATTGGCGCATCTGCACAGGCCAGTTCCGCTCAGCTTTCTATCAACTTGACGGTACAGTCCTCCATTTCGCTCGTCTTCAATGACAACCCAAACGTCGGCAGCGTAGGCTTCTGCAAGCTCACCAATGCCGGCACCAATAATGTAGGACTTGATCTCGGTTCCGCCTCGTTCCCCGGCAATTTTCACACCTCGGCCTGCGTGAACTATGCGCACGTGGGAGCGTCGTTCTATCAGGTCAGCAGCGCTTTTGACGTCCTGGTGACCAAAACCAACTCCAGCAGCCCCAGTTACCGCCTGGCCGCGCAGATATCCACTGCGCCACCGGCTAGCGTGATTTGGCTAGTCAACAACGTGACGTTAAACAGCACGGGATTTACCACCCTGGACACCACAGATACGTTCGGACAGCCCGTGACCAAGACATTGCAGGTGCAGGTGCGCAATAACGTGCCCGCACAGATTTTGCAGGAGACCATCACCTTCCTGGCGACCGCAAACTAGGTATGAAGAAGCATTCGGCGCAAATTCGGATCATGCTGGCGATGACAGCCCTGCTGTTTGCTGCGCCCGCCTTCGCCCAGAACCCGACCGCCACAGGTGTAATCAACGCTACTTTGAATCACAAGAACGGCATTTCTCTGGTTTTTGATAGCGATCCCGGCGGCGTCACCCTGGGGGCGGCAGGCACATCCGCCGCTACCCTGAATTTCGGCACGATCTCCGCCTTTGGTCCGCTCGCTCCAGGAGTTAGCCGCCCTTCAGTTACCGCCGCAAATTACACCGTGCGCACAGTTTTTGATGTTCAGGTGGTTCAGGGGGGATTGAACAGCACAACTTACACTCTGAGCGCGCAGTTGGCTTCAGTACTGCCCACAGGTTTCAGTTTCAAGATTGATACCGTGACCCTGGTTGCCGCCCTTTCCAATATCCAGACCAATGCGGCCTACAACGTGGATGTTCCGCACAATCTGGATTTAACCGTCTCCACGGCTGCGCCGGGAGCGGGAGGTCCGGCGGTGGGCACGGCGTTGAGCACAGTCATCAATTTTCAGGCTTCACCGAATTGAGTGAGGCAGAACTAGTTTTTGAAAACAAGCAGTCCAGCAATAAAACTTTGAAACTTTAGCAAGAGGAGTGAGGAACCAATGAAGAAAGTACTCGTAATTTTCGCCGCCGCGGTAATGATGACATCACTTGCCGCTGCTCAAACAGCAACCGGGACCCTGAATGTTTCAGCCACAGTAACCGGCTCCATCAACCTGGTTTTCAACAGTGATGCCGCGGGCGTTGCCCTTAGCTCAGGCGCCGGCACCAACGCCGCCACCCTGGACTTCGGAACCGTTTCCGCCTTCGGTACGCTGCCTGCCGGCGTAAGCCGCCCCGCGCCCACAGCCACCAACTTCACCGTCAGCACTCCGGTGGATGTTCTGGTGAGCAAGACGAACACCGCCAGCACCAGCTATACGTTGACCACCCAGTTGAGCACGGCTGATGCCGCCGATACCTGGGCTGCCAATGGCGCCGCATTTACCAATACCACTCCTGGGACCGCGACGGCCACCGGAACCTATGGCTCCAACGTGCCGGTCACGCTCGCCATCACCATTCCGTTTACCACCGCCAGTGGAACCACGATCAGCAACATCGTGAACTTTACAGCCACGGCGAACTAGGCTGAGATAGAGCGGGCCGCGGAGATGCACGCGCCGCGGCACGGTCTCACCCGTGAGGTGCAAGCATAAGGCTGCGACAACATTTTCCGTTATTGGTGATTGGTTCCTCCCTCATGACCAATGGATGGGCGCAGCACCCTCATGCCGTAAAACGTACACCGCCCGCGGTGATGACCATGCGTTCAGAAGCTTCGGGCACGCTTACTGTTTCACTCTCGAGTGCGCCGGATGGACTTCCGCTTAGCGGAACTTCCACCCAGCGCACTCTTAACTTTGGTGAGGTCTCCTATGACATGGCCTCCGCCGCTCACAACGTCACCCTAGTTCGGCGCGCGTCCGGTTTCGCGGTTACCACGCGGTTTGGATTGGCTCTGCAGGATCCTTCCGCCAGCGTAACCAACGCCACTGTCCTTGCCGCCATTGCTGTTCCTGAAATGCATTTCGGCTTCCGCCTGGATGGCATTCCGCTGGGCACCACGCCCCAGATCATTCAGGGCAATGCGAAGGTCGGCACGACTTCACAGCATTTGCTGGAAATTGATGTGCCCAATTCAGTGACGGAAAAAAATTCCCGCTTACAGAACGCAATCCTGGTTCAGGTGATTGCCAACTGAGCGCGCAGCAAACTCAAGTGGGAGAAGCCGTCGCGTGTTTTCTAATTTCAGCGCCGTAGGCGCGTTAAGAAGTTAGCCCAGCCTGAGGCGAGTGAGCGCAGCGAGCGAAGCCGTAGGGCTGGGTAGGATGTAAAACCCTTGTCATCCTGAGCGAGTCCGAATGACCCGAGCGGAGCGAAGGGGAGTGAGGGCGAGTCGAAGGATCCCGAGAATGTATCACCTGCAAATGCAGCGTCAGGGAGTTCTCTTAAAGGAATTCGCAGTCGAAATATGAACTTACTAAATCATAAAAATAAAATCTTCACCGCTTGGATGTGCTTCTTTGTCGCCGCGCTATTGCCGATCCACGCCCAACTCGCTCCACCACCGCCGCCTGACAAGCCCTCCATCTCGCTCAGCCCGGCCGTGATCATGGGCAAAGGCAATTTTGGCCAGGGACTTACCCAGACGCTCACGCTTTCCAATAACACTGGCGTGGACCTCGGCTTTGAGCTGCTGGCCCAGGACATGATCGTAAAGGACGGCAAGCGCGTCTACGTTCCTGCAGGTGAACTGCCGGACAGCATCGCCGCCACCGCGGTGTTTTCTCAGAAAAAGATTCTGATCAAGGCGCACACCTCCGGCTCCGTGGAATTGCGTTTGACCATACCCGCCAAAACCGACATTCGCGCCGTGGTGGCTGTCTTTCACGGGACTGACGTGCTGCCCACGTCCTCCGGAAACGTGGGCATGACCGCCTCGTTGAGCGCTCTGCTCACCTTCAACCTTTCTGAGAATGTGAAGGTACAGTCCGAACCGGTGCAGGTAACGCCAGCCTCCGCCAGCGCCAACATGAGCATCACCGAGTGGCTCAACAACTCAGGCACTGAGCCCGTATTGCCGGAAGGCACTGCCGCCGTGTTGAACGAAAAAGGCTCTCTGGTGGGCAAGGCCAATTTCATGCAGCAGCGCCTGCTCCCGGGAGAGCGCCAGCAGTTTGTGGCTGAATTTCCTGATCAGTTGCCGTCCGGCAATTACCGTGCGTTGTGCTCCTTCCAGTTTGAAGGCAAGACGCAGACCAGTTCAGTGGATTTCAAGGTCCCATGAACTTTTTCCGGAGCCTGATTGTTCTGGCCGCTTTAGCTGTCGCGGTCCAGGGCCAGTCTCCGCTTCAGGTCGGCTATCAGAAGCGAATTGAGGTCGCTTTAGCCGGCGCTACTGCTGCCTACTCGCTGGATACAAGCATCGCGGAAGCCGCCGCCGCCAACGGCGTGGTGGAGATCACAGGCAAAGCGCCGGGCAGTACAAACATTGTCATCGTCACTCAATCTGGCGTGCAGACCCTGCCCGTCAATGTGCCTGTGCCGCCTCCCACTCTTCCACCGGGCTTTGAGCCGCCAAATGCGGGCCGCGAAGGAGAAAGCGGCAGCTACGAGTTTCGCTACAACTCTGATCCCGGACAAATCACCAACTCGCTCGAGCTACGCCGCACTCAGGGCGAGTCGTTTGACCGCTTTCAGCTGATCAATGCCAACCTGTTTTCTGCTGGGACATCCAGCTCCGCTGTCGGCTTTCCTTACTTGTCCTACGAAATCAGCCGGCCTCGCCGTGACCTCACGTTCGTGGACCAGACCGTAGCGAACTCTCCTTTTACGCTCGATGGCTACATGGTCCGCGGCTTTCATTACCGTGAAGGCGACTGGCAGTTTCATGGGGGCTTCAGCTCCGTTGCAACATTTCAGGGACTGTTCCTGGCCACAGATCGTGAATACGTGGTAGGCGGCTCCCGCACCTTCAAGCTGGATGACAGCAATTCCATCCAGGGAAACCTCTATTATTTCCGCAATCCTGATTCGCTGGCAGGAATCGGCGGCAACGGCGTTGCCGGAACCCTTGTGTTTCGCTACATCAAGAAAGATAAGGCGCACTTTCTCACCGAATGGGGATTCAGCCACGGCATAGGGCTGGCGGTGAATGGCGGCTATGATGACGAGCAGACCCACGTTCTTGGCAGCTTCCGCTCGCAGTCACGCAGCTTTGCCGGGCTGGCCCTGAATAACCAGCACGGAACCTTTTCCAATCTGGATGCCACGCGCAAGGTGAACTCGCGCCTCTACCTGAGCGCAGATTTGAACCAGTCAGATTTCAACCTGGCGCTGCTGCAGCAGAACTCGTTCACCGCGGGCGAGCTGGCCACTTTCAAGCTCAATCGTAATTTTTCTCTCAGCGGCGGCAGCTCCTATTCCAGCTTCCAGTCAAAGCTGCCCATCGGGCCGCAAATCACCACCGTCAATTTGCCTGTCGGACTCGACTTTTCCTCGCGCCATTTCGGCAGCGGCTTTCAGTACCAGCGCACAACTAACTTTGACGGCAGCGGCGGCAATGATTACGCTGCCAACCTGCGCGCCTCCGCCGGAGAATTCCACGGCACCATGTTTTACCGCCATGATGTGCAGGTACCTACCGTGGCCGCCATTTTTGCCCTGATTCCTGGCTTGCAGGACGCGCTCGACCGCGCCGGAATCGTAGCCAGCACTCCGGACCAGCTTGCCGATCTTCTGCGCAACTCGGCCCTGCTGGCTACCCTAGGCTTCTCCACGCCGTTCACCGTGAACCTTGCTCCTTCGCGTGACGATTACGGTGCCTCTCTCACCTGGATGGGCCGCAGTAGCGCGCATCGTCAGGTGGATCTCAGCTACTTCAACAGCAACACCCAGTTGGTCCAGGGAAATTTCCTGCTCACCACAGCCACTGTGAGCTATGCCCAGAGAGTGACCAAGGACACGCAGCTTGTCGGCTCAGCCTCTCTCGTCCACACCACCAATGGTGGACTGGCAGATACCAAGCCATTGTTTGCTGTTTCGCTGCGCCACCAGTTCTATACAGTGCCCGGCTTCATTCTTCCCGGACGTCACGGTCTCATCGAAGGCCATGTCTTCCGCGATGACGAATCCTCAGGCCACTATGAGGCAGCACATCAGACGCCTGTGGCCGGGGTAGAGATCCTTCTTGATGGCGTTCGCGTGGCCCATAGTGATGCCCACGGCTACTACTTTTTCCGCCATGTGCCCTACGGTACGCACCGCATTGAAGCCAAATTCGCGAGCGCCGAACCGTTTTTCTACACCACTGATTCGCCTGCCACGACGGACATCAACAATACCGTCGATTTCGGCATTAACTTTGCCAAAGGCCAGGTCTTCGGTTTTGTAATGAATGACGCTGCTGTCGGAGTGACGGGAGTGACCGTGGAACTCAAGGGAGAAAAGTTCACGCGCCGGGTGCAGACCAGCGGCAGTGGCAAATTCACCTTCCCCGGGCTGCCCGCGGGCACATACCAGCTCACAACCGATCCTGATTCGTACCCTCCGGGCTATTCCTTGCAGGCCCTTGAGCCTCAGCAGGTGACAATCGATCCAGGCAAGCCCGCCAGCCTTCAGTTTACGGTCAAAGCGTTGCGATCCGTCTCCGGCAAAGTTCTGGTCTACGATAAGACGCTCCTCAAGCCTGTCCCACTCGCCGGCGCAAAGGTGCTCGTGCAGGAGTTGTCCCTGGAGACAACCACCGCCGAAAACGGAGCGTATCTCTTCCGCAACCTTCCGGCCGGAACTTATGTGGTCAAAGTTGAATACGAAGGCAAAGAATCAGTCCGCGCCGTCACTCTCCCGGGTGAACCCACCACGCTGCGGGATATTGATCTGAATCTGGGAAGTAAGTAGCCTTCATGCTCTTTTTGGGCCTTATTGTTTTGAGGTCAGGCTAAGAAAATTGAACTGGCCTCCAGAGTGATCGTCCTCACGATAAAACTTCCCACCAGAGAGGGTGTCATTCCGAGGCGAAGCCGAGGAATCTGCTCTGCTGCAGTGTCGCGGGAGCAATAGATGTCATTCGCACCGTGCTGCTCAGGTTGTCGGGGTGGAGCAGGCCTTTAGGCCTGCGGTAAGGCTGCTAAAATCAGCCGGCTTTAGCCGCTGAGGTAACTTCTTGTGTATTTCTATTGACTAAAAGTGTGTCACTCCGAGGCGAAGCCGAGGAATCTGCTCCGCTGCAGTGTCGCGGGAGCAATAGTTGTGCCCTGAACGAGAGGTTTTCAAAGGCCACAGCTACTGCACCATCACCGACCGCGCCTGCATCCCCGCTCCACTTCCGAGAGGTTCTTCCGCCAAAGCGCTCATTGCCTCATCAAAGTTACTGGTCACAGCCACCAGCTTGCCCTGTTTCAACACCAGCAGCAGATCACAGTCCCGGATGGTGCTCAAGCGATGGGCAATGACAAACGTAGTCCGTCCCCGGATCAGTTGCTCCGTAGCCTGCATGATCTCCTGCTCGGTGTGGATGTCAACCGCGCTGGTCGGTTCGTCAAAGATCAGAATTGGAGCGTTTTTCAGAAATGCGCGCGCAATCGCCAGGCGCTGCCGTTGCCCGCCAGAGAGGCGGCACCCACCCTCTCCCACTTTTGTGTCGTAGCCGTCCGGAAGGGAAGAGATAAATTCGTGCGCCCGGGCTGCCTTTGCGGCTTGCATGATTTCTTCCCGGCTTGCATCCGGCCGTCCGTAAGCGATGTTCTCCGCAACCGTGGCCGAAAAAACCACCGGCTCCTGCAGAATGAT